>CAIPVR010000117.1 GCA_903868545.1 uncultured Actinomycetes bacterium
CAGGGGCGGCAGCGGCGGCAGGTCTCCCCGCCGACGGCCCCGACGGACCGGTTGCCGACGCCATCGCGGATCCGTCGTCGCTCGACTCACCCGCGGAGGTGCGCGACCTGGCCCGCGAGACCCGTGGTGACCCCGGAACCCCCGTCGGCGTGGTCCTCGACCGCAACGGCGAGGAACCCGGGGGGATCTCGGTGGTGCGCATCCAGTCACCGCCGCAGCAGGCCGACGCGCTCGCCGCCCAGCTCGCCGCGGTCGCGGGCGTGGAGAGCGCGGCCCCGGCCGAGCGGGTGCAGCTCCTCGCCGACCCGCTGAGTTCGTCGCAGTACGGGCCGACACGGATCGGTGCCACCACGCTGCCGGCCGGCCTCGACGGCCGGGGCACGACGGTGGCCGTGGTCGACACCGGGGTCAGCGGCACCCACGCCGACCTCACGCCGCCGCTGCCCGACGGGCGGCCCCGAGTGGCCGCCGGAACCTCCTTCCTCTACGGCGACGCGGCCAACGGCACCCCGGGCAACGTCGACCCGCACGGGCACGGCACCCACGTGGCGGGCATCGTGGCCGCCGCCCGCGACAACGGCCTCGGCGGTGCCGGCGTGGCACCCGGTGCGCAGATCCTCCCGGTCCGGGTGCTGAGCGCCACCGGCAGCGGATGGTCCACCGATGTGGTGGCGGGCATCCTCTGGGCCCACCAGGCCGGTGCGGACGTGATCAACCTGTCGCTCGGCGGTCCCGGCAACGTGCCGGGCGACATGGCCGCCGCGCTCGACCGTGTCACCACCGACACGTCGAGGGGCAAGGCCCCCAGCGTGGTGGTGGCGGCCGCGGGCAACAGCGGTGCGGGCGGCGAGGCCAACTGGCCGGGCCGGTCGCCCCGGGCCATCGCCGTGGCCGCCACGGACCCGGCCGACAACGTGGCCGGGTTCTCCACCCGGGGCAGCTACGTGTCGGTCGCGGCCCCCGGCGTCTCGATCCTCTCCACGTGCCGGTCCGGCGGCTACTGCACGATGAGCGGCACCTCGATGGCCACGCCGATGGTGGCGGGCGCAGCGGCGGTGCTGCGCCAGCAACAGCCGTCACGAACGACCGAACAGGTGCGCGCCCAGCTCGAGGGCACGGCGCGCGACGTGTCGGTACCGGGCCGTGACGTCGACTCGGGCGCCGGTCGCATCGACCTGGCCGCGGCCACCGCAGCACCCCAGCTGGCCGTGAACACCCCACCCGCACCGCCGGCGCCGGCGGTGATGGCCGGTGGTTCGCTGGACGTCGTCCTGCTGGACCGCCGCCGGATCCTCATGAACGGCCGGGCGTTCGACCCCGACGGCGTGCCCCGCGTGAAGGTGATCGACGCCGCCAACGGCGTGCTCTCCTCGATCGAGTTCAACGGCGACGGTGCCGGCTGGGGAGCGGCGATCGACGTGGGTCCCGGCAACCACCTCACCTGTGCCTGGGCCGTGGACCAGCCCACCGGCCAGCAGGTGCTGCTCGGCTGCCGTGGCGTCCTGGTGAAGTGACCCTCCGGGGTCCCTGCGTGAGCCCGGACGCCGGGGCCGTCAGCCGCCCACGGTCGTCCGGTACTCCTCCGCCGCCGCAGTGATCTTCCCGTTCGCCTCGTCGATCGCCGGCTGGACCTGGCCGTCGCCGAGCAGCACCCGCTCGTAGGCGTTGCGGATGGCCTCACGGGTGGCCTTGTAGTCACCGATCAGCGGACCGGGGAAGTCGGGATCCACGTTCTGCAGGACCCCGAACGCCACCTTGTTCCACTTGCCCGCGAGGGTGGTGTCCCACTTGGCCGTCAGCTGCGGGTCGTCGACCGCGCTCTGCACCACCGGCAGGCCGCTGCCGGCGAGCGCCCACTGCACCTGCTGCGGCGTGGAGTTGAACCACTTCATGAAGTCCCACGCCGCGGCCTGCTGCTCCTTCGTGCCGCCGTTCGTGAGGTACCAGGCACCACCGCCGATCTGACCCTGGCCCGGCTCCTCGATCCCCGGGTAGGCGCCCACACCGAGGTCGAGGTCGAGCTTCAGACCCGGGGGCAGCTCCACGCCGAGGTCCTGCTTGACCGTCTCCGGGTCGACGGTGCCCTCGAGGAGCCCGGCGATGGTGTTCACCCCGGCGGAACTCTCCACCACCATCGACGCCGAGTCGGTGGCCATGGCGAAGAGCTGGTTGGTCTGGCCCTCGGTCCCGGGGAACGGCTTGGCGAGACCCTCGGTGACCATGCCGCGCCAGAAGTCGAACAACCGGGTGGTGTCCGCGTTCTCGAACTCCGACGCCGTGGCCAGCCCCTTGCGTCCGTTGTCCTGGTTCACGATGGCCTGCTGCACGCCGGTGAGCCACCACTCCACCTGCCACGACAGGCCCACCACCGCGACGGGGCCCTCCGGCGAGATCCCCGCCGCCTTCAGCTTCTGGGCGTCGGCCTTCATCTCGTCGAGAGTGGCCGGGGGCGTGTCGGGGTCGAGACCGGCTCGACGGAAGTGGTCCCGGTTGTAGAAGACCAGCGCGGTGTACACGTCGAAGCCCACCGGCTGGAGGTTCCCGTCCACGTCGTAGCTGGCCACGGCGATCGGGAGGAAGTCGTCGAGGATCTTCTTCGCCGCCGGATCGGCGTCGTAGCAGGCCTGACCGGGGATGATCGTGCCGGAGTCGGCCATCACCTGCGTGGTGGTGTCCTCCTGCAGCACGAGGTTCGGGAGCTTCTCGTCCTCCGCCGCGAGCTTGTACTTGCGGAGCACCTCCTCGAACGAGACGCCCTGGGGCTCGAACCGCACCCGCACCTTGTCCTGGCTCTGGTTGTACTGCTGCACCATCGCCTCGAAGGTGCGCTTGGAGAGCGCCGTGAAGTTGCTCCACACGGTGACCTCCACCGGCTGGGTCACGTCCTTCAGCGCGTCCACCGGACAGGCGGCCCCGGCATCGGAGGACGCTCCGTCACCACCACCGCCACCACCGCCGCACGCAGCGACGAGCAGGGCGAGGGGCACGAGCGAGGCGAGCAGCACGCGGGTGAGGCGACGGTTCATGGGGTCCTCCGGGTGGGACGGCGGGTCGGGTCGTGGTTCAGCCCTTGACCGCACCGGCGGTCAGGCCACGGATGAGCTGTCGTTGGAACACGATGAGCAGGACGACGATCGGCACGGCCGCGATGAGGGCCCCGGCGAAGCCGATGTTGGACCGGTCGATGTTCTGCACGGCGAGCGAGGCGAGCCGCGTCTGCAGCGGCTCCCAGTCCGAGACGGTGACCGCGAGGCGGGGCCAGGTGTACTGGCCCCACGCCGACAGCAGGGCGATCAGGGCGAAGCCGGCCACCGGCGCGCGGCACACCGGGACCGCAACGCGCCACATGAAGCGCCAGTGCGAGTACCCCTCGATCATCGCCGCGTCGCGCAGGTCGCCGGGGATACCCAGGAACGCCTGGCGGATCAGGAAGATCCCGAACGCCGTGGCGAGGAACGGTGCGGACAGGCCCTGGATCGAGTTGAGCCAGTCCCACGAGCGGATCGTGCGGGCGTTCACCACGAGGGTCACCTCGATGGGCAGCAGCAGTGTGGCGATCGTGAGCGCGAACAGCAGCTTCTTCAACGGGTACCGGAGGAACGCGAAGGAGTAGGCGGCCAACACGGACGTGACGAGCTGCGCCCCGGTGATCACCAGGGTGACCACGGTGGAGATGAGGAAGGCCCGGGCGAGGTCACCCTCGGTCCAGGCCGAGCGGAACACGTTCCACTGCACCTCCACCGGGTACGGCGGCAGGCCGTTCCGCAGGTACGGGATCGGGCTCGACAGCGCGCGCACGATCGTCATCCACACCGGGAACAGGACGATCAGCGACAACGCCGTCATCAGGAGGTACCACAACACGTCGCCGAGGCGGGGCGCGCCGCGACGCGGGGAACCGCCGGTCGGTGCGGTCAGGTCAGTCGCCATAGGTCACCCGGCGCTCGAGCATCCCGTACTGGAACAGCGTGATCACGAACGTGAGCGCGAAGAGCCCGAGCGACATCACCGCCGCGGTGTTCACGTCGTCGAACTGGATCGTGAAGATGCGGTACACGAGCGTCTCGGTCCGGCCCTGCGGGCCACCCTTGGTGAGGATGTCGATCTGGGCGAAGGCCTGGAACGCGAAGATCACCAGCACCACGACCACGAACATGAGCGTGGGCCCCAGCAACGGGAGCGTGACACGGAAGAAGCGTCGTACCGGCCCGAACCCGTCGAGCGTGGCCGCCTCGGTGAGGTCGTCGGGGATCGACTGCAGTGCGGCGAGCACGATGATGAACGTGAGACCGAGGTTCTGCCACACCGAGCTGACCGACACGGCGAGGAGCGCCGTGTCGGGGTTCTCGGTGTTGAGCCACGACAACCAGGAGATGTTGCGGAAGTAGCCGACCTCGGGGTTGATGAGGGCGAAGAAGATCACCGACGCCACCGCCACCGATGTGGCCACGGTGGACGAGAAGACGGTCTGGAAGAACTTGATCCCCTTCATCTTCCGGTGCGCGAGCGTGGCCAGCACGATGCCGAGGACGATCCCGGCCGGCACGGTGAACAGCACGTACTGGAAGGTGATCCAGAGGCTGGATCGGAACTCCTCGCCCCCGAGCACGTCCCACCACTGGGAGAACCCGACGAACTCCTGGCGCTGGTTGGCGAACACCCCGCGGGTGTCGAAGAGGCTCAGCTGGACGAGCCGGCCCAGCGGGTAGAAGAAGAAGATCCCGAAGACCACGAAGGCCGGGACGAGGTACGCGTAGCCGAGCAGCGCCTCGCGCACGCGCGGCCCCTTCGCGGCAGCGCCGGCGGCGCGACCCTCCACCCGGGGCACCCCCATCGACATGGGGGCACCATAGTCAGGCCCCTGCGGGCGCCGGGTGCTTGCGGGGACCGGGGGTGAAGGTCACCGGGAGGCGCTTCACCCCGCCGATGAAGTTCGACCGCAGCATCTCCGCGTCGCCGGCCTTCTCGAGGTCGGACATGCGGCTGAGGATCTCGGCGAAGATGATCTCGAGCTCGAGCTTCGCCAGGTTGGCGCCCAGGCAGTAGTGCGCCCCGCCACCGCCGAACGCCACGTGCTCGTTCGGCGTGCGCTCGATGTCGAAGCGGAACGGGTCGGGGAACGCCTCCTCGTCACGGTTGGCGGAGATGTGCCAGATGAGCAGCTTCTCCCCCGCCTTGATCTCCTGGCCCCGCACCTCGGTGTCGACCGTGGCGGTGCGCCGGAAGTGCAGCACCGGGGTGGCCCACCGCAGCACCTCGTCGATCGCGGTGGACACGTAGGCGGTGTCGTCGGCCCGCTCGAGCAGCTGTGCGAACTGCTCAGGGTTCTCGAGCAGCGCGTTCATGCCCGACGAGGTGGCGTTCCGCGTGGTCTCGTTGCCGGCCACGGTGAGCAGCAGCATGAACATGTCGAACTCGAGCTCGCTGAGGCGCTCGCCCTCGATCTCCGCGTTGATGAGCGTGGTCACGATGTCGTCGCGGGGGTCCTCCCGGCGGGCCGCCCCGAGTGCGTTGGCGTAGGCGAACACCTGCGCCGCGGCCTCCTGGGCCTTCTCCGCGCCCCCCGTCTCGTTGAACTCCGGGTCCTGCGCCCCGATCATCGTGTTCGACCAGTCGAACATGAGCCGCCGGTCCTCCTGGGGCACGCCCATGATCTCGGCGATGGCCTGCAGCGGCAGCTCGGCGGCGAGGTCGGAGACGAACTCGCACTCGCCACGCTCGATGACCTCGTCCACCACCAGCTCGGCCCGGTAGCGGAGGTGCTGCTCGAGCAGGTTGATCATCCTCGGCGTGAAGCCCTTGTTCACCAGTCGGCGGTAGCGGGTGTGCTGGGGCGGATCGGTGTCCACCAGCATCACGCCGCGCGTGTCGAACGCCGCGTTCTCGTCCTTGTCCCAGAAGTCGACGCGCTGGGTGCCTCCGGTCTCGCTGGAGAAGGTGGTGGTGTCGCGGTTCACCATCTGGAGGTCCGCGTGCTTGGTGATCGACCAGAACCCCTTGCCCTCCGACGGCGGCTCGTCGGACCAGTGCACGGGATCCTGCTCGCGGAGCACCTTGAACATCTCGTGGTGCTCGCCGGTGACGAAGCGGTCCAGGTCCAACAGGTCGACGTCGCTCAGCTGCATGGGCCGACAACGTAGCGGCAACATCGCTTGAACGAACGTTCGGTCGGTCGGTACGGTGACCGCCATGCCCGACGCCCCCGTCACCGGTACGCCCCGCTCCGCCGTCGACCTCGACCGGGTCGACTTCTGCGACCCCACCACCTTCGACGACCCGTGGGAGACCTACCGGGCGCTCCGCGACCTCGACCACCTCCACCGCGACGCGAAGAACGACCTGTACGTCACGGCGCGCCACGAGGACGTGTTCCACATCTCCCGCGACCCGGAGACCTACTGCTCGAAGTTCGGGGTCCGGCCGATCATCGCCGGTGACATGTCGATCATCACGCTCGACGGCGAGGAGCACATCCGGCAGCGCCGGCTCATCAACCAGGGGTTCACGCCGCGCCGGGTGCGCGAGCTCATCCCCCACGTGCGCCAGCTCACCAACGAGATCGTCGACCAGATCGCCGCCAAGGGTGAGGTGGACTTCGTCGACGAGTTCGCTGCGCACGTCCCGCTCATCATCATCTGCGAGCTGATGGGCCTCGACCCCGAGCAGCGGCTGAGCATGTACCGCTGGAGCGACGACATGATGGCCGGCGACGGCCACATCGAGGCCGACGACCCGGTCCTGCACAACGCGGCGGCTGCGTTCGGCGAGTACGCCACGATGTGCATCGAGCTCATCGCCGAGCGCCGAGCCGACCCGAAGGACGACATCATCTCGATCCTCACCCGGGCCTTCGACGCCGGCGAGCTGGCCAAGGAGCACAAGGCCGTCCAGGGCGTCACCCGCGAGGAGCTCGAGCGGCGCGCCGCGGAGAGCGGCGAGGACGTGGGCCTCAACGACGACGAGCTGCTGGCCTTCCTGGCCGTGCTGCTCGTGGCCGGCAACGAGACCACGCGCAACGCCATCTCCGGCGGGCTGCTGGCCCTCTCCCGGTTCCCCGAACAGAAGCAGCAGCTGCTCGACAAGCTGTGGGACGAGGCCTTCATGGCCACCGCGGCGGACGAGCTCGTGCGCTACGTGAGCCCGGTGCTCGGCTTCATCCGCACCGTCACCCGGGACCACACGTACCGCAACACCGAGCTGAAGGAGGGCGACCGCATCCTCATGCTGTACGCGGGCGCCAACCGCGACGAGCGGGTCTTCGACCGTCCCGACGACCTCGACCTCACCCGCGATCCCAACCCGCACCTCGGCTTCGGTATCGGTCCCCACTTCTGCCTGGGCGCGAACCTGGCCCGCATGGAGATCGTCACGGTCTTCCAGGAGCTCCTCACCCGACTGCCCGACATCACGATCCCGGAGGGCGTCACCCCGGGGCGGGCGTCCTCGTCGCTCGTGATCGGGCTGCAGGACCTGCCGGCCACCTACACCGCCTGTCCGGTCCCCCACTGAACGGGAGGTCGGCGGTGAGCAGCGTCCCGGCCGGCACCGCCGAGGCCCGACCGAACCAGCGGGAGCACATCCTCGACACCGCGCTGCGCCTCATGTCCGAGCGCGGCGCCACCGGCATGAGCATGCGGCAGCTCGCAGCGGCCTGCGACCTGCAGGTGGCCGCGATCTACCACTACTTCGAGTCGAAGGACGCGCTGCTCGCGGCCGTGGTCGCGGAACGCCGCTACGGCGACCGCGTGGTGGACCCGCTGCCCGTGGACCCGGCCGCGCCGCCTGCGGAGCGCCTCGCCGACCTCTACCGCGTGGTCTTCGCCGGCGCCATGGAGGAGCAGGCCATCTGGCGACTGCTGATCGGCGAGGGCATGCGCGGCGAGCCGACGGTGCTCCCGGTCGGCGGGGAACTGCTCGACCTCATGGTGCCCGCAGCCCGCGGATGGCTGGCGGCGTCGGTGCCGGAGCTCGACGACACCGACGGCGCGGCCGAACTGCTGGTGGGCCAGATGGTGGTGGGCTTCGTGCGCTCGGTGTTCCGGCCCGACCTCGACACCGCCGAGGTCGCCGAGGAGGGCGTCCGCGCCCTCACCGCCGTGCTGCTGGCCTGACGCCGGCCGGCACGGGGGTCAGCGCCCGGCGACCAGCTCCGCGTGCACGCAGTCGGCCGCCTGCCAGACCAGCGTGCGGACCACGACCGTGCCCCGCCGGAGGCCGCCGCACTCATAGCCCTCCTCGGTCCACCGCGCCTCGAGCTCCTCCCGCGCCTCGAGCGCCACGAGCAGTGCCTCGCGGTCCTCGGCGTCGAGGCGGTGCGGCGGCACCCGCACCGCCGCGTCGGGCGCGGTGCGGTGGTGTCGCACCAGGTCCACCAGGCAGCGCCGGGCGACGGTGGCGATGTCGGGCCGGAGGGGATCCACGGCGAGGTGGGCGAGGAGGTCGAGCGCCGCCACGTAGGCCTCGCCGTGGTCGCGTGAGGGCGAGGCCAACCGGGCCGGGAACCGGGGATCGAGGGCCGCGTGCAGCGCCCGCGCCTGGCCGAACCGGTGGGCGAGACGCAGCACCTCGATCCCCCATCCCACCGGGGCGAACAGCGCCGGGCGGAGGTCCTCGCCGTCACGGCAGAGCTCCAGCAGTTCGGTCCGGGCGACGTCGTCGCCCTCGGCGAGTCGCTCCGACAGGTCGCGGAGCAGGCCGTCGAACTCGAGGCGCCGACCCTGCCGGGCCAGGCACCAGCCGAGCATCCGCTCCACCTCCGCGGCGAGCAGGCGGTCGGCGAACAGCCGCAGCCCCCCGAGCTCCTCGGCGCAGGCCACCGCGTAGTCCACCAGCAGGTGTGGCTCGTCCCGCGGGTCCTCGTGGCGGAGGTACTCGAGGAAGGCGTCCACCACCCCGTTGGTGAACTCACCCGAGCTCAACTCCTGGCGCCGGCCGGCCTCGAACAGCTCGTCGACCGCCCGGGCCGCCTCCTCGAACGCATCACCACCCATGCGGCCGATCGTACGCACGTTCGACCGGCCCGCGTCGGGCGGGAGTGCCGCCGCGCCGGCACAGCACCCGCGGCGCCGCCCGAATCACGGGGTCAGCTCGTGAGGAACGGCTCCACGCGGTCCTTGGGCCGGCCGATGATGGCGCGGTCGCCCTTCACCAGCACCGGCCGCTGCAGCAGGGCCGGGTGCTCCGCCAGCACGTCGACCACCTGCGCCGCGGTGGCCACGTCGGCGTCGGTGAGCCCGAGCTTGGCGAAGTTGGCGTCGCGGCGCACCAGGTCGGTGGCCGGGTCCTCGACCTGCCGCACCAGCACCTCGAACTCCTCACGGGTGGGTCGCTGCGCCTTGAGCAGGTAGCGGCGCTCCTCCACGTCGACGCCGAGGTCCGCGGCGAGGGACACTGCGTACTTCGAGGTGGAGCAGTTCGGGTTGTGGAAGATCACGACGTCAGCCATGGACCGAACGTAGCCGCACCCCGCAACGAGCCCGCTGGCGTGGCCGCCGCGGTGTGGGCGGTGGTGGCGTGGGGCGTGGGGAACGTGGTGATCGCCTCGGTCCCCATGAACGGCCTGGCCATCGCGTTCCACCGGCTCTGGTTCGGCACCGTCATCTACCTCGTGGCCCTGTACGCCTCCGGTCGACGCCTGCGGCGCGCCACGTTCCGCTTCGGCTGGGCGGGCGGCGTGGCCTACGGGGCCGACATCGCCACCTTCTTCCTGGCAGTGCGGCTCACCAGCGTGGCCACCGCCACCACGGTGAGCGCCCTGCAGCCCCTGGTCCTGCTCGGGTTCGCGGCCGCGATGTTCGGCGAGCGGATCCGGGCCCGGCACGTGGTGGCCACGGTGGTGTCGGTCGGGGGTGTGGCGATGGTGGCCTTCGGCGCGCCGGACGTGGGCGGCAGCACCCGTCTGGGCGACCTGTTCGCGGTGCTGGCACTCATCGCCTGGGCGGCGTACTTCGTGACCTCGAAACGGGCACGGGAGCAGTTGGGCACGTTCGAGTACATGACCGTCAACCAGTTGGTGGCGTTCCTGGTGGTGGCGCCCTTCGCGCTGGCGGGCGGCGCGCTCGGCGGCGCCGACGGCACCCTCGACCCGTCGATCGCGTTGCGCATCCTGCTGATCGTGCTGGTGGCGGGCTCGGGCCACGTGTTCATCAACTGGGCCCACGCCCACGTGACGCTGGTGCTGGCATCGCTCATCACCCTGGCGATGCCGGCGATCTCCACCGCGGTGGCGTGGGCCGCGCTGGGCCAGGAGGTCACCGTCGTACAGGTGGTGGGGATCGCGGTGGTCATGGTCGCCCTCGGCGCCGTGGTCGTGCGCGACGCCCGGGAGCGGCCCGAGGTGGCCGAGGCCACCGAGCCCCTGCCCTGAGCACGCCCGCCCCGCCCTGCCAAGATCGCGACCCATGAGTCCCGCCGACCATCCCCCACCCGACGACGACCCCCGCGTGGAGGAACTGCTCGCCCGGATGACCCTCGAGGAGAAGCTCGCCCAACTGGGCTGCGTGTGGTCCACCCAGCTCGTGTCGGACGACGCCTTCTCCCCCGCCGCCGCGGCGCGCCTCATGCCCCACGGCACCGGGCAGGTCACCCGGATCGCCGCCTCCACGGGGTTGCGGCCGACCGGCCTCGCCCGGCTGGCGAACCACCTCCAGCACTGGCTGGTGAACGAGACCCGGCTCGGGATCCCGGCGATCGTCCACGAGGAGGCGGTGGCCGGGTTCTGCGCGCGGGACGCCGTGCAGTTCCCGCAGGCGATCGGCCTCGCCGGGACGTGGGACCGCGACCTCGTGCGGGCCGTGGCCACCCACATCCGCTCGGAGATGGTGGCCGTGGGCGCCCGCCAGACGCTCTCACCGGTGCTCGACATCGCCCGCGACCCTCGCTGGGGCCGCGTGGAGGAGACCTACGGCGAGGATCCGGTGCTCGCGGGCGAACTCGGCGTGGCCTACGTGCGGGGCATGCAGGCCACCACCGGCGAGGACCGCTCCGGGCTGGCCGACGCCGTGGTGGCCACCGCCAAGCACTTCCTGGGCTACGGCCTACCCGACGGCGGGCTGAACCACGGCCCGGTGCAACTGGGACCCCGCGAACTGCGGGAGGTGTTCGCCGAGCCGTTCGCGGCCGCCATCCGCGACGCCGGCCTCGCGTCGGTGATGAACAGCTACTCGTCGGTCGACGGGCTGGCCTGTGCCGGCTCGCCGCGCATCCTCACCGAACTGCTGCGCGGCGAACTCGGTTTCCACGGCACGGTGGTGGCCGACTACTTCTCGGTCGCGCTGCTCGAGACGCACCACCGCATCGCACCGACCAAGGCGGTGGCGGCGGCGAAGGCGTTGCTGGCCGGCCTCGACGTGGAGATGCCGTCGCTCGACTGCTACGCCCACCTCCCTGCGCTGGTGGAGGCCGGGGTGATCCCCGAGGAGCTCATCGACGTGTCGGTGCGCCGCGTGCTGCACCAGAAGTTCGAGCTGGGACTGTTCGAGTACCCCTACGTGGAGGAGCACGCTGCCGCCGAGGCGTTCGGCACCCCGCAGGGCCGGGCCCTCGCCCGGCGCGCCGCGGTGGAGTCGCTCGTGCTGCTCGACAACGACGGCACCGTCCCGGTGGCCGCCGGCACCCTCCGGCGGGTGGCGGTGGTGGGCCCCGCGGCCGACGACCCCCGCCTGCTCGAGGGTGACTACCACTACCCCGCGCACCTCGAGATCATCTACGGCGACGCGTCCACCGGCGCCGGCGGCGACCTGCTCCCCCAGGCCGGCGGGGCGTTCGCGCCCGGCCCGTACCTGCCCGACATCGTGACGCCGCTCGCAGGGCTGCGGGCCGCACTGCTCGGCGCCAGCACCGAGGTCGTCCACGAACGGGGCTGTGCCGTCACCGGTCACGACCGTTCCGGGATCGAGCTCGCGGCTCGGACCGCCGCCGATGCCGACCTGGCGGTGGTGTGCGTGGGCGGCCGCAGCGGGCTCACGCTCGATGCCACGGTGGGCGAGACCCGCGACGCCACGGACCTCGACCTCACCGGGGTGCAGCTCGAGCTCCTCGACGCCGTCGCGGAGGCCTGCGCCGCCACGGACACCCCGGTGGTCACCGTCGTGGTCTCCGGGAGGGTCCACACCCTCGACGCGGTGGAGGAACGGTCGAACGCGACGCTGCTCGCCTGGCTGCCCGGTGTGGAGGGTGGCAGCGCACTCGCCGACGTGCTGCTCGGTGAGGTGGCCCCGTCGGGTCGGCTGCCGGTGAGCCTCCCGCGCACGGTGGGCCAGCTACCGGTGCACTACAACCACCGCGCCGGCGGGGGCCGCAGCCAGTTCTGGGGCGACTACACCGACTCGCCGTCGGGGCCGCTGCACCCGTTCGGCTTCGGACTGAGCACCACCACGTTCGCCTACGACGACCTGGCCGTGGACGAGGGTTACACGCTCGAACCCACCTCCGTCTCGGTCACCGTCACCAACACCGGCGCCCGGGCCGGCGACGAGGTGGTGCAGTGCTACGTGCACGACGAGACGGCGTCGGTCGCCCGCCCCGAGCGCCAGCTCGTCGGGTTCGGCCGGGTCTCGCTGGCACCCGGCGCGTCCAGCCGGGTGACCCTCACGCTGCACCCGTCGCGCCTCGCGTTCCTCGACGAGGACTTCGACCTGGTCTGCGAACCCGGTGCGTTCCGGGTGGAGGTGGGCGGCTGGGCCGGGGCCCCGGCCGCGGCGGCCACCTTCGACCTCGCGGGTGACGTGTCGGTGTGGCAGCAGCGCGACGTGGTCGCCACCACCTTCACCGCCGGGTGAGCCGGCCGGTCCCGTTCACCCGTCCCGCCAGGCGCGCTCGAACGGCAGGCGCCAGGCGTGAGGGGCCACCAGCTGGTGGATCGCGTTCGGGCCCCACGAACCCGGGGAGTAGGGCCGCACCGGCGGCGGGTCGGCCAGCAGGGGTGCCGACACCTCCCACAGTCGCTCGATGCCGTCGCTCGTGGTGAACAGGGTGTGGTCGCCGCCCATGGCGTCGTGGATGAGGCGCTCGTAGGCCTCGAGGACGTCCGCGTCGGG
>CAIPVR010000118.1 GCA_903868545.1 uncultured Actinomycetes bacterium
CCGGGGCAGAGCGCCGCACTCGCGAAGCTGATCGGGGATCAGGCCGATCTCGAGCACTACACCGCTGCACCTTCGTGCTGGTGCAGGACCCGGCCGACCGGGTGCTGGTCCACCTGCGGGCGCCCACCAAGGACATGTGGCCGTCGCGCTGGGACCTCGCGGCGGGCGGGGTGGTGACCGCCGGGGAGGACTGGGAGGCCGCGGCGGCGAGGGAGCTCGCCGAGGAGGTGGGTGTCACGGGCGTTCCGCTGGAGCCGCTCGGGTCGGGCCGCTACGAGGATGCCGACGTCGCCGAGGTGGCCCGCATGTGGCGTGTGCGCTGGGACGGGCCGGTGACGTTCGCCGACGGCGAGGTGGTGGAGGCGCGGTGGGTCACCGTCAACGAACTGCGCGAACTGCTCGCCACGGAGGCCTTCGTGCCCGACTCGATCGCCTTGCTGGGGCCCCACCTCTTCCCCCCGGCATGAGGCGGGTTGCCGCCGCGGTGGCCGAGCGGGCACACTGTCGGCGATGCGCGAGCTGAACGTCCTCCTCGTAGTGCCCTGAGGGCGCACGGACCGGACCTCAACCCGCGTGCGCCCACGACCTCCCGGCCGGGAGGTCGTTCCGGTTTTCCCGGATCGTGGCGCTGCGTCGTGCCGACGATCCGGCACGACGGCAGGGGAGTGCGGCGGACAGATCCCGTCGTCCCGAGCAGACAGGAACCACACATGACCACCACCGACGGCGGACGAGCTCTCATCAAGGCCCTCGAGCTCGAGGGCACCGAGGTCGTCTTCGGGCTCCCGGGCGGGGCGATCCTGCCGGTGTACGACCCGATCATCGACAGCCCGATCCGGCACATCCTCGTGCGTCACGAGCAGGGCGCCGGACACATGGCGGAGGGCTTCGCCCACGCCACCGGGCGCCCCGGCGTGGCCATGGTGACCTCCGGTCCGGCCGCCACCAACATCGTCACGCCGCTGTGCGACGCCTACATGGACTCGGTGCCGATGGTGGTGATCACCGGTCAGGTGCCGAGCCAGGCGATCGGCACCGACGCGTTCCAGGAGTGCGACACCGTCGGCATCACCCGCTCGGTCACCAAGCACAACGAGCTGGTCACCCGCGCCGAGGACATCCCGCTGGTGATCCGCCAGGCGTTCCACATCGCCACCACCGGGCGGCCCGGGCCCGTGCTCGTGGACATCCCGAAGGACATCGTCGACCCGAAGAACCCGGCGTCGGCCATGGAGTGGTACTGGCCCACCGACGACGAGGTGGCCTCCAGCCTCCCCGGCTACAGGCCCACCACCAAGGGGCACGCCAAGAAGGTCCGTGAGGCGGCCCAGCTGATCCTCGCGGCGGAGCGTCCCGTCATCTACGCGGGCGGTGGCATCCTCAAGGCACGGGCGGCCGAGGTGCTCCGGGAGCTCGCCGAGCTGACCGGGATCCCGGTGGTCACCACCCTGATGGCCCGCGGAGCCTTCCCCGACGACCATCCGCTGTGCCTCGGCATGCCCGGAATGCACGGCAACTACACCGCGGTCACCGCGATGCAGGAGTCCGACCTGCTGATCGCGCTCGGTAGCCGTTTCGACGACCGGGTCACCGGCAAGGTCGATGCCTTCGCCCCCGGCGCCAAGGTGATCCACGTCGACATCGACCCCGCCGAGCTCGGCAAGGTCCGTCGCCCCGACGTGCCGATCGTGGGGGACTGCCGGCTCGTGATCACCGAGATCGTCCGGGCGTTGCGCGACCTCTCCGGCGGTGACGGCAGCGCCGACGCGGTGGCGGCGGCCCAGCCCGACCGCTCCACCTGGAAGCAGACCATCTCCGGATGGCAGGAGCGCTTCCCGCTCGTCTACGAGCCGTCCGGGCCGGGCGACCTGCTCAAGCCCCAGTACGTGCTCGAGGAGCTCCGCTCCCGGGCGCCGGAGGACTGCATCGTGGCCTCCGGCGTGGGTCAGCACCAGATGTGGACCAGCCAGTACTGGCGCTTCAACCACCCGTACACCTGGATCAACTCGGGCGGCCTCGGCACCATGGGCTTCTCCGTGCCCGCGGCCATCGGCGCCAAGGTGGGCCGGCCGGACCGCATGGTGTGGGCCGTCGACGGCGACGGCTGCTTCCAGATGACCGCCCAGGAGCTGGTCACCGCCGCCACCGAACGCATCCCGGTGAAGGTGGCGATCCTCAACAACGCCTACCTCGGCATGGTGCGCCAGTGGCAGGAGATGTTCTACGAGGAGCGCTACTCCGAGGTGTACCTGTCGCCGGACCTGCCCGACTACGTGAAGTGGTCCGAGGCGATGGGGTGCGTGGCCATGCGGGTGGAGTCCCCGGAGGAGGTGGGCCCGGCCATCGACAAGGCCAACGAGATCGACGACCGGCCCGTGGTGCTCGAGTTCCGCACCGACGCCGCCGAGAAGGTCTTCCCGATGGTGCCCGCCGGGCTCAGCAACTCCGACATCGTGGTCGACCCGTCCCAGGGGGGTGGGGCGCGATGAACCTGCCCGCCCCCGCACCCGCACCCAAGCACCACGTCCTGTCGGTGCTGGTGGAGAACCGCTCGGGAGTGCTGGCCCGCGTGGCCGGCCTGTTCGCCCGCCGCGGCTACAACATCTACTCCCTCGCGGTGGCCCCCACCGACGACGAGCGCTTCAGCCGCATCACGGTCGTGGTCGACGTGGAGACCGCGCCGCTGGAGCAGATCGTCAAGCAGCTGAACAAGCTCATCAACGTGATCAAGATCAGCGAGCTCGACCCCCGGGACTCGGTGGAGCGCGAGCTGATGCTCGCCACGGTGAAGGCGCTGCCGGACACCCGCCACCAGGTCATCGAGCTGGTGGAGCTGTTCGACGGCCGCGTGCTCGACGTCGGCCACGACGAGATGACCGTGTCGCTCGACGACCACCCGGGCCGCCTCGACGACCTCGAGGAGCTGCTCCGGCCGCTCGGCATCATCGACCTGCAGCGCACGGGCCGCGTGGCGCTGCCGAAGCTCGAACACGCGGGCTGACCGCCCCGGCAGCGGTTTGGCGGTGCTCCGCCGCTCGCTGCGAACATGACCCGTCCGACCCACACCCGAGGGAACACCGCAATGGCCAACGTGTACTACGAGAACGACGCCGACCGCTCCATCATCCTGGGCCGCAAGGTCGCGGTGCTGGGCTACGGGTCCCAGGGCCACGCCCACGCGCTCAACCTGAAGGAGTCGGGCGTGGACGTCCGGGTGGGCCTCCGCGAGGGCTCCTCCTCGCGCCGCAAGGCCGAGGAGGCGGGCCTGCGGGTGGTGGACGTGGCCACCGCGGCCGCCGAGGCCGACCTCATCATGATGCTGCTGCCCGACACGGAGATCGGCCCGATCTACGAGGCCGAGGTGGCCCCCAACCTGAACGCCGGCGACGCCCTGTTCTTCGCCCACGGCTTCAACGTGCGCTTCGGCTACGTGCAGGCCCCGGCCGACGTGGACGTGGCGATGGTGGCTCCCAAGGGCCCCGGCCACCTGGTGCGGCGCACCTACACCGAGGGCGGCGGCGTGCCGTGCCTCATCGCCGTGGCGCAGGACGCCACCGGCAAGGCGAAGGCCCTCGCCCTGTCCTACGCGGACGCCATCGGCGGCACCCGGGCCGGCGTGCTCGAGACCACCTTCGAGGAGGAGACCGAGACCGACCTGTTCGGTGAGCAGGTGGTGCTCTGTGGCGGCCTCACGGCGCTGGTGCAGGCCGGCTTCGAGACCCTGGTGGAGGCGGGCTACCAGCCCGAGTCCGCCTACTTCGAGTGCCTCCACGAGCTGAAGCTCATCGTGGACCTCATGTACGAGCAGGGCATCGCCGGCATGCGCTACTCCATCTCCACCACGGCCGAGTACGGCGACCTCACCCGCGGTCCCCGGATCATCACGCCGGAGACCAAGGCCGAGATGAAGAAGATCCTCGGCGAGATCCAGTCCGGTGCGTTCGCCGAGGAGTTCATCTCCGAGGTGCGCGGCGGCGGCGATCACTTCGAGGCGCTGCGCGACGCCGGGAAGGCCCACCAGATCGAGCAGGTCGGCGCCGGCCTGCGCGACATGATGCCGTGGATCTCCGCCGGCAAGACCAAGGTCGAGGACGCCTCCGGCGGCGACTGAGGCCTCAGCCCGCGGCGGCCCGGGCGAAGGCGGCGATCCGCTCCTCCCCGAGCCGTCGGCGGGTGCCGGCGTCGGTCACGCCCGCCCCGGCGGGGGCCAGGCACGTGATGCCGACCTTCCCCTCGTGGGCGCCGTCGCGCACGAGCCGGGTGGCCCGGGCCACCGACTCGAGCGGCAGGGTGCTGGTGAGTGTCGGGTGGACCATTCCCCGCCGCACCAGGTCGTTGGCCCGCTCGTTCTCGAGGTAGTTGGCGAAGTGGGACCCGACGATGCGGACCGATTCGTGGGTGAGCCCGTCCCCGGTGAGCGGGATCCGGTAGCCCGTCGTGGCGGCGCAGGTCACCACCGTCCCACCGCGTCGGCACGCGGCCACCGACGCCGGCATCGTCTCGCGGCCCGGGTGCTCGAACACCACGTCCACACCGCCGTCGGACAGTTGCCGCACCCGCTCGGCGAAGCGATCCACCTCCGCCACGTCCACCCGGTCCTGTCCGTCGAGGAAGCGGAACCCCTCGGCGGTGCGGTCGATGACGTGGCGCACGCCGAGTCGGTGGAGCAGCTCCACCCGTGACCGGCGGCCCACCACGCAGATCGGCTCGGCGCCGGCGGCGAGGCACTGCTGCACGGCGAAGCTGCCGATCCCGCCGGTCGCGCCCCACACCAGTACCCGGTCACCGAGGCGGAGTCCGGCCCCGTTGGGCGACACCAGCATCCGGTAGGCGGTGGCGTTGCACAGCGTGGTGCTGGCCGCCTCCTCCCAGGTGAGGTGCGCGGGCTTCGCCAGCAGCTGGCTGGCCTTCACCAGGGCCAGGTCGGCGAGGCCGCCGAAGTTGGTCTCGAACCCCCACGCCCGCTGCGTGGGGGCCCGCATGGCGTCCTGCTGGGCGGCCGGGTCGTCGGCTGCCACCCAGTTCCCGTGCACCGCGACGTGGTCGCCGGGTCGCCAGCGACGCACGAGCGATCCGACCGCCACCACCACCCCGGCGGCGTCGGAGCCGAGGACGTGGCGGTCGCCGCCGTGGCGTGCCGACCAGCCGCCCTCGGCGGCGAGCCGGTCGAGGAAGGCGAACGTGGGCACCGGTGAGAAGCTCGCGCTCCAGACGGTGTTGTAGTTGATGGCCGAGGCCATGACGGCCACGAGGACCTCGTCGGGTGCCGGGTCGGGCCGGGGGACCTCCTCCACGTGGAGGGAGGCGGCCGGGTCGCGCTCCGCGGCCGGCACGGCGAGCACCGACTCCACCTCCTCCCGCCGGGTGACCGCGGCGCGGTAGCGGTCGGGAAGCGGGAAGTCCCGCAGCTCGGCGGCGTCGGCGCCGTCGGCCAGCGCAGCGGCGAGCAGTTCCCGGCGCCGGTCCGCGGTCAGGGCCACAGCACGGCCCCCGCCCACGAGAGACCGCCGCCCACCGACACGAGGAGCCAGGGCCCCTCCCGATGCTGACCGCAGGTGGCGTCGAGTGCCGTGAGGAAGCCGGCCGAACCCGAGTTGGCCGTGCGCCCCACCACGTCGACGACGGCGGCCGGGTCCACGCCGGCCGCGGTGGCCGCCGCGTGCAGGCGCGGTCGGCCGGGCTGGTTCGCCACCACGGCGCCGATCCAC
>CAIPVR010000119.1 GCA_903868545.1 uncultured Actinomycetes bacterium
CGCGTTCCTGGCCGTCGGCGCTCTGGTGGCGTGCACCCCACCGGATCCGTCCACGCCGACCAGCGCCCCGCCCACCACCTCGGGGCCCACCGTCACGTTCCCCACCCCGACGTGCGGCACCTTCTACGCGGCGTCGGGATGGCCGACCACGATGGCGCCGTCGCCGACGTTGTTCGACTGCATCCTCGACGCGTTCGCGGCCGGTACCCCGGCCACGTTCGCGGAGCGGTTCCAGACCGACGGGTTCGGGGGGCACATCGAGATCCACTTCTACGAGGTGGTGGCCGCCGGCCGGGTGAGGGTCACGATCGACGCCACCGGGGCGGAGCCCCCGGGCGGGGTGACGGTGCAGGAGTGCACGTCATTGACCGCGACGTTCTTCCGGCTCGCCACCGACGGCTGCGCGGCCGTCTGAATCCTGCCGCTCCGTCGACCGCCCGACCGTTGGGGAGTACCGCCATGACCGCCACCCGATCCCGTCCCGCCCGCCGCACCGTCGTCGCCCGTCGCGTCCTCCGGCTCGTCGCGCCGGCCGCGCTCGCAGCGGTCGCGGCGAGCGCGTGCGTCACCGGCGCCCCACCACCCACGTACGCGTCGGGCACCTACCCGGTGGCGGTCACCGTGGAGGCGCGAGCCGTGTCGGGCCAGGTGGGTGACTGCACCGTCACCGGTACCACCGCACCCGCAGCGCTGCCCGGAGCCGAGGTCACCGTGCCGATCACCCCGGTCGACATCACCCGGCCGGTCATCAACCTGTCCGGACTCACCGTGAGTGTCCCGGCGGCCACGGTGGAGGCGGGCACGGTGGAAGTCACCTGCCCGGGCACGGCGCCCGTCACCGCAACCGTCCAGCTCCGCGTGGGAGCGACCACCGCGACGCGGGCGGCGACCATAGGCTACGGCAACACCGCCACCCTCACCGACCCCGCCGTCGAACTGGCCGACACCGCCCTCGTCGTCGACGGCGTGACGGGCGAACTCCCTCTGACCGGCGTGACCGTCGACATCCCCCCGTTCGACGTGCGCTTCGCCGCCGTCCTCTGAACCACCCCGCTCACTGACCCGACGAGAGCGGCGGCGGTGCGGGCTCGGCCACGCGGTCGGCTGGGGGTGGACACTCGTCCGCCGGATCGCACCTCGGTGGAACGGGTCCTGGGCCGGCGACCCAGGGAGGTGATCGGGCACACGATCCGGGAGTTCCTGAACCCGGACGACCTCACCGAGACGGACCGACGGGTGCAGGCTGCGGCGGGAGGAGCAGCGCTGTCGGTCACCTCCCGCGTCCGTTGCCGTGACGGCGACTACCGCTGGATGGCCGTCGCGGGCCCGGGTCCTGTCGGGCGAGGACGGCGGGCTGTCGGGGTAGCGGTCGGCCGCAGCATCGCCGGGTGCAGCACCGCGGCATCCCCACGGCGGTACAGCTGTGCCGGCCGGCCACCCTGCCGGCTGGTGGTGGACCCGGTCGGCTCCACGAATCCCGGGGTGCCCGTGACCTTCCGGTGGAAGTTGCGCGGATCCAGCTTCGTGCCCCAGACCGCCTCGTAGACCAGGCGGAGTTCGTTCACCGTGAACTCCGCCGCACAGAAGGCCGCGGCGAGCGGTGTGTACTCGAGCTTCGACCGGGCCCGCTCCACCCCGTCGCGGAGGATCCGGCGGTGGTCGAAGGCGAGCGGCGGCGAGGCCGCGTCCACCTCGGCCACGTCGGACCACTGCGCCGAAGCAGCGTCGGTGCCGCCCGTCGGCCGCCCGGGTGGAGGTGGGACGAGTGCGAGGTGGGCCACGCTGGCCACCCGGCCACGGGGGTCGCGCCCGGGGGCCGCGTAGGTGGCGAGCTGTTCGAGGTGGACACGGAGGCCACCGAGGCCGGTCTCCTCCCGGAGCTCGCGCTCGGCCGCGTCGAGCAGGTCCTCTCCGGGCAACACGAAGCCGCCCGGCAGGGCCCGACGACCCCGGTACGGCGCAACGCCACGCCGGATCGTGAGCACGCGGAGACGGTCCTCGGCGACGGTGAGGACCACCAGGTCCACGGCGAGCGTGCAGTTCGGCTCGAGCATCCCGACGGATCCTATTCGTCGTATTGACGAGAATGGTGGTGGGCGTTATCGTCATCTCGACGAGAAAGGACGAGCACCATGGCAGAGATCACCCGACAGCCGTTCGTCAACCACCTCCGGACCAACACCACGATGTACGTGCAGCACGTGCAGAACGGGCGCGTGCGACGGGCCGGGGCGGGCCTCGCGTTCTGGTTCCGTCCCGGCACCGCCGCCCTCACCGAGGTGCCCCTCGACGACCGGGAGCAGCCCCTGTTGTTCCGGGCCCGCACCGCCGACTTCCAGGAGGTGGCCGTGCAGGCGACGGTCACCTACCGGGTGGTCGACCCGGCCCTCGCCGCCACCCGCGTCGACTTCGGCATCTCGCCCGTGACCGGGCTGTGGAACGGCGACCCGCTCGCCGTTCTCAGCGGGCTCCTCACCGAACTGGCCCAGCAGCCCGCACTCGAACTGCTCGCGACCATGACCCTGACCGACGCGCTCGCACGGGGCATCCGGCCCGTCGCCGACCGCATCGCGGCCACACTGGCGGTCGACCCACGACTCGTGGAACGGGGACTGGGCATCACCGACGTGCGCGTGGTGGGGATCCGGGCCGATGCCGAGCTCGAACGGGCCCTCCAGATCGACACCCGGGAGCGGGTGCAGCAGGAGGCCGACCGGGCCACCTACGAGCGCAGGGCCCTGGCCGTGCAGCGTGAACGGGCGATCGCCGAGAACGAGCTCGCGAACCAGATCGAGCTCGCCCGGCGGGAGCAGCAGCTGGTGACCCAACGCGGCCAGAACGAGCGCATGCGGGCCACCGAGGAGGCGGAGGCCACCCGGATCCAGACGGTCGCCGCCGCCAACCGGCAGCGCACCGAGGCGGAGGCGGAGGCCGCGGCCACCCGGATGGTCGGTGAGGCGCAGGCCGCCGCCGAGGCCGCCCAGCTCAACGCCTACGCCGATCTCGAACAGGCCACGCTCCTCGGGCTGGCGCTCAAGGAACTCGCCGGCAACTTCCCGCAGATCAACAACCTGACGGTGACCCCCGACCTGCTGACCCAGCTCCTCACCAGGGTGCTGGCCGGTGAGGGCGCCGACACCGGGCTCGGGTGACCGGCCATGGCCACCTCACCCCGGGCCGTCCTCGTCCACCGTCGCTCGGAGTACGACGAGACCGTCGCCCACCACGGAACCCGTTCGATGGCCGCCTACTTCCTCGCCGAACGCGGCCGGAGCATCGACGAGCTGGCTGCCCGGCACCACGCCCTGCAGCTCGCGCTGCACGAGGTCGCAGCCGCGATCCCCGTGGACTGGCGCCGGGTGGACCTCGAGCGTGCCGAGCTCGACCGGTTCCTGTTCGAACCGGACGACGTGGTGGTCGTCGTGGGCCAGGACGGCCTGGTGGCCAACGTCGCCAAGTACCTGGACGAGCAGCCGGTGGTGGGCATCGACCCCGAACCCGGCCGCAACCCCGGCGTACTGGTGCCGTTCCCGGCCGGCGCGGCGGCGGGTCTCCTCGCCGCCGCGGTGGCACCGGACCCGCCCACCGAGGACCGCACCATGGTGCAGGCCACCACCGACGACGGACAGGTCCTGCTGGCGCTCAACGAGGTCTACGTCGGGCACGCCACGCACCAGTCGGCCCGCTACGAGTTGCTGGAACCCGACGGCCGGAGGGAGCGTCAGTCGTCGTCGGGGGTGCTCGCCGGCACGGGCACGGGCGCCACCGGCTGGTTGCGC
Organism: uncultured Actinomycetes bacterium; assembly: GCA_903868545.1. Classification (GTDB taxonomy): domain Bacteria; phylum Actinomycetota; class Acidimicrobiia; order Acidimicrobiales; family Microtrichaceae; genus CAIPVR01. The sequence goes on from CAIPVR010000119.1 coordinate 3,780, forward strand.
TCGACCTGGCAGGAGCGCCGCAGCGGACTGACCCTCCCCGGCCCCACCGACCGGGAACTCTGCTGGTTCGTGCGGGAGGCGTGGCCCTCACCCGTCACCGGGACGACGCAGGTCGAGGGCGTGCTGCGCGCTGACGAGACCCTGACGATCACCTCGGAGTCGGACCGGCTGGTGTGCTTCGGCGACGGCATCGAACGGGACGCGCTGACGATCACCTGGGGCCAACGGGTGACCGTGGCGAGAGCCACGAGGCGACTCCGCCTCGTGGCCCCCTGACCGACCGACCTGCCGTCCGCAGGGCAGGGCGCACGCCCCGGACGGCCGACGCGTACGACTACGCCGCCGGTGCGTTCAGGACGATGTCGATCCCGTTGTAGTTGCTCGACAGCACCTTGCCGTCGGGCGACAGCACGCCGGTGAGCGGCTCCCCGTTGAAGGTCATGTTGGCCCGCTCGCAGCTCACCGTGCCGGCGAAGATCTGCACGCCGAAACCGAGGGACGAGAGGTCGACCGTGCCGGTGAACGACGACCCGGTGGCGATCACGTTCGCCGACAGGTTCAGCGGCCCCGTCCAGATGCCGGAGCGCAGCGGCGGGCAGTTGTAGACGGCGATCGTCTTCTGCACCTGCGGGTCGGCCGGGACGGTGCCGTTGCCGGGCTGGTTGGCGTTGATCACGCAGTTGCCGACCGAGACGAAGGTGAGCACGCCACCGGTGAACGTGCACGCCGTGCTCGACGGGTCGAGCGCGAGGTTCACCGGCAGGCCCGAGGTGGAGGTCGCCGTCGGCGTGTACTGCCGGCCCGGGTACGAGTACGACGGCGTGTTGAAGATGATGCCCTGGTAGGGCGGCGGCTCGGGTGCGCACGCCGCCGAGACGAGGGCGAGCAGACCCATCAACACCGGAACGACGAGCACGCGACCGCGCGAACGAGACTTCGACATCACAGACCCCCCTGTATCGCTGCCGGGAAGGTAGCAGAGCCCTGCCGTGCGGGACTCCGATGGCGGGACCGGCCACCGCCCGTGCGACCCCACCCCTCGCAGGGCTCCGTCCAGCGTCGTGGTGCGACCGCGGGGCACACTGCTGCCATGACGAACACCGCACCTGTCCGTCCCCGCTCCCGCCGGCACCCGCTCATCGCCCCGCTGGCGGCGATCGCCGTGCTCGCCGTGCTCGGCGCCGCATGCTCCTCCGGCGACGACGCCGGCGCCGGCTCGGGCTCCCCCACCACCACGACGTCGCTGCCGAAGTCGGTACCGCCGGTCGACGGTGGCCCCGACGACGCTGCGTTCGAGGGCGCCGGACCGTTCGACGTGGGCCTCACCGAACTGTCGCTGCCCGACCGCAAGGTGGCCGTGTGGTACCCGGCCGCGAAGGGCGCCGCCGAGGGACGCCGACCCGCCACCTACAGCCAGCTCGACGCGCTGCCGCCGTCGCTGGCCGCCGCCGCACCCTCGCTGCTCCCTGCGGACGTGCCGATCACGGCGCTCACCACCACGATGACCGACACCTTCGCCGAGGCGCCGCCCTCGACCGACGGACCGTTCCCGCTCGTGCTGTTCAGCCACGGGTTCGGCTCGTACCGCCTCGACGCCTCCACCCTGCTCCGCGGCATCGCCTCGTGGGGCTTCGTGGTGGCCGCGCCGGAGCACATCGAACGCGACCGCGCCGCGCTCGTCACCAACCAGGTGCAGCGGGCACCGGAGAAGGACGTGCAGGTGCTGGTGGCGACCATCCCGCTCGTGGTGGGTGCCGGGGGGGTGCTGCAAGGCCTCACCGCCGGCGAGAAGGTGGCCGCGGTGGGCCACTCGGCCGGCGGGCGCGCGGCGCTCAGCGCGCTGTCGGAGCCGCAGGTGGACGTGGCGGTCGGCTGGGCAGCCGCCGGTCGTGCGGACGTGCCCGCACCGCCGAAGCCGTCGATGAACATCGCGGCGAAGGTCGACGTGCTGGTGCCGATCGAGGAGATCCGCTCCACCTACGCCGGACTGCTGCCCCCCAAGCGGCTGGTGGTGATCGACGGTGCCGGGCACAACTCCTTCACCGACCTGTGCCTGAGCGTGCGCAACGGCACCGACCTCGTGGGCATCGCCAAGCGAGTGGGCTTCAACCTGCCCGACAACCTCGCCCGCGGCGCCACCGACGGCTGTGAGTCCACCGCCATCGATACGAAGGTCGGCTGGCAGATCACCCAGAACTTCACCGTCGCCGAGCTCCGCCAGAGCCTCGGGCTCGACGACTCGGGCACCGGCCTCGGCCAGGGCGTGACGAAGCAGTTCCCGGTCCCGATCGAGTACGTCCAGGACCTGAAGTGAGCAACCGGGGCCCGGCCGACGCCACGGCAGCCGAGCTCACGCGCCGGCTCGCATCGGGCGAGGTGGGCTCCGTCGAACTGCTCGATCACCTCCTCGACCGGATCGGACGGATCGACCCGTCCCTGGGGGCCGTCTGCACCTTGGACGCGGATCGGGCGAGGGAACGGGCCCGCGTCGCGGACGAGGCCACGGCTCGCGGCGAGCGGTGGGGCCCGCTGCACGGCCTGCCGATGACGATCAAGGACGTCTGGGAGACCGACGGGCTACTGACCACCTGCGGCGATCCCGCCCTCCGCCACCACGTACCCGCCCGCGACGCCACGGCCGTGGCACGGCTGCGGGCCGCAGGGGCGGTGGTGTTCGCCAAGACGAACGTGCCGATCCAGGCCGGCGACAACCAGACCTTCAACGAACTGTTCGGGACCACCGCCAACCCGTGGGACACCTCCCGCACCCCGGGAGGATCCTCCGGCGGTGCCGCCGCGGCGCTGGCCGCGGGGCTCACCCCGCTTGAGCTCGGCAGCGACATCGGCGGGTCGATCCGGATGCCGGCGTCGCTGTGCGGCGTGTACGGACTGAAGCCGTCGTGGGGTGTGGTGCCCCTGCTGGGCCACATCCCCGGACCGCCCGGCAGCCTGGTGGGCACCGACGTGAACTGCGGCGGGCCGATGGCCCGGTCGGTCGACGACCTCGAACTCGCGCTCGACGTGCTCGCCGGACCGGAGGACGACGACGCCGTCGCCTGGCGGCTCGAACTGCCCCCCGCGTCCGACCTCCGCGCCGGGCCGGAGGGACTGCGGGTCTCCGTGTGCGTCGACGACGACCGCTACCCCGTGTCGGTGGAGGTGCGCGACGTGGTGCTGGCACTGGCGGATCGGCTCGAGGCGGCCGGCGCACGGGTGGAACGGACCCCGCTGCCGGTGCCGGTGCGCGAGGGCGCCCGGGCCTGGACCCACCTGGTCGTCGCCCACTCCGGCGAGGGCCTCGACGACCGGACCTGGGAGGAGTTCCGCGACCTCGCCGCCGGTGCGGATCCCGACGACCCGGTGTCGGACGCGCTGCGGGCGCTCGTGTCGTCGCACCGGGAGCGACGGCAGTGGGACCAACGCCGCCAGGAGCAGCGGCGCGCCTGGGCGCGTCACTTCGAGGACGTCGACGTGGTCCTCGCGCCCGCGGTGCAGGTGCCGGCGTTCCCCCACGACCACGAGCGACCGATCCCGTTCCGGTCGATGACCTACCGCACCGTCGACGGGGAACGCTCCTTCCCGCACCTCGACCTCACGGCCTGGTGCGGGGCCGTCGGCGCCGTGCTGCTGCCCGTGGTGACCTTGCCCGCCGGCTTCACACCGGCCGGGCTGCCCGTGGGCGTGCAGGTCGTCGGACCGTGGCTCCGCGACCGGGCGACGCTGGCCGCCGCCCGGGCCGTGGACTCCGTGGGCCCGGGGTTCGTCGCGCCACCCGTCGGCCGGGCCTGACGATCGCGTCGCGGCCCGTCGGCGGGCCCGGGAGGTCGACCGCGTCGCCCGTCGCTCGGGTCAGCCGCGCTGGGTGCCCACCCGCAGCTCGCGGAACGGCACGTCCTTGTCGCTGCGCGGCTCGGCCGGGAGGCCCAGCACCCGCTCCCCGATGATGTTCTTCTGCACCTCGTCGGTGCCGCCGTAGATCGACACCGCCGGGGCGAACAGGAACAGCTCGGCCGCCACCGGGTGGCAGTTCGGGTCCTGCCACAGCGTGCCCGCCGGACCCTGCAGCGACAGGGAACATTCCGCGGCCAGTCGGGTGATGCGGGTCATCGAGAGCTTCGCGATGTTGGGCTCGGCGCCCGTGAGCTTCACGCCGGCCGCCCGTGCCGCCTTGGCCCGCAGGTTGGCGAACCGGGCGATCTCCTGCAGCTCGTGGAGACGCACCAGCTGCTGGCGCAGGACGGGGTCGGCCACCGGCGCCTGCTCCCTGGCCATCTTGAGGACCATCTTCCCGGCCCCACCACCGATCACCCCCGCGGTGCCCGAGGACGCCCCCTTCACGAAGTCACCTGCGCGCTTGTCGAGGTGACCGGCCACGGTCCCCGCCATCGCCAGCGAGTTGGTGCCGTGGGAGCCGGCACCCAGGCTGGCGCGCTCCACCATCAGTGTGGTGTTGCCCACCGCCCAGCCGTTGTTGAGACCACCCACGAGGTCGGCGTCGGCCACGCGGCAGTCGGTGAGGAACACCTCGTTGAACAGCGCCCGACCGGTCATCTCCCGCAACGGACGCACGTCCATGCCCGGCTGGTGCATGTCGATGCCGAACCACGAGATGCCCCGGTGCTTCGGCACGTCGGCATCGGTGCGGGCCATGAGCATGCCGCGGTCGGCCCACTGCCCACCGGAGGTCCACACCTTCTGGCCGTTCACGATCCACTCGTCGCCGTCTCGCTCGGCCTTGCACTGCAGGCCGGCGAGGTCGGACCCGGCACCCGGCTCGGAGAACAGCTGGCACCAGGCCTCCCGGCCGGTGACGATCGGGCGCAGGAACCGCGCCTTCTGCTCGTCGTCGCCGTGGGCCACGATCGTCGGGCCGGCCAGCATCACGCCGAGACCCCCGGGAGGGCCGAGCGCTCCGGCGGCGTTGATGGCCTCCATCACGATCCCGGCGTCACCGCGCGACAGGCCCCGCCCCCAGTCGCTCTCGGGCCACGTGGGCACCGCCCACCGGTCCTCGGCCAGGCGCTCCCACCACTCGGCCACGGTGAGGTCGGGATCCCAGTTGGCCCCGAGCCAGCCGTCGATCTCGCTGCGCAGGTCGTCGCTCATGTGTCCCCCGGTTCCGGCGTGCGGGTCGACCGTAGCCAACCGTTCGATCCCGCGGGCTGCGCGGGCGGCCGGCCCCCCACCGGGTTCTCGGCGGTCAAGGGTGCCGAGAACGCCCTGAGGACCCCTATTCGCCGGGGCCGGGGGAGGGGGAGGGGGAGGGGGTCAGGCGTCGAGGTGGCCGTCGGTGATGTGCAGCGACCGGTCGGCGTAGTGGACGATCCGCTCGTCGTGGGTCACGACGATCGCAGCGGTCCCCCGCGACTTCATCTCGGAGCGGATCAGCTCC
>CAIPVR010000120.1 GCA_903868545.1 uncultured Actinomycetes bacterium
GCCGGACGGGGCACCGCCGTGGTGGGCGCCCCGGGCGGTCCCGACGCGGGCGCGATCGGCGCCGCGCTCCTCACCCGCTCAGGGGGTGCCGCCGGGCGGGCGTAAGGTGGGAACCCATGGAGTTCCGCCGGATCACCTCGCTGCCGCCCTACGTCTTCACCATCATCGACGGGCTCAAGGTGGAGGCCCGGCGCGCCGGTGAGGACATCATCGACCTCGGGTTCGGCAACCCCGACCTGCCGTCCCCCCGCATCGCCGTGGAGAAGCTCGCCGAGGCGGCCCGCAACGAGCGGAACCACCGCTACTCGGCCTCCCGTGGCATCCCCAAGCTCCGAGAGGCGGCGGCGGACTACTACCTGCGGCGTTTCGGCGTGGCCCTCGACCCCGACACCGAGGTGATCAACACCATCGGGGCGAAGGAGGGCTTCAGCCACCTCATGTGGACCCTCCTGCAGCCGCACGACGCGGCGCTCGTGCCGGCGCCGAGCTACCCGATCCACATCTTCGGGCCGTTGTTCGCCGGCGCGAACGTCCGCGAGATCCCCCTCGGCACCGGTGACGACTTCTTCGAGAACATGGTCACCGCTTGGGAGTACAGCCACCCGAAGCCCCGGGTGATCGTGCTGTCGTTCCCGCACAACCCCACCACCACCTGCGTCGACGTGGCGTTCATGCAGCGCGTCGTGGATTTCGCCCGCGAGAAGGAGGTGGTGCTGGTGCACGACAACGCCTACGCCGACCTCGGCTTCGACGGGTACCAGCCGCCGTCGATCCTCCAGGCCGAGGGGGCCAAGGAGGTGGCCGTGGAGCTCTACTCCATGACCAAGTCGTTCTCCATGGCCGGCTGGCGTGTCGCGTTCCTCGTCGGCAACAAGGAGGTGGTCGCGGCGCTCGCCAAGCTGAAGTCCTACCTCGACTACGGCACCTTCCAGCCGATCCAGATCGCCGCCACCGTCACACTGAACGAGGCGCCCGACTTCCCCCGGGAGGTCAACGCCGTCTACCAGACCCGCCGGGACGCCCTCTGTTCCGGGCTGAACCGGATCGGCTGGGAGATCGAGCCGCCGATGGGCACGATGTTCGCCTGGGCCCGGATCCCCGAGCCGTACCGGGAGATGGGCTCGGTCGAGTTCTGCTCGATGCTCGTCCGCGAGGCCCAGGTGGCGCTGTCGCCCGGTGTGGGTTTCGGCCCCGGCGGGGAGGGCCACGTGCGCTTCGCCCTGATCGAGAACGAGCAGCGGATCGGCCAGGCGGTGCGCAACCTGAAGCGGGCCCTCACGAAGCTCGGCTGAGACCCGCGCCGGGTCCTCACCGGTCAGCGTCGGGCGCCCAGACCCTCCATGCAGAAGTCGACCACCAGGTCGGCCACGTGCTCCGGGTCCTCCCGGCGTTCGTCGAAGTAGACGGTGGTCATCACGTTGGTGACGCCCAGGATCCCGAGCGCGAGCGCCTCCGGGTCGCGGTCGGGGAGACGGCCCTCCACGATGGCGGCCTTCAGGTGGTCCACCGCGTCGCCCACCAGCACCGACTGCCCGGCGCGCATGGCGCGGGCGAAGGTCTCCTCGGTGCGGGCGAACTCGAACAGCCGGCGCAGGTCGTTGTGCTCGGCCATCCACAGCACCCCGGCCCGCACGCCCAGCTCCACCCGGCGGACGGGATCCTCCACGCCCTCGATGGCGCGCTGCTGGCGGCGGCGGAGGTCGCGCTGCGCGGTGCGCAGGATCTCGATGAACAACTCCTCCTTGGAGGAGAAGTACCAGTAGAAGACGCCCTTGCCCACGCCGAGTCCGTCCACGATGTCGGCCACGGAGGTGGGGTGGTAGCCGTCGGCCGCGAACCGCTCGGTGGCGTACGCGATGAGCTGCGCCCGGCGCTCCCTGCCGCGGGGGGTGAGCTTCCGGGCGGTCACCGCGGAAGGGGGGTCGTCGGGTGCGGCGTCATGGCGGGGTCACGGTAGCAGCCGAACTTGACCGTACGGTCAAGTTCGCGCTCCCACACCTGGTTCACCGGGCCGTCATCGGGCCGACACACCCTGCCGCTACGGTGCCGGCGTGGCCACCTTCGTCCTCCGCGTCTGGCTCCCCGATCGCCCGGGTGCCCTCGGGGCGGTGGCCAGCCGGGTCGGGGCCGTGCGCGGCGACGTGATCGGCATCGACATCATCGAGCGGGGCGCGGGGCGCGCGGTCGACGAACTGGTGGTGGACCTCCCGGAGCCCGGCCTGATCGACCTGCTCCTCGCCGAGGTGGGGCAGGTCGAGGGTGTCGACGTGGAGGACGTGCGGCCGCTCGCCGGCCCGCCGGAGGACCCGGCCGTGCTGGCCCTGCGGGTGGCGGTGGCCCTCCACGGCGCCCGTGGTGAGGAGCGCTGGGCCCGGCTCGTCGCCGGTGCCAGGGAGCTGCTGCACGCCGACTGGGCGGTGCTGGTCGACCCGGCGAACGGCGAGGTGCTCGCCGCCCGTGGCGACGACCCGCCGGCTGCGGCCTGGTTGGCTGCGTTCGTGGGCGGCGCGCTCGCCGAGGGTGTCACCCCCGAGGTGGCGGAACTGGCGGTGGCGAGCCTCGGGGAGGTCGGTCCGGTGCTCGTGGTGTCGCGCCAGCACCTGCCCTTGCGCGGCCGCGAGCGCGAGGTGCTCGAGTCCCTCGCCCGGCTCGGCTGAGCGGTCAGTCGCGGGCCCAGTCGCGGCTGCGGTCCACCGCCCGTCGCCACTGGGCGTAGGCGGGGTCCACCATCGTCCGGTCCCCGGCAGGTTCCACCCGGGCGTCCGCGTGCCACGCGGCCGACACCTCGGCGGCGCTCGACCAGAGGCCCACGCCGAGGCCCGCCAGGTAGGCGGCGCCGAGCGCGGTGGTCTCCGACACGGCGGAACGGGCCACCGGCACGCCGAGCTGGTCGGCCTGGAGGCGCAGCAGCAGGTCCATCGCTGCGGCGCCGCCGTCCACCCGGAGCTCGTCGATGGTGGTGCCCGACGCTGCGGTCATCGCCTCGACCACGTCGCGGGTCTGGTAGGCCATCGACTCCACGACCGCCCGGGCGAGGTGCGCCCGTCCGGCGCCCCGTGTGATGCCGAGCACGGCGCCCCGGGCGTACGGGTCCCAGTAGGGGGCGCCCAGGCCCGTGAACGCCGGCACGACCACCACCCCGGCGGTGTCGTCCACCGACTCGGCGAGCGGGCCGCACTCGGCGGCGTCGTCGATCACCCCGAGGCCGTCGCGCAGCCACTGAACGGCGGCACCGGTCACGAACACCGCCCCCTCGAGGGCGTAGTGGGTGACCGTGCCGTCGCCCGGCTCGCCGAGCGCGGCGGCCGGGAGCTCCCACGCCACGGTGGTGAGCAGTCCCTCGGCGGGCTCCGGGCAGTCGGGCCCCACGTTCATGAGCACGAACGACCCGGTGCCGTAGGTGTTCTTGGCCATGCCCGGGCGCAGGCAGGCCTGGCCGAACAGCGACGCCTGCTGGTCGCCGGCGATGCCCGCCACGGGCACGCCGGCCCCTGTGGGGACGGCTGCGCAGGTCACGCCGACCGTGCCGCTGGAGGGCCGCACCTCGGCGAGTGCGTCCCGTGGCACTCCGAACAGCCCACAGAGTTCGTCGGACCACGCCCGGGTGCGGAGGTCGAACAGCATCGTGCGTGACGCGTTGGACGGGTCGGTGACGAAGACGCCGCCCTCGGTGCCGCCGGTGAGGTTCCAGATGAGCCAGGAGTCGATCGTGCCGAGCGCGAGGTCCGGGCCGGCGACGACCCCGCCCTCGGTCAGCAGCCATTCCATCTTGCTGGCCGAGAAGTACGGGTCGAGCACCAGGCCGGTGGCGGCCCGGATGTGGGGCAGCTCCCCGGCGGCGACCAGTTCGTCGCAGCGGGCCGCGGTGCGACGGTCCTGCCACACCAGCGCCCGGTGCAGCACCTCCCCGGTGCGTCGGTCCCAGGCCACCACGGTCTCCCGCTGGTCGGTGATGCCGATGGCGGCGACCGGTGCGTCGAGCGCGGCCACCGCCTCGGTGAGCACGGCGAGGGTGGTGTCCCAGATCTCCGCCGGGTCGTGTTCCACCCAGCCGGGGCGGGGGAAGTGCTGGGTGAACTCGCGGTAGGCGCGGCCGAGGGGGGTGCCGGACTCGTCGACCACGAAGGCCCGGACCCCCGTGGTGCCGGCGTCGATGGCGATCACGACGGACATCGGCGGGGACGATACCCTCACCGCCGTGCGACTCGGGGTCCTCACCAGCGGAGGCGACTGCCCCGGCCTCAATGCCGTGATCCGCGCCGTGGTCCGAAAGGTGGAACGCGTGCACCACGGCACGGTGGTCGGTTTCCGGGACGCATGGCGCGGGGTGCTCGAGGACGACTGGGAGGTCCTGGACGTGGCCCGCTGTCGGGGGATCCTGCCCCGTGGCGGCACGATCCTCGGAACGTCACGGGTCCAGCCCTACCAGTTCCCCGACGGGGTGGCCCGGGTGCGGGCCGCGGTCGACCGGCACCGCCTCGACGGGTTCGTGGTGATCGGCGGGGAGGGATCCCTCGGTGCGGCGGGTGACCTCCTGCGCGACGGCGTGCCGTGCATCGTGGTGCCCAAGACGATCGACAACGACATCGACGGCACCGAGATGACCTTCGGCTTCGACACCGCGGTCCACATCTGCACCTCCGCGATCGACCGGCTCCACACCACCGCCGAGGCGCACGACCGGGTGATCGTGGTGGAGGTGATGGGCCGTCACGTGGGCCACATCGCGGTGCGGGCGGGCCTCGCCGGCGGTGCCACCCTCACGCTCATCCCCGAGGTGCCCTTCGATCCGGCCCAGGTGGCCGACGCGCTGTCGAGGCGTCACGCCGGGGTGAGCTTCGCCTCGATCGTGGTGGTCGCCGAGGGGGCCCTGCCGGTGGAGGGGTCGATGGAGCTGCCCGACTACGAGGTGGACCGCTACGGCCACCAGCGGCTCGGGGGGATCTCCCAGTGGCTCGCCGCCGACATCGAACGGCGCACCGGGATCGAGACCCGGGTGACGATCCTCGGCCACGTCCAGCGTGGCGGCACGCCCACCGCGTTCGACCGGGTGCTCGCCACCCGGTACGGGGTCGCGGCGGCCGACGCCGCCGCGGCGGGGGACTGGGGGACCATGGTCGCCCTCCGTTCCGACCGGATCGTGCGGGTCCCGATCGCGGAGGTGGCGGGCCGGGTCAAGCGGGTGGAGCGGTCGTTCTACGACGAGGTGTCCGCCCCGTTCTTCGCCAGCTGAGCGCCGCGCCGTCCGGCACCCGCGCTGCGGTCCCGGCCACCCCGACGGTCCCGGCCACCCCGACGGTCCCGGCCACCC
>CAIPVR010000121.1 GCA_903868545.1 uncultured Actinomycetes bacterium
ACCGACACGGGATGGCGGCCGGCCGTCGTAGGCTCGTCACATGGGAGCCGACGACGCCGCACCGGTGGAGGCCACGGGGGAGCGAGGCGCCCGGCCGGGTCCCGTCGGCCGGGCGATGGAGCGTGCCCGCTTCGTGGCCGCGGTGCCGGCGGTGGGCATGGTGCTGTTGAGCCTCGGAACCATGCTGTGGGCCACGTACAAGGCGGTGTGGGTGGCGGTCGACGTCGTCGGCGATCCCTCCGACCTCGATGTGATCGCGGACCTGCTGAAGGTGACCGACCTGTTCCTGATCGGGATCGTGTTCCTGATCGTGGGGGTGGGGCTGTGGGAGCTGTTCGTCGAGGACATCGAGCTGCCGCCCGGGCTGTCGGTGCGCACACTCAGCGACCTCAAGGACAAGTTGATCGACACGCTGGTGCTGGTCCTGGGCGTGTCGTTCGTCGAGCAGGTGCTGGCCCGGCCCGGGTGGGACGGACTGCTCGAGCTGGCCGCCAGCATCGCCCTCGTCACCGGGGTGCTGGTGGCGTTCCGCGTCCTCAAGGTGCAGCGCCGGGGGTGACCGCCCGGTTCCGGACGGGGACGGCCCCGGCCGACCCGGATCGGACATAATCAGGATTTCCGGCGGTCGGGGCACCTCCCGCCCGCACGGGTTCCCGGCCCCGGCTCAACCAACGGGCCGCCGCCCGCTGTCGAGTGCCCGGCGCAGGTCGTCGGTCAGCGACTCGAGCCGTCCCACGAGTTCCTCGGCCGCCGGACCGGCCAGGTCGGACCGTCCGTCGTCGACGTCCTGTCGCAGCTCGCGGACCAGGTCCTCGATGCCCGCCAGGTGCACCGATGCATCGTCGAGCCGCTCGGTGGCCCCCCGGAGCTGGTCCTCACCCCAGGACAGCTCCGTCAGGCGCCGACGGGCCTCGAAGGCCCGCTGACGGCAGCTCCGCCGGCAGTAACGCCGCGGGCGCCCCGTCGCCGCCGGCTCCGGCAGGCTGCGTCGGCACCAGGCGCAACGTTCGTCGCCGTCGCTCGGCACCGTCGACCGCTCGGTCGTGGCGGTCCGGTGGTCGGTGGTCGTCGTCATGAGCCCTGCTCCCCTCCCCAGCTTCCGTCACAGTGACGAAGGGTAGGGCGGGCGGGACACCGCCACGCGGATGCGGGACCGTTGCCGGCACCGCACGACCGTCCCGGGGTGTTTCGGGACGAGTGCTTTACACCGGAGGCCGTTGGGTGTCTCATAGCCGTAGGGGACGGGAACCGACCCTCCCCGCTCTCTCCAGCATGGGAGGTGCCGATGTCCACCCGTCACCGCAGTCGTCGGTCCGGAGCCACTTCAGCACTGCCGGAGGCGCGTGAGCGCCGCAAGGCCGAGCACCGGAAGGTCCGCCGGGGGGTCCATCAGGCCCTGCACGTGGCCGCCGTGGAGGGCGAGCACGACGAACTGGTGCTCGACCTCCCCCACCCCACCCACGGCTACACCGAGGAGCACGAGGCCCCCGAGCCCCACGCCACCGGTCGGCCGCCCCGCCGGGTGCGCCACTGGAAGCAGCCCTTCTGGAAGCGCCGCACGCAGGCCCGGCGACGCAAGGCCGAGGCCTGGCAGCTCGTCGACGCCTGACCCGGTTCCACCGCACGACGCCGGGCGCCGGCATGTCCGCGCCCGCGACACCGTCGGCAGCCCCGCCGGCGTGGCGGGGCTGCCGACGCCGGTCGTCCCACTAGCGTGACCTCGTGGTCCGACGGCGCGACGAACGCTCCCTCCTCCCCGTGGTCGACCGCCTGGTCGACCAGCGCTCCGTCGTGGCCTGGGAGGCGGTCCAGCGGCTCCGCGACGAGCACCCGGGCGCCTCCGTCGACGAACTCGCCGACCTGTTGATCCGGCGCTGCGTGAAGGAGATGGCGCTCGGCGGCGCGGTCACCGGTGGGGCCGCCGCCTCCCCGGTGGCGGGGGTGGCGGTCGCCGCTGCGTCTGCAGGTGCTGACGCCACCTACTCGGTCGGCCGGCTGAGCGAGATGATCATGGGCCTCGGCCTCCTGTACGGACACGAGGCCGCCACACCCGAGGAACGACGGGGATGGATCGTCGCCGTCCTCGGCGTGAGCGAGGGCGCCGCGGTCGGTCTGACGGGCCTTGCGGCGCGGCTCGGCTCCCGTGGGGGTGCGCGGCTCATGGCCCGCCTGCCCGACGCCGCGACGGCCGCCGCCGCCGGACGCGGCACGCGGGCCCTGGCCCGGATGACGACGACCAAGGGCCCGTGGGGCCTCGCCGCGCTGGTGCCCTACGGGATCGGCGCCGGCGTCGGCGCGGCCGGCAACGCAGTGCTCGCCCAATCGGTCGGCAGCGCCGCCAAACAGTTCTTCGCCGGCGGGACCGGGGCACCCCCACCGCAGCGACGGCCCCCGCGCCATGCTCCGCCCGACGGGACCGCCGGCCCGGCCGAGGGGACGCACGACGACGACGACGTGATCGACGGCGAGGTGGTCGACGAGGTGATCCTCGACGTCGAGGCGGACCCCGACGTCGAGGCGGACCCCGACGACGACCGCCGGCGAGCCTGACCCCGCCGGCGACCGGTCGTGGGGACGCCGCCCACCGGGTGGGCACTACCCTCGCCCGCATGTCCGACACCACCGCCCCGGCGGCCACCACCCCGGCACTGATCGACGGCGAGGACGTGCTCACCGATGCGGTGAGCGAGGTCCGCTCCCCCTACGACGACCACCCCGTCGGCGCCGTGCCGGCATGCACCACGGCAGAACTCGACCGAGCCGTGACGGTCGCGCTCGCCCGGCACCGCGGCGGGGCCCCGGCGGCGCACGAGCGCGCCGCCGTGCTCGACCGGGCGGCGCTGCTCCTCGCCGAGCGGACCGAGGAGTTCGCCATCTCCATCGCCGAGGAGTCGGCCAAGCCGATCAGCACCGCACGTGTCGAGGCCGCCAGGGCCGTCGACACCATCCGGTTCTCCGCCGCCGTCGCGCGGACCCTGACCGGCGAGGTGGTCCCCCTCGACGCCAGTTCGGCCGGGGCGGGCAAGGTGGGCTTCACCAAGCGGGTCCCGGTGGGCGTGGTGGCGGCCATCTCCCCGTTCAACTTCCCGCTGAACCTCGTGTGCCACAAGATCGCTCCGGCGGTCGCCGCCGGCTGCCCGGTCGTGCTCAAGCCGGCCTCCGCAACGCCGCTCACGGCGCTGCGGATCGCCCGGCTCTTCGAGGAGGCCGGCCTGCCGCCCGGATGGCTCAACGTCGTCACCTGCTCCGGTTCGGTGGCCGACCACCTCGTCCAGCACCCGGACGTGGCGATGATCACCTTCACCGGCTCGCCGGAGGTCGGCTGGGCCATCCGCGGCCGGGCGGCCCGCAAGCGCGTCAGCCTGGAACTGGGCAACAACGCACCGGTCATCGTCGAACCCGACGGCGACTGGGCAACTGCTGCCGCCAAGATCGCCGTGGGCGGCTACGCCTTCGCCGGCCAGTCCTGCATCTCGGTGCAGCGCGTGTTCGTCCACCGCAGCGTGCACGAGGGGTTCGTGGCCGCCCTCGCCGAGAAGGTGCGGGCGCTCCGCGTGGGCGACCCGATGGATCCGTCCACCGACGTGAGCGCCCTCATCGCCCGCAAGGAGACCGAGCGGGTGGCCTCCTGGGTCGCCGAGGCGGCCGGTGAGGGGGCCGAGGTGGTGGTCGGCGGCACCGTGGGTGCCGACGGGGTGCTGGTCCCCACCCTCCTCGACGGGGTCACGCCGGGGATGACCGTCTGCCACACCGAGGTGTTCGGCCCGGTGGTGGGCGTGGCCGCCTACGACACCTTCGACGAGGCGGTCGCGCTGGCCAACGACACCCGCTACGGACTCCAGGCCGGCGTCTTCACCTCGAACGTGGCCACCGCGCTGGCCGCGGCGGACCGCCTCGACTTCGGAGGGGTGCTCGTGAACGAGGTGCCCACATGGCGCGCCGACCAGCAGCCCTACGGCGGTGTCCGCGACTCGGGCAACACCCGCGAGGGGCCCGCCTACACGGTGCGCGAGATGACCGAGGAGCGGATGGTCGTGCTCCAGGGCTGACCCGTCACTCGGGCACGTCGCCCGCGACGTCGTCGAACGTGGCGCCCGCCCCGGCCCCGGACGGCAGGAGGGTGAGTCCGGCGTAGTCGTAGCCGTCGCTCGGCGGGTCCCCGTCGGAGGCACTCACCACCTCGCGACCGTCCACCCGACCCGTGATGGTCTGGTCCCACGGGTTCAGCGACTGGTGGCAGGACACCTCGAGCCGGTGTGGCGAGTCGCCCGACACGGCGGTGGCGTCCTCGTCGAGGAGCGTCCCCTCGCCGACACCGATGCGCCAGAGCCGAGCGCCGTCCGGCCCCACCTCCA
>CAIPVR010000122.1 GCA_903868545.1 uncultured Actinomycetes bacterium
ACACGGAGATGTCGGTGGAGTTGATCGCTCCGATCGCGATGGATGAGGGGTTGCGGTTCGCGATCCGTGAGGGTGGCCGGACGGTGGGTGCTGGTCGGGTGACCAAGATCCTGAAGTGAGCCGGTCCCGCCCACACGGCGGGACGAACGGTCGGCCGGACGAGTCGTCCGGGGGCCTCCGCCGCCACGGGCCGGCGGCTGGGGCCCCCGGCGAACCCGGGCCGGCTTGAGCAGCGGGGGCGCAGCCCCCACAATGGAACGTTCCCTCCCGGGTACCGACCGGGTACGGGTGAAGCGAGCAGGAGCAGGCATGGCCTCCGACAAGCGGGTCCACGTGACCCTCGAGTGCACCGAGTGCAAGCGGCGCAACTACATCACCAACAAGTCGAAGGTGAACGACCGCGAGCGCATCGAACTCAAGAAGTACTGCCGCTGGGACCGCAAGCACACCGTGCACAAGGAGACGCGCTGACGGCTCCGCGTCGCCGGACGCGCTGACGGCCCCGGTCGTCGGTGCCGACCGCGGCCGGGTGGGCCGGGTGCCTGATGGCCCGCTCCGCCCTCCGCGTCTAACCTCAGGCTTCCTGACCCGTCGCGCCCGGCCCCGGCCGTCGCCCGGGTCGCAGAGGGCAGTGGCTCAATTGGTAGAGCACCGGTCTCCAAAACCGGCGGTTGGGGGTTCGAGTCCCTCCTGCCCTGCTCAGCACGTGCGAGAGGTGCATGCATGGCCATGAATCGAGAGCAGAAGCGCGCTGCGCAGAAGGCCGGTCAGCTCAACGCCGACGGGTCCCAGGTCGCCACCCGCGACCGGCGCGCGCCTGCTCAGCGACTGAAGACCGAGCGCACCAAGCCCGGCGAGTTCGTCCGCGAGGTGCGGGCCGAGCTCAAGAAGGTCTCCTGGCCGACCAAGCAGGAGGTCATCCGGTACTCCACGATCGTCCTGGTCGCCCTGGTGGTCTTCACCGTGTTCGTGTTCGCCATCGACTACGCCTTCGGCGAGCTCTTCCGGCTCCTGCTCGACACCGGCACCGCCCGTTCACTCGGCACCACCGCCCTACCGTCCGCCGTCTCCTACTGACCGCGGCGAGGAAAGAACCATGTCTGACGACGCCACCACCACCACTGCGAGCGACGACACCGCTCCCGACGAGACCGTCCTCGAGGCGGAGCTCGACCGGGCCGACCTCCTGACCGAGGAGGCGGTCGAGGTCGTCGAGGGGATCGCCGCGGAGCTCACGCCCGAGGAGATCACCGCCACCGACATCACCGCCACGCCGGCCGACGAGGCCGTGGCGGCGCTGGCCGAGGTCGAGGGGATCGACGAGGCCGACGTCCTGGTGGAGGAGGAGGTCCTCACCGAGGCGCCGGCCCCCCGGCCGGAGTCGCCCTACGACCGACCTGGCCGGTGGTACGTCCTCCACACCCAGTCCGGCTACGAGAACAAGGTGCGCCAGAACATCGAGGCGCGCACCAAGTCGATGAACATGGAGTCGCGCATCCACGAGGTCGTGATCCCCATGCAGGACGTGCCCGAGTTCAACAAGAAGGGTGAGCGGGTCGTCGTCCAGAAGAAGATGTTCCCCGGCTACCTGGTGGTCCGCTGCGACGACCTCGCCCGTGCCGGCGGCGACGACGTGTGGTACGTCATCCGCAACACGCCGGGCGTGACGGGCTTCGTGGGCGCCGGCAACAAGCCCTCGCGCCTGTCGCGGCGCGACGTCGAGAAGTTCATCGGCGTCGAGCCCGGAGGTGCCGCTCCGGAAGCGGGCGGGACCAAGCCCCCCGGGGGTGACTGGTGGGGCAAGGTCGGCGAGGTGGTGCGCGTCAAGGAGGGTCCGTTCGCGGACTTCTCCGGCGAGATCGTCGAGATCAACTTCGACCAGGCCCGCGTCAAGGTGCTCGTCAACATCTTCGGCCGGGAGACCCCGGTGGAACTCGAGTTCGCCCAGGTCGACCAGCTCTGAACCCGTCCGGCCGGTCCGGCGCCCGCCACCGGGTTGCCCGTGGACCGGGCCGCGACCACAATGTCCCGTCGGTCCGGCGCCCCTCAGTGCCGCTGCGGCACGCCCGTCGGACGAACCCCAGAGGAAAGTGAACCATGGCCAAGAAGAAGGTCGTCGCCATCGTCAAGATCCAGATCCCGGCCGGGCAGGCGTCGCCCGCGCCGCCGGTCGGCACGGCCCTCGGCCCGCACGGCGTGGCGATCATGGACTTCTGCAAGGACTACAACGCCCGCACCGAGTCCCAGCGCGGCACGATCATCCCGGTCGAGATCTCCATCTACGAGGACCGGACGTTCAGCTTCGTCACCAAGACGCCGCCGGCGCCGGTGCTGATCCGCGAGGCCGCCGGACTCCAGAAGGCCTCGCAGACCCCGGGCCGTGGCTTCGTGGGTGAGATCACCGACGACCAGGTGGCCGAGATCGCCCGCACCAAGATGCCGGACCTCAACACCGACGACCTCGAGGCCGCCAAGCTCCAGATCGCCGGCACCGCCCGGTCGATGGGCATCAAGGTCGTCTGAACACCCGCCGCCCGGGGCCCGGCCCCGGCGCGACACCCGATCACCCACCCCGGCTGACCTCGACCGGGGACCACGGGACCAAGAGGGAGACTCCGGAAGGACTCGCACCATGGCCAGGCACGGGAAGCGCTACACCGACGCGACCAAGCGGTACGACCGCGATCGCCAGCACACCGCGGAGGAGGCGGTCGACGTCGTCAAGACGCTGGCCACCGCCGGCTTCGACGAGACCGTCGAGGCCTGCATCCGCCTCGGGGTGGATCCCCGCAAGGCCGACCAGATGGTCCGGGGCACCGTGGCGCTGCCATCCGGCACGGGCAAGGACGTGCGGGTCGCCGTGTTCGCCCAGGGCGACGCCGCCACCGCAGCCCAGGAGGCGGGCGCCGAGTTCGTGGGCGCCGAGGACCTCGCCGCCCAGATCGAGGGTGGCATGCTCGACTTCGACGTCACGATCGCCACGCCGGACCTGATGCCCCTCGTCGGCCGCCTCGGCCGGGTCCTGGGCCCCCGTGGCCTCATGCCGAACCCGAAGACCGGCACCGTCACGCCCGATCCGGCGAAGGCGGTGGGGGAGTTCAAGGGCGGCAAGGTGGAGTACCGGACCGACCGCAACGGCAACGTGCACGTGCAGCTCGGCAAGGCGAGCTTCAGCGCCGAGGCCCTGTTGGCCAACTTCACCGCCGTCGTCGACGAGCTGGCCAAGGTCAAGCCCTCCTCGGCCAAGGGCCGCTACTTCCGCAAGGCGACGCTGTCGTCGACCATGGGCCCCGGCGTCCAGCTCGACGTGACCCGCCTCGACGCCTGAGCGGCGTCGGGATCTGGCGGCGCCGGCGGCGACGCGGGTACCGTGTCCCGTCCCCCGAGCGGGGGACCACAACCAGAGGCTCTGAGCTCGCCAGAGACCCCACGGCGCACCGGACGGTGCAGAACGGGCCCCGACCACCACGGTCACCGGCCCACCTGGGTAGGCGGACACCCTGTTCCCCGTACCCTCTCCAGGGTTCGGTCGAGGAGGCGTCCGTGATCAGCGGGCGCCGGAACCTCCCGAACCGAGGGCCCCACCGGGTCCTCCCGAGCTGGAGAGAGGAGGTGTCGAATGGAGAACCCGAGGCCGGAGAAGGTGGCCGTGGTGGAGGAGGTCCGCGAGAAGTTCGCGGGCGCCGACGCCGTGCTGTTCACCGAGTACCGCGGGCTGACCGTCGGTGAGCTCCAGGAGCTGCGCACGTCGCTGCGCCCTGGGGGCGGCGAGTACAAGGTGTACAAGAACACCCTGGTCAGGCGTGCCACGTCCGACCTGGACGTGGAACTCGGCGATTGGCTGCTGGGTCCCACGGCGCTGGCGTTCGTCAGTGCCAAGGACGACGGCTCGCCCGGGGACGCCGTGGTGGTGGCCAAGGCACTGAAGGCCTTCGCCAAGGGCAACCCCAACCTGGTCCTGAAGGGCGGGCTGCTCGGCAGCACGCTGCTGGACCAGAAGGGACTGTCCGACCTGGCGGAGGTGGCTCCGCGCGAGGAGCTGCTCGCCCGCCTGGCCGGCGGGATGGCGGCCCCCATGCGGAACTTCGCCGGGCTCCTGCAGGCCGTGCCCCAGAAGATGGCCTACGCCCTGCAGGCGCTCATCGAACAGGGCGGCGCCGCCGGTGCCCCCGCCCCCGTGGCGGAGGCCGCCGACGAACCCACCGACGGACCCACCGATGCTGCCGAGGAGGCCCCTGCGGCCGCCGAGGCGGACGACACCGACACGACCACGAACGACACCAACGACGACACCCCGGCCGCGGAGGCCGGGGATGCGGACGAGGCCACGCCGGCCGAGGCCGCTGACGAACAGGAGTGACCACCATGGCGACCAAGGAAGAGATCCTCGACGCGATCTCGGGCATGACGGTGCTGGAGCTCTCGGAGCTCCTCAAGGACTTCGAGGAGCGCTTCGGCGTGACCGCGGCGGCCCCGGTGGCCGCGGTGGCCGCGGTGGCCCCGGCCGGCGGCGGCGGCGACGCCGGCGGTGGCGACGAGGAGAAGAGCAGCTTCGACGTGGTCCTCACCGACGCCGGCGACAAGAAGATCGGCGTCATCAAGGAGGTCCGGGGCCTCACCAGCCTGGGCCTGAAGGAGGCCAAGGACCTCGTGGAGTCGGCCCCGAAGGCCGTCCTCGAGGGCGTCTCCAAGGAGGAGGCCGACAAGGCGAAGGAGGCCCTCGAGGGCGCCGGCGCCACCGTCGAGGTCAAGTGATCCCGGCGGCGCCCGTGCCGGGCGCCGCGCCCACCGGGGAGGGCTCCGTGCCCTCCCCGGTGTCGCGCACCGGGGCCCGGGTTCCTTGACCCGGGGTCCACGTCTTCGTACGCTCCCCGCAGCCCGTGGACGCGGCGCCCGACCCTCCGGGTCGGTCGGTGCCGCGTGTCTTGACCACGTTGGGTGGGCGGCGTACGCTCGTCGGTTGCCGTGCCCCGCCGTCCGACCTCCGAAGTGAAGTGCTTCGTGGTTCGGCGCGTCCGGGTGCCGGCGTGACCGCCTGTTCCGTCCTCCACCCACGCCGTCCGTCCAGCGCCGACCAGGAGTAGCTCCTTGTCCTCTCGCGTCACCCTCCGGGACCGTTACTCGTTCGCGAACCTCGACGAGGTCCTCGACCTCCCGGACCTCATCGCCATCCAGCGGGAGTCCTTCCACTGGTTCATCGAGAACGGTCTGGCCGATGCCTTCCGGGACATCAGCCCGATCAAGGACTTCACCGAGACACTGAGTCTCGAGCTGGAGTTCGACCCCACCGACGAGGACCTGCGGCCCCCGCCCAAGTTCACGGTGGAGGAGTGCAAGGAGAAGGACATGACCTTCTCCGCCCCGATCTTCGCCCGGGCCCGCTTCATGAACGCCAACACCGGCGAGATCAAGGAGCAGACGGTCTTCATGGGGGACTTCCCGATGATGACCGACAAGGGCACGTTCATCATCAACGGCACCGAGCGCGTGGTGGTGTCCCAGCTGGTCCGGTCACCGGGCGTGATCTTCCAGCCCGGTGAGCGGTTCCGCCTGCGGAACCTCTCCAAGCACCAGCTGGTCACCGGCACGATCCACCCCTACCGCGGCGAGTGGATCGAGTTCGACGTCGAGCAGAAGCCGGGCAAGGACCCGACCGCCGGCACCCGCGTGGCCCGCAAGCGCCGCCTCTCGCTGTTCGTCCTCCTGCGTGCGCTCGGCTACGACGAGGAGCACGCCCCCGGATTCCTCGAGGCCTTCGTCCGTCACTTCGACTTCCTCGAGGGGCAGTGGGAGAAGGACAAGGAGCTCGCCCCCACCCAGGACGAGGCGATCATCGAGATCTACAAGCGGGCCCGTCCGGGCGAGCCCGCCACGCCGGACTCGGCGCGGAACTACTTCAACAACGCCTTCTTCGAGCCCCGCCGCTACGACCTGAGCCGAGTGGGCCGCTACAAGCTGAACCGGAAGCTCGGCCCGGAACTGGACCGCCTCGAGGACACGTTCCCCCAGCTGAAGGGGCTGCTGGACCGGCCCGACCTCGACCAGCCGGTGCTGAGCCGCTGCGAGGTCCTCGCCGCCACCACCTACCTCCTGAACCTGGCCGCCGGCACGCACGGGTACCGCCTCGACGACCAGGACCACTTCGCCAACCGCCGCATCCGCTCGGTCGGCGAACTCATCCAGAACCAGGTCCGTATCGGCCTGTCCCGGATGGAGCGGGTGGTGCGCGAGCGCATGACCACCCAGGACGTGGAGGCCATCACCCCCACCACCCTGATCAACATCCGGCCGGTGGTCGCTGCCATCAAGGAGTTCTTCGGGACCTCCCAGCTCAGCCAGTTCATGGACCAGGTCAACCCGCTGTCGGGGCTGACCCACCGCCGCCGGCTCTCGGCGCTCGGCCCCGGCGGCCTGTCGCGTGAGCGGGCGGGCTTCGAGGTCCGCGACGTGCACTTCAGCCACTACGGCCGGATGTGCCCGATCGAGACTCCGGAGGGCCCGAACATCGGCCTGATCGGTGCCCTCGCCACCTTCGGGCGGGTGAACGACTTCGGCTTCATCGAGACCCCCTACCGCAAGGTGGTCAACGGCAAGGTCACCGACGAGATCGTGTGGCTCCCCGCCGACGAGGAGGAGGAGTACATCGTCGCCCAGGCGAACACGCCGCTGAACCCCGACGGCTCCTTCTCGGCCGACCGGGTGCTGGTGCGCCGCTCGCCGCAGGCCGCCTCCCTGTCGGACCTGAAGCTGCAGCTCGAGCGCGACGAGTTCCTCGGCGCCACCACGGAGATCTCCGCCGTGGCGCCCGATGAGGTCCAGCTCATGGACGTGTCGCCCCGGCAGATCGTGTCGGTGGCCACGGCCCTGATCCCGTTCCTCGAGCACGACGACGCGAACCGTGCGCTCATGGGCGCCAACATGCAGCGCCAGGCCGTGCCGTTGCTCCGTGCCGAAGCGCCGTACATCGGCACCGGCATCGAGGGTCGCGCCGCCCGTGACGCCGCCGACATGGTGCTCGCCGCCGAGGACGGCACGGTTCTCGAGGTCGACGGCCAGTCGATCGTGGTGGAGTACAAGAAGGCCGGCAAGGTCACCCACCGCCTGCACAAGTTCGAGCGCTCCAACCAGGACACCTGCATCAACCAGAAGCCGCGGGTGGCCGAGGGCCAGAAGGTGAAGGCCGGCGACGTGCTCGCCGAGGGCCCCTCCACCGACAACGGCGAGCTGGCGCTGGGCAAGAACCTCCTCGTGGCCTTCATGCCGTGGGAGGGCTACAACTTCGAGGACGCCATCATCCTGTCCGAGCGGCTCGTGAAGGACGACGTGATGAC
>CAIPVR010000123.1 GCA_903868545.1 uncultured Actinomycetes bacterium
TCGACGGTGACCCGCTGTGCCTGGGCCGTGTCGGTGAGCTGGTTGCGGGCCAGCCGTGCCGCGAACTCCCAGCGCTTCAGGAGACCCTCGGCCGAGATCCAGTCCACCGCCCGATCGGGCCAGCCGTCGGGTGTGTGGCGCTCGTGGAGGGGTTGGCCCAGCCCGTCGGTGGCGAGCCGGAGCCGAGCGGCGGCATGGCCCACCGGGTCGGTGCCGATGGCGGCCCGCGTCGCCCGGAGCGCGGATGTCATCCACTCGAAGGGCCGGCTCACCTTCCTCCCGGCCGACATCGCGAACTCCTCCGAGAGGAGCAGGGCCCGCAGGACCGGCGCGATGGCCGTGTCGTTCGCGAGGTAGACGGCGGCGAGGCGGTCCACCAAGGCCCGCGGCGGGTCGTCGTCCACGAAGTGGCGGACGAGCTTCCAGCACACGTAGCGGGCGGTGGAAGGGTGACGGGCCAGGAAGATCACCAGCGACACGCCGTCGGCCTCGCCCTGCCCATAGGTGCGGGCCGGGCGCGACCAGGCGCCGTCGAGCACCGAGAGCGCCTCGCGGCTGTGCATCCAGGGGGCGAACCGGTAGGAGTGGCGGGCCGCTCCGGCGTCCCAGTTGATCGTCCATCCCGACATCACCTTGGCGACGGCCCGCACGTCGGCCTCGGTGTAGGCGTGGTCGCCGTCGATGATCCCGAGGGAGTGCAGTTCGAGGAGCTCCCGGCCGTAGTTCTCGTTCACGCCCCGGGACGCGTAGGCGTCGGAGCGGTAGTTGTCGAGGTAGACGAGCATGGCCGGGCTCCTCGCCGAGGCGAGGAGGAGATCCGCGAAGCGTCCGAGTGCGTGCGTGCGGATCACCTCGCGCTCGTACGAGGTACGCAGGTGGGTCATCCACGACATCCGGCGCCAGACGTTGAGGTGGCTCGACCAGAAGTGGCACATCACCTCGTACAGCTGGCGGCCGGAGTACACGGACCGCAGCAGGGTGGCGTGGTCGAGTTCGCCGAACAGCCGGGCCTCGTCGGAGCGCAGGGCGTCGTTCGCCGCGTCGGTGGCGGTCAACGTGCCGTAGCCGGCGACGAGGGCCTCGGCGTCGGGCAGGCCGGCGCCGAGCTGCTCGTCGACCCAAGCGGCCGCGCCGATGGCCAGGATCCGCTCCACGACCGCCTGCGTGGCGCCCATCGTCGCGCGACGGGCCAGCAGCCGGGCGGTCGCCAGTTCGGGCGGCACCGGCGCCGCTGGGGGGCCGGTGCCGCCGGCGGAGCGGTCAGGAGGGGGCGTGCAGGCAGCGGCAACCAGGCCGGCGCCGGCTGCCGCGGCGCCGAGCACCGCACGTCGTGTGCCCGCCCCCGGGGTGCCGTCCATGGACACCCATCGGCCGGCGCCGCGCGCGAACTTGAGTGTCGCCCGCCGCCGTGGGGCGGGGGATCAATCGGCGGTGCGCCCGTGCGGGGTCTGTGGGGGTGTGGTGGGCGCGGGCATCGGGGCCGCGGAGGACTGGGTGGGGATCACGTTCGGCCCCGTTCCCGGCGCCAGGTGAGGCGGCAGCGGCGGGGGGACCGCGGCGCCGCCGACCGGGTTGACCGGCGGTGGGGCCGGCGTGGGTGAGGGCGGTGGCACGTCGGGCTCGGTTCCGTTCGCCACCCGGATCAGGCGGCTGACCTCGCTGCCCGAGATCGTCTCCTGCTCGAGCAGGGCCCGGGCGACGAGGTCGAGCGCGTGCCGGTTGGTGGTGAGCAGCTCGGTGCAGCGTTCCTCGCCGAGACGGAGCATCTTCTCCACCTCTGCGTCGATCGCCCTCGCCGTCTCCTCGGAGTACTCGCGCTGGTGGCCGAAGTCCTCGCCGAGGAAGACCGGCCCCGACGTCCCCCAGGCACGGGGCCCGATCTCGTCGCTCATGCCGAACTCGGTGACCATCTTCCGGGCCCGTTCGGTGGACACCTGCAGGTCGTTCGCTGCGCCGGTGGAGCGGTGGCGGAACACGAGGTCCTCCGCGACGCGGCCACCCATCGCGACCACGATCGACTCCTCGAGATAGTCCTGGCTGTAGGCGTGCTTCTCCTCCTCCGGCAGCTGCTGGGTGACGCCGAGCGCCATGCCGCGGGGGAGGATCGTCACCTTGTGGACCGGGTCCGCGTTCGGCAGCAGCGCCGCGCAGAGGGCGTGGCCGGCCTCGTGGTACGCCGTGATCTCCTTCTCGCGGTCCGACTGGACCATCGACTCCCGCCGCTGGCCCATCAGCACGCGGTCGCGTGCGTCCTCGAAGTCGTGCATCTCCACGACCTTCGACCCCCGGCGCACGGCGGTGAGGGCGGACTCGTTCACCAGGTTGGCGAGGTCGGCGCCGCTCATGCCCGGCGTGCCGCGGGCCACCAGGTCGAGGTCGACGTCGGGGGCCAGCTTCTTGTGACGGACGTGAACGGCGAGGATGGCCTTGCGGTCGTCGAGTTCCGGCAGCGGCACCACCACCTGGCGGTCGAAGCGGCCGGGCCGCAGCAGTGCGGGATCGAGGATGTCCGGCCGGTTCGTGGCGGCCATCATCACGATCCCCTCGGAGCCCTCGAAGCCGTCCATCTCCGAGAGCATCTGGTTCAGCGTCTGCTCGCGCTCGTCGTGGCCGCCGCCGAGGCCGGCGCCCCGCTTGCGGCCCACCGAGTCGATCTCGTCGATGAAGATGATCGCCCGGCCGTGCTTGCGGGCCGACTCGAACAGGTCGCGCACGCGGCTCGCGCCCACGCCCACGAACATCTCCATGAAGTCGGAGCCGGAGACCGACAGGAAGGGCACGCCCGCCTCACCGGCCACGGCCCGGGCGATGAGGGTCTTGCCGGTGCCGGGAGGACCGACGAGCAACACCCCCTTCGGGATCCGGGCACCGATCTCGAGGAACCGCTCCGGCTCCTTCAGGAAGTCGACGACCTCCTTGATCTCCCGCTTGACGCCCTCGTAGCCGGCCACGTCGGTGAAGAGGGTGGCGGGCCGTTCGGTGGTGTACGTCTTCGCCCGGGACCGGCCGATCGACATGATCCCGCTCATCTGGCCCTGGGCGCGGCGGTTCATCCACACGAAGAAGCCGACGATCAGGGCCAGGGGCAGCAGCAGCGGGATCAGGGAGACGAAGAAGTTCGGCGAGGAGGTGTCGAACTTGACCTCCACACCGCGGTTGTCCATCTCGGTGAGCAACTCGGGCGGCGGCTCCTGGGGGCCCTGGGTGGTGAACTCCTCGCCGCTCTTGGTGGTGCCGGTGATGGTGGCGGTGGTGTTGTCCCAGGTGACGGTCTTGACGTTGCCCTCGCCCACCTGCTTCACGAACGAGGAGTACGGCACCGGCTCCGTGGTGCCCGACGACAGCGAGAGGATGCTCACGACGGTGAGACCGAACACCGCGAGGAGGATCCAGACCAGCCAGGTGGGGAGCCCGTTCTCGCCCTTGCCGGAACGGCCCTTGGTGGGCGCGGAGGGGTCGCCTTGGTCCGATGACATGCCTACAGCCTAGGTGGCGCTCCCGACATTGACCCCGCGAGGGTGCTCCGGGGGGTGCCCCGGCCTGAGGGTCGGCTCGGGTCCCGCGGCGGTCGTTCCCGCGTCCGCCCGGCCGGGGCCGGACCATCCGCGGGCCTTCGGGGGCGGTTCGGTACGGTGCGGCCGTGACCAGGTCCTGTGCCCGCCCCGGATGCGGCCGCCCCGCGGTGGCCACCCTCGCCTACGCCTACTCCGACGGCGTGGTCTGGCTCGAGGACCTCGCCCCGGAGGCGCACCCGATGGTCCACGACCTCTGCGGCCCGCACGCCGACACGGTCCGCGTGCCCCGCGGCTGGACCCTGCGCGACCAGCGGGGTGTGGCCTCGGGCGGGGTGCAGCTCGACCTGATCGCCGGCTAACCGCGGTGGAGGTCACCCCGGTGGACCACCGGCGGTGGGGCCTCGGCGACGTGGCCCTCGGCCTGGCCCTCGGCCAGGCGTTCGCCATCGTGGCGACCGTCGTTGCGCTCGGCATCGGCGGCTGGGAACCGGACGGGATCCCGCTGTGGGCGGGCGCGTTGCTGCAGGTGCCGCTGTGGGCCGGGTGGCTCGTGGCCGTGGCGCTCGCCGGCCGCAAGGGCGACGGGGTGGTGCCGGACTTCCGGGTGACCGCCCGGTGGCCCGACCTGCCGGTCGGGCTGGCGATCGGTGTGGCCGTGCAGGTGGTGGTCGTGCCGCTGCTCTACCTGCCCGTCCTGCGTCTGCTCGACCTCACCTCCGACGACCTCTCCGCCCCGGCCCGGGAGCTCTCCGAGAAGGCCCAGGGGACGGGGGGCTGGATCCTCCTGGCGTTCCTCGTCGTGGTGGGGGCGCCGTTGGCCGAGGAGCTCTTCTACCGGGGCCTGATGCTCCAGGCGCTCCGCAAGCGCGGCCTGCCGGACTGGGCCGCCTGCGTCACGTCCGGCGTGGTCTTCGCGCTCATGCACTTCCAGGCGTTGCAGTTCCTCGGCCTGTTCGTGCTCGGCACGGTGCTCGCCGCCATGGTGGTCCGTACCGACCGACTGGGCCCGGCGGTGACCGCCCACGCGGCGTTCAACGCGGCCACGGTGGTGATCCTGTACCTCGGGAGCAGGTGACCGGGCCGGCGACCGGTGCCGCCGGAATCCTCACATCGGCGCGCCGGCGTCCGACCGTGTGGGTGGCGCCGGGACCGCACTCGTCCCGGCAGGACGGAGCCGGAGGTGTCGACATGGTGCGCTGCGAGGTGTGCAACAACGAGGTCGTGGAGATCGGCATGGACGTCGACGGTTCGCGCCTCCTGCTGAGGTCCTGCTCGGTGTGCGACACCCGGTCCTGGCACCGGGACGGCGACGAGGTGGACCTCGAGGGCGTGCTGCACGACATCAGCGCCATGCCCACCCGTTACCGGCGGTCACTCAGCAAGTGAGCACGCCGCGCCGGTCCCGCGGGGCCCGCGTGACACGATAAGGCCGCCATGGACGCCAGGAGCCAGCCCGACGACGCCGACACCGCTGCGGGGGGTACCACCGCTGCCCTCGTGGACCCGGGTCCCGGTCCCGGGCGGGACGACCCGGCAGGGGCGTCGCCCGGCGCTGATGTGACGGACGGACCGGACGGGGTCGAGGGTCCTGCGGAGCCCACCCTGGTCACCCTCGAGGACCCCGATCACCCCGCTCGCCGCACCACCGAGGTGATCGGTTGGGTCGTCGTGGCGCTGGCGTGCGTGTTCGTGGCGGTGGCGCTGCACCCCGAGCAGATCCTCCGCGACACCACCGCCACCGGCGGCGACATGGGGGCCCACGTGTGGGGCCCCGCCTACCTGCGCGACCACCTCCTGCCGGAGTTCCGTCTCACCGGATGGACACCCGACTGGTACGCGGGCTTCCCCGCGTACGTCTTCTACATGGTGATCCCGTCGCTGGCGATCGTGCTGCTGAACGTGGGACCCCCGCTGTGGGCCACGCCGTTCCTCCTCGCGGCCGTGGGCGCGGCAGCGTGGTACGCGGGCCGCCGCATCAGCTCCTCGGTGCTCCGCACCTTCGTCTGGATCTGCCTCGGTGTGGTCGCCCTGCTGTGCGTGCCGGTGCCGTACAACATCGCGTTCAAGGTCGTCACCGTCTCGGGGCTGGTGACGCTCCCGCTGGCCGCCTACGCCCTCGGCCGAGCGGCCCGCCTCCCGTTCCCGGGCCCACCGCTGCTCGCCGTGGGTGCGGCTGCGTTCCTGTTCGAGACCGGCTACACGATCCTCGGCGGCAACATCCCGTCCACCATGGCGGGGGAGTTCGCGTTCTCGATCTCCCTCACGCTGGCGGTGCTCTACCTGGCGGTGCTGGTGAAGGGCATCCGCACCCGTCGGGACGTGGCGCTGGGTGCGGTCCTGTTCGGACTCGTCATCCTGTGCCACCTGATCCCGGCGATCTTCGCGTTCATCGCCACGGTGGTCCTGCTCTTCACCCGACGTGAGGACCGTGTCCCGTGGTGGGACTCCGGCCGGGTCGGCCGGTGGATCGGGGCCGGCACCGTCCTCGTGGCGCTGCTCACCCTGTGGCTCGCCCGGGACTGGTTCCCCATCGTCGGTACCGTCGCCGTGCTGGCACTGTTCGTCTCGTTCGACGTCCGGGTGGCGCGCTTCGCGCTGGTGGCCGGCCCGGTCGGCTTCCTGGTGGCCGCCTTCTGGTTCGTCCCCTTCTACCTGAACAGCCCCTTCCTCAACGACATGGGCTGGGAGAAGTACACCGAGTACGCCAAGTACCTCTGGCCCGACCCGACGGTGTTCGACATGCCGTTCCGGAACGTGGTCTTCGCCCTGGCCGCGCTCGGGGTGGTGCTCTCGATGGTGCACCGGGTGCGGATGGGTTGGTGGCTCACCCTCCTGATCGTGTCGGTCGGGTGGATCTTCCGCTTCCTGCCGCAGTACCGCCTCTGGAACGCCCGGATCCTGCCCTTCTACTACCTGGCGCTCTACCTGCTGGCGGCGCTCGCCGTGGTGCTGGTGATCCGCTCGCTCGCCCTGGTGGTGGGCGACCTGCGGCGTCGATCGGAGGAGCCGGTCTCGGTCGACATCGTCGGGCTCGTGGCGGCCTTCGCCGTGGTGCTGGTGGCGCTCGCCGGCTCGATGCGGGCCCTGCCGGGCGGCTCGATGGTGGTCGATGCCGCCGCCCCGGGCGGATCCACCTACCAGTGGCTCGGCATCAAGTTCCCGAAGCAGAACATCTCGGGGGGCTGGGCCCTCTACAACTACCAGGGCATCGAGGGTCGGGAGGCCTACCCGGAGTACCGGCAGATCATGGACACGATGGAGTCGGTGGGCCGTGAACGCGGCTGTGGCCGGGCGATGTGGGAGTACGAGCCGAAGCTCGACCGCTTCGGCACCCCGATGGCCCTCATGCTGCTCCCGTACTTCACCGACGGATGCATCGGGTCCATGGAGGGCCTCTACTTCGAGGCGTCCTCCACCACCCCGTTCCACTTCCTCAACCAGTCCGAGCTGTCCGTGCAGCCGTCGCGCGCCCAGCGCGACCTTCCGTACGGCCCGTTCAACATGGACCTCGGCATCTCGCACCTGCAGTTGCTGGGGGTGAAGTACTACATGGCCAGTTCGCAGCAGGCCATCGACGCCGCCCGCCGCGACCCACGACTCACCGAGGTGGCGTCGTTCAGCCCGAAGGTGACCTCCGACGCGGTCCAGCGCCAGTGGGCGGTGTTCGAGGTGGCCGACTCCGACCTCGTGGTGCCCCTGAGCAACCAGCCCGTGGTCCTCGACACCGAGGACGACCACATCGACGGGTGGGTGTACGGCATCGAACGGGCCGCACCCGTCGCCGGCCAGACGCTCGCGCCGAAGACCGCCGGGCCGGCCGTGAACTGGTACCTCGACCCGAGCCGATGGGACGTCCCGCTGGCCACGTCCGGGCCCGCCGAGTGGAAGCGCATCGACCCGGCGGACACGTCACCGCCGCGCACGCCGGTCACGCCGGCGAAGGTGTCCGACGTCCGGACCACCACCGACTCGATCTCGTTCAAGGTCGACCGGGTGGGCAGTCCCGTCGTGGTGCGGACCTCGTACTTCCCGAACTGGAAGGCCTCCGGGGCCGAGGGGCCCTACCGGGTGAGCCCCAACCTCATGGTGGTCGTCCCCACCGAGAAGGAGGTCACGCTCGCCTACGGCAACACGTGGATCGACTACCTCGCGTGGTTCATGACCGTCTCCGGCTTCGCGCTCGTGGGCCTGGTGGCCGTGCGCGAGGAGCGTTCCCGCCGGTCCGGGGCCGACGGGGGGTCCGGCGAGGAGGCCGGCGCCGACGGTGATCCCGAGGACGCCGGCGCCGCTGATGCCGACGTTGACGCCGAGGATGCGGCCGACGGTGACGTCGAGGATGCGGCCGACGGTGACGTCGAGGATGCGGCCGACGGTGACGTCGAGGATGCGGCCGACGGTGACGTCGAGGATGCGGCCGACGATGATCCCGAGGTCGACGCCGATGTGAACGGCGGTGGCGGCCGCCCACCGGACGGGCGGTGAACCTGCTCCGACGGTTCCTGCTGATCGGGACCGTCGCCACGCTCGTCGACATCGGTCTGCTGGTGGTCCTGCGCCAGCTGGCCGGGTGGCCCGTCCCCGCGGCGGACGCCCTCGCCGTCGCGGTGGCCACGGCGCTGTCGTGGTGCCTCCATGGGCTGCTGACCTTTCCCGAGGACCCGTCCCGGCGCTGGTACCGCAACCTCGGGCCCTACCTCGCGACCGCCGTGGTGGCCCTCGTCGCCGATGTCGCGGTGCTCACGTTGCTCGACGCGGCGCTCGAGCCCTCGCACGGGTGGGGCCTTGCGGTGATCAAGGTCCCGGCGCTGTTCGTCGCATTCCTCATCCGCTCCGCCAACTACCGCCGGGCCATGTTCGGGGCGGTGCGCGACGACCAGCGGGCCCCGGTCCCTCGGCCCACCGCACCCGGTCGCGTGCGCCTGACCGTGGTGGTGCCCGCCTACCGCGAGGTCGACCGGATCGCCGTCGCGGTGGAGCGGATCCGCGAGGAGCTCGCGACGCTCGGTCCCGGTGAGGTGGAGGTGGTGGTCGTCGACGACGGCAGCGACGACGACACCAGCGCAGCGGCCCGCGACGCGGGTGCCGACCAGGTGCTGCGGCTCGAGCCCAACCGTGGGAAGGGTGCTGCGGTGCGCGCCGGCGTCCTGGCCGCCACGGGCCGCACGGTCGCCTTTCTCGACGCCGACCTCGCCTATGCGCCGGGTCAGCTCGTGCGCTTCGTCGAGTCGGTGGAGTCCGGTTGGGACGTGGCGGTGGGCAGTCGGAAGCACACCCAGACCCTGACCGTGGTGCGCGCCCGTCGGCTCAGGGAGGTGGGCGGTCGTGCGGTCAACGTGCTGACCGGCCTCGTGCTCCTCGGCCGCTACCGCGACACGCAGTGCGGCCTGAAGGCGATGCGCTCCGACGTGGGCCGCCTGGTCTTCTCCCACAGCGTGGTCGACCGCTTCGCGTTCGACGTGGAGTTGTTCCACCTCGTCGAGCGCTACCGCCTCACGCTGATCGAGGTCCCGGTGGAGGTGGCGAACTCGTCGCGGAGCACCGTCCGGGTGGTGCGCGACACCTCCCGTCTGCTCTCCGACCTGTTCTCGATCCGCCGGCGGGCGCGTCTGGGTGGCTACGAGGCCGACCCGTCCGAGTTCCCGCCCCGGCTGCCCACGGCGCCGGGTGGGGGTCACGGGGAGCGTGCCGCCGCCCACTAGGGTGCGGGCCATGTCGCCCCTGGACGGGATCTTCAAGGCCTACGACGTCCGGGGGATCGTGCCGGACCAGTTCGACGAGACCGTCGCCGAGGCGGTGGGCGCCGGGTTCGCCCGCTTCGTGCAGGAGGAGTCGGCAGGGGCGGTCACCCGCCTGCTGGTCGGCCGGGACATGCGGCCCAGCGGGGTCGGCATGGTCGCCGCGTTCGCCCGCGGGGCCACCGCACAGGGGCTCGACGTGGTGGATCTGGGGCTCACCTCGACCGACGAGTTGTACTTCGCCTCCGGGTCGTTCGACGCACCCGGCGCGATGTTCACGGCCTCCCACAACCCGGCCCAGTACAACGGAGTGAAGTTCTGCCTCAGCGGCGCGCGGCCAGTGGGGGAGGAGAGCGGCCTGCTCCGGGTGAAGGAACTGGCCGCCCAGCACCTCGAGGGGTCGTCGACACAGGCCGCCGACCCCGGGACGGTGTCGTCGGCCGACGTGCTCGACGACTTCGCCCGTCACGTGCGGTCCTTCGTCGACGTCGGCGCCCTCCGCCCGCTGAAGGTGGTGGCCGACACCGCCAACGGAATGGGCGGCCTGGTGGTACCTGCGGTGTTCGCGGACCTCCCGTTCGACCTCGAGGTGATGTACGGCGAGCTCGACGGCACCTTCCCGAACCATCCGGCGGACCCGATCCAGCCGGAGAACCAGGCCGACCTGCGCGCCCGCGTGGTGGCCGCCGGGGCCGACGTGGGCCTCGCGTTCGACGGCGACGCCGACCGCGTGTTCCTCGTCGACGAGAAGGGGGTCGGCCTGTCCGGCTCCACGACCACGGCGATCATCGCCGCGGCGATCCTGGACCGTGCCGGCGGTGGCACGGTGATCCACAACCTGATCTGCTCGAAGGCGGTGCCCGAGGTCATCCGCGAGCACGGCGGCACGCCGGTGCGCACGCGGGTGGGCCACTCGTTCATCAAGCAGGTGATGGCGGAGACCGGCGCCGTGTTCGGCGGCGAACACTCGGCCCACTACTACTTCCGCGACAACTTCCGCGCCGACTCCGGCCTGATCGCCGCGCTGGTGGTCCTGGAGCAGGTGTGCGTCACGGGCCGTCCGCTGTCGGAACTGCGGGTGCCCTTCGAGCGCTACGCCGACTCCGGGGAGCTCAACACCCGGGTGGACGATCCGCACGCCGTGATCGACCGGGTGGCGGAGCACTACTCCGGGTTGTCCCAGGACCGGCTCGACGGGCTCACCGTCGACGCCGGGGACTGGTGGTTCAACCTCCGTCCGTCGAACACCGAGCCGCTCCTTCGGCTCAACCTCGAGGCCCCCGATCCGCAGGCGGTCGCCGCCCGGGTCGAGGAGGTCCGAGCCGTCATGGCCGGCTGACCGGCCCGTCCCCCCAACGAGGTCCCCCATGAGCCCCGACGACACGAATCCCGACGCCACCCCCGATGGCCGTCTCGATCCGCACCTGCTGGAGGTGCTCGCCTGTCCGGAGGACAAGGGTCCGCTGCTCTACTTCCCGGGCGAGCAGGCGCTCTACAACCCGCGCCTGCGTCGCCGCTACGCGATCCGTGACGGCATCCCGGTCCTGCTCATCGACGAGGCGGTGTCGGTCGACGACGCGGAGCACGACCGCCTGCTGGCCCTCGCTGAGTCCGAGGGGATCACCCCCACCTTCGAGGCCTGACGGTCCCGGTCGGGCACGGCAGGAGAGGAGCAGCGGTGCTGGACACCCTGGGTATGCGTGAGGTCGCGCTCGGCCTTCCCGAACAGGTGGAGGACGCGGCGCGGGCGGCGGGAGAGGTGGGCGGGCTGCCCTCCCCGCAGGGCGTGACCGCCGTGGTGGTGATGGGCATGGGTGGGAGCGGGATCGGTGGCGACGTGTGCGCCGCGGTCGCCGGACCGGTGGCATCGGTGCCCGTCGTGGTCTCCAAGCACTACGAGTGCCCGGCCTGGGTGGGCCCGGACACCCTGGTGGTGGCGTCGTCCTTCAGCGGCAACACGGAGGAGACGCTCACGGCGGCCACCAGCGCCGCCGAGCGGGGCGCCCGGATGGTGGTGTTGGCCTCGGGCGGCCGTCTGGCCGACCGTGCGGCGGAGTGGGGTGCGCCACTGGTTCCGGTGGACGCCTCGATCCCGATGCCCCGCGCCGGGATCGGTGCCGTGTCGGTGCCCCTCGTGGTCCTGCTCGACCGGCTGGGCCTCGCCCCCGGCCTGGCGGAGCAGGTCGGACCGGCGGTCGCCCAGCTGCGACGCCGCCGCGACCAGCTCACCGGCGACGGTGGCGTGGCTGCCGACCTCGCCCGCCGGATCGGGCGGACGTTCCCGTTGGTCTACGGGGGCGGGCCGCTCGGCGAAGTGGCTGCCTGGCGCTGGAAGGGCCAGGTCAACGAGAACCCCAAGGCGCCCGCCTGGTGCAACCGGGTGCCGGAACTCACCCACAACGAGCTCGCCGGCTGGGCCCAGCACGGCGACGTCAGTCGGCAGGTGCTCACGATGGTCCTGCTGCGCCACGGATTCGAGCACCACCACATCGCCGAACGGTTCGACTTCCTCGCGGAGGCCTGCCGCGAGGTGGTGGCCGACGTGCTGACGGTGGAGGCCGAGGGTGACGGTCCGCTGGCCCAGCTCATGGACCTCGTGCTCGTGGGCGACCTGACCACCCTCCACATGTCCTTCGACGCCGGCGTGGACCCGGGCCCGATCGCGGTGCTCGACGAGCTCAAGGCCCACCTGGCCGGTTCCTGACCCCGGACGCGGACGTGGGGCGGGCCCGGAGGCCCGCCCCACGTGTCGTCCGGTTCGGTCCGGTCGGCGTCAGCCGCCGCAGCCGTTCTGCAGGATCACCGGCGGCAGGCCGGCGCTGGCGCCACCGCAGGGGTCGGTGCTGAGGGCGTACCACTTGCCGCCCTGCGCCTTGAGGATGAACTTCGACCCGTTGTCGAGCGAGCCGGCGGCGTACTGGCCGGCGCACACGAACGACGTGACCTTCTCACCCTCGGCGGGCAGGCCGCCCAGGATCGCCGCGGCGGTGCACGGGGCGTCGTTCGGGGCGAAGGTGGTGGTGGTCGCCGGCTTGGTGGTGGTGGTCGTGGAGGCGGCGGCCTGGCACACGGTCTTGCGGGCGCTGGCCGCGGCGCTCAGCGCCTTCTCCGTGTTGGGGCCGAGCTCCCCGTCGGGGACGAGGCCGGAGGCGCGCTGGAACGCCAGGATCGCGGCGTCGGACTGCGGGCCGAGGATCCCGTCGATGTTGCCCTTGTAGCAGCCCACCGCGGCCAGTTCGGACTGGATGGCCTTGTCGAAGCGGGCGGTCTGCTGCTGGTCGGGTGCGGTCGTGGTCGTCGCCTCGGTGGTGGTGGTCGACGACGACGTGGTGGTCGTGGTGTCGGCGGACTTCGAGTCGTTGCCGCAGGCGGCGAGCGCGAGCGCTCCCAGCAGCAGGACGGGAACCGCGAGATGACGGACAGTGGGCTTCATCGGTCTCCAGACTGTGTGATGAACATGGTTCAGGAATGTGCGGGCCCGAAGTTAGACCGACCGGGGGTTCACCCCACAACCCGGCCGACCGCTACCCTTGCCGGGCTGCGAGGGCTGCCCGAACGGTGTCAGACGACCCCAGCCCGGAGCACCATCCACGATGCTTCGACGCGCCGACCGGCAGGGTCGGCAGGAGGTCCCCATGACGTTCACCGATTTCAAGGTCGCCGACCTGTCGCTCGCCCCCCTCGGGCGGAAGCAGATCGAACTCGCCGAGCACGAGATGCCCGGCCTGATGGCCATCCGGGCCGAGTACACCGACGAGCAGCCGCTGCGCGGCGCCCGGATCACCGGCTCACTGCACATGACAGTGCAGACCGCGGTGCTGATCGAGACGCTCACGGCCCTCGGCGCCGACGTCCGCTGGGCCAGCTGCAACATCTTCTCCACCCAGGACGAGGCCGCCGCCGCGATCGCGGTGGGCCCCACCGGCACGGTCGAGGATCCCCGGGGCGTGCCCGTGTTCGCCTGGAAGGGCGAGACCCTCGAGGAGTACTGGTGGTGCACCGAGCAGGCGCTGCGCTGGGACGGTGGCGCCGCCGGGCCGAACATGATCCTCGACGACGGCGGTGACGCCACGCTGCTGGTGCACAAGGGCACCGAGTACGAGTCGGCGGGTGCGGTGCCGGCCCCGGCCGAGAACGACTCCGACGAATGGAAGGTCGTCCTCGAGCTCCTGACCCGCTCGCTCACGGAGGACCCCGGCCGCTGGACGGCCATCGGCGCCGGCATCCAGGGCGTCACCGAGGAGACCACCACCGGTGTGCACCGGCTCTACCAGATGTTCGAGGCCGGCACCCTGCTGTTCCCCGCCATCAACGTGAACGACTCCGTCACCAAGTCGAAGTTCGACAACCTCTACGGCTGCCGCCACTCGCTGGTGGACGGCATCAACCGCGCCACCGACGTGATGATCGGCGGCAAGACCGCGGTGGTCTGCGGGTTCGGCGACGTGGGCAAGGGGTGCGCGCAGTCGCTGCGGGGCCAGGGTGCCCGGGTGGTGATCACCGAGATCGATCCGATCTGCGCGCTGCAGGCAGCGATGGAGGGCTACCAGGTGGTGCGCCTCGAGGACGTCGTCGACACCGCTGACATCTTCATCACCTCCACGGGCAACAAGGACATCATCACCGCCGAGCACATGGCCCGGATGAAGCACAACGCGATCGTCGGCAACATCGGCCACTTCGACAACGAGATCGACATGGCCGGGCTGTTCCGTCA
>CAIPVR010000124.1 GCA_903868545.1 uncultured Actinomycetes bacterium
ACACGGAGATGTCGGTGGAGTTGATCGCTCCGATCGCGATGGATGAGGGGTTGCGGTTCGCGATCCGTGAGGGTGGCCGGACGGTGGGTGCTGGTCGGGTGACCAAGATCCTGAAGTGAGCCGGTCCCGCCCACACGGCGGAACGCACTCCCGCACGGGCGCCCCTCGGGGCGCCCGTGCCGCGTCCGGGAGGGCCGGAGGTGGCCGGCACGTTCGATTGCCGGTGCGCCGCGCCGCCCGCTACGATCGTCGGCCGTGCCCGCCCGCCGGGCCCGTTCCTTGACAGTCGATGACGGGGCCCCACGGGCCCTCCCTACGGAGAGAGCAGCAGCATGGCCGCCGACCAGAAGATCCGGATCCGCCTGAAGGCCTACGACCACGAGGTCATCGACCAGTCGACGAAGAAGATCGTGGAGACGGTCACCCGCACCCAGGCCGCGGTCCGCGGGCCGGTCCCGCTCCCCACCGAGAAGCACCGCTTCACGGTGATCCGCTCGCCCCACAAGGACAAGGACTCCCGCGAGCACTTCGAGATGCGGATCCACAAGCGCCTGATCGACATCATCGATCCCACCCCGAAGACGGTCGATTCCCTGCAGCGGCTCGACCTGCCGGCCGGCGTGGACATCGAGATCAAGATCCAGAACGCCTGACCCGTCTCCCGACGTGGCCGATCCGCCACCACTGGACGACCGGGACCCGTGTCCCGGTTGTTCCGCGTCCGGGGCCCCGGTGCTGCTCGACCTCCCGTTCGACGGGTCGCCGGTCGCGGACTACCTCGAGCGGTTCTACGACGGTGCACTCCGGGGGCGCCTCCCGGTGGGTGCCCGGTTCGTCCTGCAGCGCTGCGGCGGCTGCGGACTGCTCTACCAGCGGTACGCGCCGGGCGAGGAACTCCTCGCCCACCTCTACGGAACCGCTGCGGTGGCGGGAGACGACGTGGCGGACCGGCGCGGACTGGACATCCGGCTCGCCTACGCCGGCCAGGTCATCACGGCACTGCGGTGGCTGCGTGCCGCGCCGGGCGACACCCCGGTCCTCGACTTCGGGGCGGGCCTCGGGCTGTGGCTCGACATGGCCGCGGCGCTCGGCTGCCCGACCACCGGCAGCGAGCTCGGCGCCGGGCTGCTCGGACGGATCTCCGACCACGGCCACCGGGCGGTGGCGCTCGACGACCTGCCGGACGCCGCCTACGGCCTCGTCAACGTGGAGCAGGTGGTGGAGCACCTCGTCCGCCCGGCGGAGGTGCTCGACCGGCTGGCACGGGCCGTCCGACCGGGCGGCCTCCTCCGGGTGGCGGTGCCCGACGGCACCGGCGTGGCGGACCGGCTGGACCGGCTGCGCTGGGACGCCCCGAAGGATGTTCCCGACTCGCCGAACCCGGTCGCCCCGCTCGAGCACCTGAACTGTCTCGACGGCCCCGCCCTGGCGGCCCTCGGCCGCCGGGTCGGGCTGCGGCCGGTCGTGCCGCCGTGGCGGGCCGTGGTGTGGAGGGGCGGTCGGCTCCGCGAGGTGGCCGACACGGCGCGGGCCCGGATGCGTCCCGGGCGCGGGGTCCAGTGGTTCCTCCGGGAGACCCGCTGAATCTTCTCCGGTCCGGCCCTCTGTCTGCCGATGGAGGTTCCGTGGGATGGATCGAGGTCCTCGACGAGTTGGACGCCGGCCCGGCGGCCCGGGCCACGTTGGCGTCCGTGGCCGCCGCGTCCGCCACGGACCCGGCCACGGGGCTGCGGACCTGGAGTGGCCTCCGGTCCCGCCTGGAGCGGGGCCGCACCGACACACCCGTCACCGGTGCCGTGGTGCACGTCGAGGTTCCGGTCGGCCCGGCCGCACCCGACGCCGGCCGGGCCCTGGGGGAGCTCGGACGCGAACTGCACGGCCGTCTGCCCCGGGGGAGTGAGGTGGCCCGGCTCGACGACCGGGAGCTGCTGGCGGTGGTTCCCGGTGACGGCCCCGGCGCCGATCCCGCCGCCGAGGCGCGTCGGGCGGCCGTGGTGACGGCCCCCACGACCGGTGTCCCGGCCTCGGCGGTCGCCTGCGCGCCGCTCGCCCCCACCACCGTCGGGGGGCTCCTCGCCCAGGTGCGCCGGGTCCAGGGGGGGCTGCTGCTCGGCGGCCACCGTGAGGCCCCAGCGGCGGGAGGGGGTCCCGGACCCCAGCACGACGAGATCGGAGCGGCCCGGATCGCGGCCGCGCTCGAGGCCGGCGAGTTCGACCTCCACTACCAGCCGGTGGTGGGCGGTGCCGGTGAGATCGTGGCCGTCGAGGCCCTCCTGCGCTGGCGCCGCCCGGGCGGGCTCGTACTCCCCGGCCGCTTCCTGCCGCTCGTCGAGCGGTCGGGCATGGAGGTCGAGGTCGGGAGCTGGGTCCTGCACCGTGCCCTCGCGGATGCCGCCGACTGGTCCCGCCGGGGCCTCGACGGGATCCCGGTGGTGGTGAACGTGACGCCGGGCCAACTCGCGGACGAGCGCCTCGCGGAGGAGGTGGCCGGTGCGCTCGGCCGTGCCGGCGGCCCGGGCCTGGTGGTCGAGGCGCCCCTCCGGGCCGACGAACTGGACCTCCGTCGCCTGATCGACCGCCTCGCCGACCTCCGGTCCGCAGGCGCCCGCCTGTCCCTCGACCGCGTCGACCGGGAGGCCGTCTCGGCCGGGCTGCTCCCCGTGCTGCCGATGGTGGACACCGTGAAGCTGGACCGTTCCGTGGTGGCCGACCTCGCCGGTCCGGGCCGGGCCACGACCGCGGCGATGCGGATCCTCGCGGAACGCTCCGGCACCCATCTCGGCGCGACCGGGGTGGAGACCGACGCGGAGCTCGGTGCGCTGCGTCGGCTCGGGGTGGAGGTGCTGCAGGGCTACCGCTTCTGCCCCCCGCTCGAGGGCGACCGCCTCGCCGCCGGCAACCTGGCCTTCCGGCCCGCCGCCTGAGGCCCCCGCCCTCGTCCCCGGTGCGCCGGGGCACGCCACCACATCGGTCGCCGCAGGGCCGACCGGGCGCGGGTGACCCGTTTGGCGGCCCCGGTCGCTGCTGCTACAGTCGCCCGGTCGCCGCGGGCCCCCGGCCCGTGTGACCCGGTCGGTCCCGGTCCCAGGTTCCCGTGAGGGAGTGCCTGCCAACCCGTTCCCGGCAGTGTCAATCGACGTCCGGCGAGGCCCCCCGTGGGAACCGGCCGGCACAACCGAGTCGTCGCTCCGCCGGGCCTGCCCGTGCGGAGCGTTCGCGTGAGCGGCCCCCGCTCCGCCCGCCGGGCGGACGAGCCGGACCTCCTCCGCCAAAGGAACTGAGCCACCATGGCGAAGAAAGCAATCGTTGGAGAGAAGCTGGGCATGACCCAGGTGTGGGACGACGACAACGTCGTCGTGCCCGTCACCGTGCTCGGCGTCAGCCCGGCGCGGGTGGTGCAGCTCCGCACCCCCGAGCGCGACGGCTACAGCGCGCTGCAGGTCACCTACGGCAGCCGCGACGCCCGCAAGCTCACCAAGCCGCTGGCCGGCCACTACGCCGCCGCCGGGGTCGATCCCGGTGTCCGGCTCGTGGAGCTGCGTCTCGAGGACGTGGGCGAGTACCAGGTGGGCCAGGAGCTCGACGCGGCCACGTTCGGCCCCGGCGAGCTGGTGGACGTGACCGCGATCAGCAAGGGCAAGGGCTTCGCCGGCGTGATGAAGCGCCACGGCTTCGCCGGCCAGGGGGCCTCGCACGGTGCCCACCGGGTGCACCGCATGCCCGGCTCGATCGGGCAGTGCGCCACCCCGGCGCGGGTGTTCAAGGGTGTCCGCATGGCCGGCCGCACCGGCGCCTCCCAGGTGACCACGCTGAACCTGCGGGTGGTGCAGGCCGACCCGGAGGCGGGCGTGCTGCTCGTCCGGGGCGCCGTGCCGGGCCCGCGGGGCGGCCTCGTCCTGGTCCGCGACGCCGTCAAGGGTCGTTCCGCCGCACAGGAAGGTGCCGCCTGATGCCCACCGTCACCCTCCGCGACCGAGCCGGTGCCTCCGTCGGTACCGTCGACCTCGACGACGCCGTGTTCGGCATCGAGCCCAACGTCCCCGTGATGCACCAGGTGGTCACGGCCCAGCTGGCCGCCAAGCGGGCCGGCACCCAGTCCACCAAGACCCGCGCCGAGGTGGCCGGCGGCGGTGCCAAGCCCTTCAAGCAGAAGGGCACCGGCCGCGCCCGGCAGGGCTCCATCCGTGCGCCCCAGTGGCGGGGCGGCGGTGTGGCGCTCGGCCCGAAGCCGCGCTCCTACGAGCAGCGGACCCCCAAGAAGATGAAGCGGCTCGCCCTCCGGTCCGCGCTGTCCGACCGCGCCGCGGAGGACAAGGTCGTGGTGGTGAGCGACTGGGACTTCGGCACCCCGCGCACCAAGGACGGCCTGGCGGCGCTCAGCGCCCTCGGCGTCGAGGGCCGGGCGCTCGTGGTGGTCCCCGACGGCCACGAGGTGGCCTGGAAGACCTTCCGCAACATCCCCGGCGTGCACGTGATCACCCCGGGCGAGCTCAACACCTACGACGTGCTGGTGAGCGACTACGTGCTCTTCAGCCAGGACACGCTGCCCTCCGCCGCCCCCGCGGGCGATGCCGGCGGGGCCGCCACTCCCGCAGGCGACGACACCGAGGGAGCTGCGTCGTGAAGGACCCCCGTGACGTGATCCTCCGCCCCGTGGTGAGCGAGAAGTCCTACGGGCTGCTCGACCAGGGCGTCTACACCTTCGTGGTGCATCCCGATGCCTCCAAGCCCGAGATCCGCGACGCCGTGGAGGCGATCTGGCCGGGCGTGAAGGTCAGCTCCGTGAACACCCTCAACCGCAAGGGCAAGACCCGCCGCAACCGCCGCAACGGCACCCTGGGCAAGCGGTCCGACGCCAAGCGGGCGCTGGTCACCCTCTCGCCCGAGGGCCAGCAGATCGACCTGTTCGAGGTGAAGTGACGATGGCCGTCCGCAAGCGCAAGCCCACCAGCCCGGGGCGCCGGTTCCAGACGGTGTCGGACTTCTCCGACATCACCCGCTCCACCCCCGAGAAGTCGCTGCTCGCCAAGAAGTCCGGCACCGGCGGCCGCAACAACTACGGCCGAAAGACCTCGCGTCACCGCGGCGGCGGCCACAAGAAGCAGTACCGGGTCATCGACTTCAAGCGGAACAAGGACGGCGTGCCGGCCAAGGTCGCCTCCATCGAGTACGACCCGAACCGCACCTGCCGTATCGCCCTGCTGCACTACCTCGACGGCGAGAAGCGCTACATCCTCGCCCCGAAGGACCTGGGCGTGGGCGACCTGGTGCAGTCGGGCCAGGGCTCCGAGATCCGCCCC
This sequence comes from uncultured Actinomycetes bacterium, assembly GCA_903868545.1. GTDB lineage: Bacteria > Actinomycetota > Acidimicrobiia > Acidimicrobiales > Microtrichaceae > CAIPVR01. Next base: position 5,301 of record CAIPVR010000124.1, read on the forward strand.
GGCAACGCACTGCCGTTGCGCTACATCCCGGTGGGCACGGTGGTGCACAACGTGGAGTTCAAGCCGGGCGCGGGCGGCAAGATGGCCCGTTCGGCCGGCTCCAGCGTCCAGCTCGTGGCGAAGGAGGGCGACCACGCCACCCTGCGCCTCCCGTCCACCGAGATGCGCCGGGTGCCGATCGACTGCCGCGCCACCGTCGGCGAGGTGGGCAACTCCGAGCACGACCTCATCAAGGTCGGCAAGGCCGGCCGCAACCGCTGGAAGGGTGTGCGTCCGCAGACCCGCGGCGTGGCCATGAACCCGGTCGACCACCCCCACGGTGGTGGCGAGGGCAAGACCTCCGGTGGCCGGCACCCGGTGTCGCCGTGGGGCAAGCCCGAGGGCCGTACCCGCAACAAGAACAAGCCGTCCCAGAAGCTGATCGTGCGCCGTCGCCGGACGCGCGGCTCGCGCCGGTGACCTGAGGGAGGACGAGGATGCCCCGCAGCCTGAAGAAGGGTCCCTTCGTGGACGACCACCTGTTGAAGAAGGTGGACGACCTCAACGAGAAGGGCCAGAAGAACGTCATCAAGACCTGGTCGCGCCGGTCCACGATCATCCCCGAGATGGTCGGCCACACGATCGCGGTGCACGACGGTCGGAAGCACGTGCCGGTCTACGTCACCGAGTCCATGGTCGGGCACAAGCTCGGCGAGTTCGCTCCCACCCGGACCTTCAAGTTCCACGCCGGGCAGGAGAAGGGCGCGAAGGGCCGCCGCTGATGACCGGGACCAAGACCAACGAGCGCCCCGGCGTGCGGGCCCAGCACCGCCACGCCCGCATGTCGGCCACCAAGGCCCGGGTCGTGCTCGACCTGATCCGCAACAAGCCGGTGGGCGAGGCGCGAACCATCCTGGAGTTCTGCGACCGGGCCGCCGCCGAGCCGATCGCCAAGGTCCTCGACTCCGCCGTGGCGAACGCCGGCAACAACAACGACATCCCGCCGGAGGAACTGTTCGTCGCCACCGCCTACGCGGACGAGGGTCCCACCCTGAAGCGCTGGCGGCCCCGTGCCCGTGGCCGCGCCACGCGGATCCGCAAGCGCACCTGTCACATCACGATCGTGGTGGGCCGCTACAGCGTGGAGGAGCTCGACCGGCTGCGTGAGCGCCAGGCCTCCACCGGTCGGGTCCGCCCCGACGCCGCCACCGCCCGCGCCCGCCGCGTGGCCCGTTCGAAGGCGGCGGCCGCCGAGGCCGAGGCCGAGGTGGACGAGGCCACGGAGGAGACCGCCGACGAGGCAGCGACCGACGCCGTGGTGGAGGACGCGTCGGCCACGGAGACCTCGACCGACGAGGCGGCCGGCACCGACGTGGCCCCCGAGGCCGAGGACGGGGCCCCCGAGGTCGAGGCTGCCGACGACACCGCCGCAGCCGATGCCGACGAGGAGCCCGAGGACGCCGCCGACGAGGGCCCGCGGGGCCAGTTCGACGCCGAGAAGAAGGACGACTGATGGGCCAGAAGGTCAATCCCTACGGCTTCCGCCTCGGTGTCACCACCGACTGGAAGTCCCGCTGGTTCGCCACCCGTGAGGAGTACGTCGACTACCTCATCGAGGACTGGAAGATCCGCGACTACCTGATGAACAAGCTGCCCAACGCGGCCATCAGCCGGATCGAGGTCGAGCGCACCCGTGACCGGCTCCGCGTCGACGTGCACACGGCCCGGCCCGGCATCGTCATCGGTCGCCGCGGCGCGCAGGCCGACGAGCTGCGGGCCGACCTGTCCAAGCTGACGGGCAACCCGAAGATCCAGCTGAACATCCAGGAGATCAAGCAGCCGGAGCTCGACGCCGCACTGATCGCGCAGGGCGTGGCCGACCAGCTGGCCAACCGCATCGCGTTCCGCCGGGCCATGAAGCGTGCCGTGCAGAACGCACAGAAGGCCGGTGCCCTCGGCATCCGTGTGCAGTGCTCCGGCCGTCTCGGCGGCTCGGAGATGAGCCGCACCGAGTGGTACCGCGAGGGGCGGGTGCCGCTGCACACGCTCCGCGCCGACATCGACTACGGCTTCCGCGAGGCCCGTACCACCGCCGGTCGCATCGGCGTGAAGGTGTGGATCTACA
>CAIPVR010000125.1 GCA_903868545.1 uncultured Actinomycetes bacterium
ACACCACCATCCAGAACTGGTCGTCCAACGTGTTCAACCTGGTCACCAAGCGGGCAGTGGTGGAGGCCGAGGGCCACATGGAGTGGATCGACGGCAACATCGGCAGCCGCCTCACCATGAAGTACCCCGGCGTGGTGATGGTGGGCCCGAAGGCCTCCGGCGAGGTGCTGTCGGTGGCCTACGCCGGCCCGGGCCAGCACCAGGACACCGGCGCCAAGATGGTGCACGCTGCGCCGGAGACCACCTCGAAGATCGTGTCGAAGTCGATCTCCAAGGACGGTGGCCGCACCTCCTACCGCGGCCTCGTGCGGGTGGAGGACGACGCGTACGGCTGCAAGAGCCATGTGCAGTGCGACGCCCTCATCCTCGACGAGGACTCCATCTCCGACACCTACCCCTACATGGAGGTGGGGGCCCAGGACGCCCGCATCGGCCATGAGGCCACCGTGTCGAAGGTCGCCGACGAGCAGCTCTTCTACCTGATGAGCCGTGGGCTGTCGGAGGAGCAGGCGATGTCGATGGTGGTCAACGGGTTCATCGAGCCGGTCACCCGCACCCTGCCCATGGAGTACGCGGTGGAGTGGAGCCGCCTCATCGAGCTCCAGATGGAGGGCTCGGTCGGCTGAGTCAGCCGATCGGTTCGCCCACGTGGCCCGGCCGGTGGTCCGCGATGCGGAAGCAGCCGGCCCCGCCGGCCCGTGCCTCCTCGGCCACCTCGTCGGCCGCCGACATGAGCGCCGCAGGTGACGAGTCGCCGTCGCCCACCACCACGCCGAGGGTGAGCTGCATCTCCACCTCGGCGTCGCCGGCGTGGAGCGGTTCCACCACCGAGGCGAGCAGTCGGTAGGCCACCCCGGCGGCGTCCTGCGGGTCGCCGAGGTCCTCGGCCAGCACGAGGAAGCGGCCCGTGCCGGTGCGGACCACGGTGTCGCCCGGCCGCAGGCGCTGGGTCAGTCGGTCGCCGAGGAGGTCCAGCACCACCCGGGCGAGCTCCGCCCCGTGGAGTCGCTCGAGCCCGTCGAGGTCGGCCACGTCGCACCGGAGCACGCCGAAGGGGGCGCCGTGTCGCGTCGAGCGGCGCACGGCGGACGCCACGAGCAGTTGCTGGGCCCGCCGGTTGGGCAACCCGGTCTCGGGGTCCTCCACCCTCGCCCGGGCGCGGCCCAGGGCGTCCTGACGGCGGCGCCGGTCGGCCCGGCGCTCCTCGGTCAGGTCCGTCGCCACGGCCACCAGTCCGAGGACCCGGCCGTCGGCTCCGGTGCTGGCACCGAGCGTCAGGCGCAGCGCCCGGACGTGGCCGTCGGCGGCCCGGGCCCGCAGCTCCACCTCCTCCACCTCGCTGACACCGCCCACCACGTGGGTGACGGCGCTGAGGACTGCGGGTTGCTCCACGCCGGGGCAGAGGGCGAGGAGGTGCATGCCGTGGAGTTCGCCGGCAGCACGGCCGCAGAGCCGGGCGAACGCCGGGTTCACCCGCACGAGGTGCCCGTCGGGGTCGATGGAGGCCACCGCCACACCGGCGGCGTCGAGGACGCGCTGGTAGGTCCGGGCGTCGGGCGACACGCTCATGTCCTCATTGTCGGCCGCAGGGCCGGTTCCGCTGAGGAATCGCCCAAGTGGCCGTCGCCCACCCCGTCCGGCGCGCGGCCGGTCCGCGGGTGCCGCTGCCAGACTGTGGCCATGCCGATGAGGGAGAACTGCAAGTTCTACGAGAGCCGGGCGTACCCCAACGGCGAGACCGTCCGGAAGTGCGATCTGGATCTCGCGCCCGAGGCACCGTGGCGCTGTCCCGAGAACTGCGCGGCCTACCAGCCGCGCCTGGCGGACGTGAACTGGCAGCACGGGACGCTGGTCACCCCGCCGCCGCCGCCGGAACCACCCGGGGTGGGCGAGGACCCCTCCATCGCCGCCCTTCTCGACGAGGCCGAGGACATCGTGAACGCAGCGGTGCCCCGCGTGCGCGGAGAGGTGGACGCGGAACAGCGCTCGTCGGGTTGGAAGAGCTGGTTCCGCCGCCGGAAGTCGTGACCGCGTGAGCGTGGCGGCCGTCGCCATCCCGGGCTTTGTGGCGCGTGGCGACGGT
>CAIPVR010000126.1 GCA_903868545.1 uncultured Actinomycetes bacterium
CGGCCGAGTCGCTGGTCCCCGGCCAGGTGGCGTGGAGCGACGCGGAACTGATGCTGCTCGCCTACCGGCGCAACTCGGGCGGCTGAACGGTCCGGTCGCATTGCAGTGGTGCGGCCGGCACCGCCCAGCGGCGCTGCGGGAGGACCCCGGCCGCCCGTCGGCCGCGGCCCGTCGCCGGTGGCCCGCGGAGGGTTCCGCCCTCCGCCGGGTCCGCGCCGTTAGCGTGACGGCGTGTCCGAGGCGGTGCCGGTGGGCGGGAGCGGGTCGTTGGGCCGACGGGCGAGGGTGCTGGTCACCGCGCCGCGGGCCGCCGGCGTGGCGGGGATCGTGTCCGCCCTGCTGCTGGTGGCGTCGTTCTTCCTGATCCGTCGTGGGCTGGGGGGCCCGCCGACGCTGGAACTCCTGACGGCCGGCTCGCCCGCCGTCGACGACGGGCTCCTGCAGGCGGGGCTCATCCTGCTGCCGTACGTGGCGATCACCTTCATCTGGTTCATGGGTGTGATCCGGCTGAACTACACCGATCCGCGCAACGAGCTGTTCGGGACCGTGTTCATCGCCACCGGCGTGCTGTTCCTCGGCGCGCTGCTCGTGGCCGCCGCGGTGTCGAACTCGGTCATCGACCTGCGTCAGCAGCAGGTCGCGGGCCAGTCGGGGGCCCTCCGCCTGGGCGGCGGCATCGTGTACTGGCTCCTGTTCGACGTGGCGCCTCGCATGGCCGGTGCCTTCATCCTCATCACGGGCAACCTGCTGCGACGGGTCGGGCTGATGCCCACGGCGATGGCGTCGGTGTCGGTCGTCGTGGGCCTGGCGATGATCTTCGTGGTCCGGCGGATCGACTGGGTGGTGTTCCTGTTCCCGGTCTGGGTGGCGGCGGTCAGCATCCTGCTGCTGGTGCGCCAGCGACCCGACCTCATCGACGTTCCCGCCTCGCCGGCCGGCGCCGGCTGACCTCGGTCCGGGCGATCCCCTTCGGACCGGACTCCCGCAGGGACCGTCACACCCTCGGTGGACACTCCCCGCATGGGAGTGTGCGAGGTGTTCCCGGAGGTGGCCGCCACCGAGGCGGACGTTCCCGTCGAGGTGCGGGCCCTGCTCTCAGAGGGCTGGACCGACATGTCGGAGCGCCGCCACGGTCGACCGTCGCTGGCCGGTTTCGTGGTGGTCGACGGCAAACCGGCCTACCGGGTCTGGATGTGGTGGGGAGGGCGTGAGCACCCCACGGTCCGGGTGGATGCCGACGGACTCGGCTGGTTCGGCCGGATGGCCGTCGATCAACTCCCGGAGAACCCGATCCACGAGGGGGACGACGTGCGGGAGGCGGCGATCGTCGCGCTGCGCGAACTCGCCGAGGCGTTGGCGTGGGTGCGCGACGTCGCTGCAACTGCCCGCCCCCACATCGTGGTGGGTCTCGGCCGGCCTCCCGACAGGTAGTCCTCGCCGACCGGGTCACCTCGAGGCGGTTCGTGTCACCGCGGTTCGCTGCACGCAGGTCGCTCCGGTGGGCGGCCGGTGGTGCTGGTGAGCCGACCTGTAGGCGGGATTCTGTTCCCCGGTCCCTCACGGGTGTCCGGTTCGGTGACCATCCATCTCTGCGGCCTACCCGAGGGCTGCCCCTGACGGGGCGGACGGGCCGCCCGTGCCCTCTGCTCGGCCTTGCTCCGGGTGGGGGTTGCCGAGCCGCCGGGGTCGCCCCCGACGCTGGTGCGCTCTTACCGCACCGTTTCACCCTTGCCTGTGCCGGGCGGGCCCGGCCATCGGCGGTCTGTTCTCTGTTGCCCTGTTCCGTCAGGTCGCCCCGACCTGGCTCTCGCCAGCACCCTGCCCTGTGGAGTCCCGACCTTCCTCGACGGCGCCGCCCGAGGGCGTGCCGCCGCGGTCACCCGGCCGACTCACCAGCGTGGACAGTGTGGCACCCCTCCGGGCGCGTTGCCGCGTGGGGCGCCGTGGCACCCGTCGGGCCGACCCGGGTGGAGCGGGTCAGAGGGAGATGGTCTGGTCGCAGGACCAGGCATCAGCCGGCAACGTCCAGGGCGAGCCGGTGAAGCTGGTCGCGTTGGTCCCGGAGTTCAGGCTCACACACAGCGCGTCCGCGGCCGACTTCGAGGCCGCCCGCACCACGGTGATCGCGCCGGCCGGGAGGCCGCCGCAGGTGCCGTTGCCGCTGAGCGAGAAGGACCCGTTGACATAGGTCAGGAAGAAGGTGGCGTTGCCCCGCGCGTTGGGGGTGCCGTTGAACAGCAGGTCGGGTGCTGCGGCACCGTCGGTGCCGGCTCCGTCGAGGCACGTCGCCCCGGGCCACGGCGACGGCACCGTGGTGCTGGTCGTCGTGGTGGTGCCCGGTGCCGGCATGGGTGAGCACGCCCCGATGGCGAACACGCCCGCCGTGATCGCCAACGCCAGCGGAATGAGCCGCTTCATCGTCATCACTGTCCCCCTCGACGGCCACTCGCCCGGTGACCGTTGGCACAACGTAGCAGGCTCGGCCCGGCTCACCACCAGCCCCTGCGCTTCAGCACCCACATGGCGCCGGTGGCGGCCAGCAGGGGCAGCCCGAGGCCGAGGGCCAGGAACGCTGCCGGGCTGTTCACCTGCTTGATCATCCAGGCGAAGTTCATGCCGAAGTACCCGGTGAGGAACGTGAGCGGCAGGAAGATCGTCGACACGGCGGCGAGCTGCTTCATGATCTTGTTCTGCCGGTTGTTCAGCTCGTTCATGTAGACGTCCATCACGCCCTGCAGCCGGTCGCGCTCGGCCTCGAGCTGGTCGCCGATGTAGGCGAGGTCGATCGCGAGGTCGCGCAGGTGGCGACGGGTGTCGTCGGAGAGGTCCTCGAGGGTGTCGACCACCACGAACCGGCCCGCACCCACCAGGTCGCGGGCCGGGTCGACGGCCCGCCGGAACCGGTTCACCCGCCGTCGGAGCGCCATGAGGTCCTGGAGCTGGGAGGGGGCGGGGGAGTCGAGGATCGACTGCTCCAGCTCGGTGAGCGCGTCGTCGACCTGTTCGAGGGCGCCGGCGAAGGTGCCGATGAGGGTCGACAGCACCCGCGACAGCAGCGCCGGCACGGTGGTGTGCTCGGTGACCACCATGTCGCGGTCGTGCAGCGAGGTGATCTCGGGGATGTCCTCCCGGCGGACCGTGATGAGCGCGTGCTGCAGCACGTAGACGTGCAACTCCTGCAGCTTCCCGTCGTCGGGGGCCACCCCGTAGGCGACCACCACGACGTAGCCGTCGTACTCGCTGAGCCGCGTCCGCTGGTTGAACGCGCCCGAGTCCCGGATGGTCTCGTCGTGCAGGCCGAAGAGTCGCGTGAGCTCGCGGAGGTCGTCCGGACCCGGGACCTCGAGGTCGAGCCACAGCACGTGCCCGGTGTCGCGGGCGGCCTCCACCTCCGCCCACGACGGGCCCTCGGTGTGATGGCCCGCCACCAGCAGCGACGCCCCGGGGATGGCTGCACCCGTGGTCGCCGTGCCGGCCACGGTCAGAAGTCCAGGTCGCTGAGGTCGCCGAACCAGCGGGCCGAACGGTCGACCGCGTCGCGCCAACGGTCGCGGTCGGTGGGTGCGCCCGGTTCCACCCGCCGGGCCGGCCGCCAGGTGCCGGCGATGTCGTCCCAGCCGTCCCAGGTGCCGATCGCGAGCCCGGCGAGGAAGCCGGCGCCCAGCGTGGTGGCCTCGTGCACCGGCGCCACCTCCACCGGTCGGCCGGTGGCGTCCGCGAGGTGCTGGACGAACACGGGGTTGGCCGCCATCCCACCGTCGATCCGCAGGTCGCCGAGGGCCAGGCCGGTGTCGGCCTCGGCCGCCTCGACCAGATCGGCGCCGCGCTCGGCCACGCCCTCGAGCACGGCGCGCACCACGTGCGCCGCGGTGGAGCCGCGGGTGAGGCCCAGCAGCGCCCCCCGGGCGCCGTAGTCCCACCGGGGGGTGCCCAGGCCCAGCAGTGCCGGCACGTACACCACCCCGTCGGTGTCGGGCACCGTGGCCGCCACCTCGGCCGACTCGTCGGACGAGGCGATGAGCCCGAGGTCGTCGCGCAGCCACTCCACGTTCGTGCCGGCCGACAGCATGATGCCCTCGACCCCCCACGTGATCGTGTCGTCGCGCCGCCAGCACACGATGGGGAACGTGCCGCCGGCGCCGCGGGTGGCGAAGCGCGGCCGGTCCGGGCCGAGGCACACGTCGAGCATCCCGCCGGTGCCGAAGGTGATCTTCGCGAGGCCCGGGCGCACGCAGCCCTGGCCGATCAGCGACGCCATCTGGTCGCCCGCGATGCCGGCGATGGGCGGGGCTCCGTCGAGCGCAGTGGCCTCGGCCACCACGCCGCTGGAGTCCACCACCCGCGGGAGGCACGACGCAGGGATACGGAGGCGCTCGAGCAGCTTCGGGTCGAAGTGGGTGGCCTCCGCGGTCATCAGCCCCCAGACCGCGGCGTTCGAGCAGTCCGACACGTGGTGCGCTCCACCGGTGAGCAGCCACACGAGCCACGAGTCGGGCGTGCCGAAGCACAGGTCGCGGGAGCGGTCGGGGTCGACGGCGTCGAGGATGTTGGCGAGCTTCGTGGCCGACAGGTTCGGGGCCTGGCGGAAGCCCTCCGCGTTCAGCACGAGGCAGTCGCCCACCGTGCGGAGGTCCTGCCAGCCCTGGGCCGGGGCGACGGGTTCGCCGGTGTCGCGGTCCCACACCACGGTGGACGCCCGCTGGTTGGTGATCCCCACCGCCTCGACCGGCCCGTGGGCCGCGAGCACCTCCCGGGCGCAGTCCATCGCGGCCCGGCCGTAGGCGACGGCGTCGAACTCCACCAGCCCGGGAACGGGTGAGTCGGGCAGGGTGTGGCGGCGCACCTCGTGGCTCACCGTGGCGTCAGGATGCACCACGGCGGCCCGCACCGAGCTGGTGCCGAGGTCGATGACCAGGATGCTCACTCGTCGGGAGCGTAGCGACGGGTGGTCCTGCGGGCGTACATGCCGCCGAGCATCGCGACCACGGCCATGAACGCGGCCAGGAACGGGTAGGCGATCCACGAGATCGGCTCGCCGGCGCCGAGGCGCCGCAGCGTCCCCAACGCCTGCACGATCAGGTAGGCGAGGGCGCCGGCCGCAGCGGCGTGGGGGAGCCGGGCGGTGGGGGAGAGGCGCATCACCGCCCAACCGCCGGCCGCGGCGCCGAAGAGGATGAGCAGCCACAGCAGCTGGGCGATCGGGGGTTCGTCGAGGACGAACTGGTTGAGCAGCGCGGCGGGGAGGGCCACCACGAGCGCGGTCAGCGTGCCCCGCCACACCGCCGCGCCGGGCGGGAGCTCCGGAAGGTCGCGGAGCTGCGGCTGCACGGCCTCAGACCAGCCCGGCGTCGCCGAAGGGGGACCGAAGCCCGAGCTTCGACGGGTTCAGGACGCCGTGCGGGTCGAGCGCGGACTTCACCGCGTCGAGCACGTCGAGCCCGCCGCCGAGGGCCTCACCCATGAAGCGGGCACGGTTCAGGCCCACCCCGTGGTGGTGGCTCAACGACCCGCCGGCCCCGAGCACGGCGCGGGTGCCGGCGTCCCAGGCCGCCCGGTAGAAGGCGTCCTTCTCCTCCGGGGTGGGGGCGTCGCCCGTGCCGGGTCGGCCGGCGAAGGTGAAGTAGAGGCACGCACCGTCGAGGTAGCTGTGGCTGCAGTGCGCGGACGCGGCCAGTGCGCCCGGCACCGCGGCGATCGCCCTGGTGGCCGCGTGGTAGGCGACCGGCAGCACCGACCACGGTCCGGAGATCTCCATCGTGTCCACCACGAAGCCGTTGGAGATCAGCGACTCCAGCGCCGCCACGTCGTTGCGCTTGTGCATCCAGTGCTCCACGAGTTCCACGTCGAGCGGTTCGGCGCCGGAGCACTCGTCCTCCACCACGTGCCACATGCCGTCCACCACGGCGGGGTCGCCCTCGTCGAGCACGAGCAGCACGTTGCGGTCGAGGCCCACGTGGTAGTTCCGGTCGGACTCCACCCCGTCGTAGAGCCGCAGCACCGCCGGCGTGGCCCCGCGGCGGAGGATGCGGCGGCACGCCTCGAGGCCGTCGGTGAAGGAGGCGAAGCTCCACGCGCCCCGCCGCTCGTGGGTGGGCACCGGGTGGGCGGCCAGCCGGGCGCCGGTGATGATGCCCAGCGTGCCCTCGGACCCCACGAACAGCTGCGTGAGGTCGGGGCCGGTGGCCTGGCGGGGATGCCCGCCGGTGGTGAGCGTGCGGCCGTCGGCGAGCGCCACGTCGAGGCCCACGACGATGTCCTCGATCTTGCCGTAGCGGGTGGAGAGCTGACCGGCACCACGGCAGGCCAGCCACCCGCCGACCGTGGACAGGGCCATCGACTGCGGCCAGTGCCCGCAGGTGAGGCGGTGCTCATGGCGCAGTTCGGCCTCGAACCGGTCGCCGAAGGTGCCGGGCAGCACGTCGACGACGAGGGACTCGTCGTCCACGTCGCGGATGCCGGCGAGGCCGCAGAGGTCGAGCACCACGCCACCGTGCACGGGCACCGACGCCCCGCACACACCCGACCGCCCGGCCGCGGCGGTGACCGGCACCCGGGCGTCGTGGCACGCGGCGAGCACGGCGGCGACCTCCTCCGGTGTGCCCGGGCGGGCCACCACAGCGCCGCGTCCGGCGAGCTGGCCCTCGAGCGCCCAGGTCATGGCCAGCGGCCACCAGTCCTGGGACGCGGCGCCCACCGTGGCGGGGTCGTCGGTCACCTCGACGCACACGGAGCGGAGCCGTTCGAGGAGGTCGTCACCCACCTCCACGCGGGCCGGGCCCGGGCGGGCGACCGCAGCGGCCGCGCCGCCGGCGATCTCGATGGGTGGGGTGGGGGCACCTGGTCCGTTCTCCATACGCCGGGTGACGCTACCGTCGCACCATGAGCGACGCCCCACCCCCGCCGCCCCCGCCACCCGGGGAGGAGGGTTCCGGCTTTCCGCCACCCCCCGGATCGTTCCCGCCGCCCCAGGCCCCGCCGCCCGGATC
>CAIPVR010000127.1 GCA_903868545.1 uncultured Actinomycetes bacterium
CGGCCGAGGGCTTGGGTCCGTACAAGGCCGTTCGTGCTCGCTATGAAGTCCTCGAGACCCGCCCGACCACGGGCCGGCTCGTCAGTTGACAACAGATTTCGGTGGCCAGAGCGGAGGGGTCACACCCGTTCCCATCCCGAACACGGAAGTTAAGCCCTCCAGCGCCGATGGTACTTGGGACGAGTGTCCCTGGGAGAGTAGGACGCCGCCGGATTTCTCGGCCGGGGAGGTGGAAACACCTCCCCGGCCCCCTTTTTCCCGTGTGAGGGCCGCCGCCCGGTTCGGTACGCTGGCCCGTCCTCCTCGAGTCACTGGAGTCTCTCGATGCCCTCAGATCGTCCGTCGGCGCGGCCCGGTGGCCGTGGTGGATCCCGCGGCGGGGGCGCCTCCAGGCCGGGCGGGGGTCGTCCGGGTGCAGGGCGCAGCAGCTCGCGGGGTCCGGCGCGCGAAGCCCCTCGTGATCGTCCCTCTGGCGGCGGATCCCGGAGCGGGTCGGCGGGCGGCCGATCCGGCCCGTCGCGCTCGGGGCGGACCGGCTCCGCCCGCACGGGGGGCTCCGCCGGCGGATCCCGGAGTGGTTCGGCGGGCGGTGGCTCGCGGGGAGCCCAGGGCCCTCGGAGCGGTCAAGGCGCCCGGGGCGGGTCGGGCGGTAGTTCGCGTGGGAGCCAGGGTTCCCGGAGCGCTTCGTCCGGCGGCTCGCGAGGCGGTCAGGGCGCCCGGGGCGGGTCGGGCGGTAGTTCGCGGGGGAGCCAGGGTTCCCGGAGCGCTTCGTCCGGCGGCTCGCGAGGCGCGACGGGCGGCGGCCGCGGCAGAGGTGATGACGCCCGACGTGACGCTCGCGGATCGCGTCCCACGGATCGTCCGACAGGGGCCCGCAGGTCGGCCGGCGGTGGTCGCCGGGCCGGAGGGGACCGGCGCTCCGAGGGCGCCCGCTCCGACCGAGGGGCTCCGCCGCGTCGCTCGCCCTACGAGGACCGGCCGGGATGGCCAGCCCGCCGTGCGGCGGACCCGGACCGTCCACCGGCCCGAGCGCCGAGGGAGCCCGAGCGGTGGATCGACGAGGGGCCGAGTGCCGCTCCACCGCGGCCCCGTCGGGCACCGCGGCGGTCACGCGGCCCGGTGACGGTGGACACGCCACAGCTGGCGTCGATGGTGGGTCCGTCGAGGGCGGCCAAGCTGTCGGCCCGCCTGTCCGACGCTGCCACGGCCTACGGCGGCGAGCGCTACGCCGACGCACGACGGCTCCTGGTGCCGATCGTGGAGGAGGTGCCGGACCTGGTGGAGGCGCGGGAGCTCCTCGGGCTGACCTACTACCGCCTCGGGCGCTGGAAGGAGGCCGTCGGGGAGCTCGAGGCCTTCGGGGAGCTCAGCGGCGGCAGCGTGGAGCAGTACCCGGTGCTGGCCGACTGCCAGCGTGCCCTCGGGCGGCACGCGGCGGTGAAGGAACTCTGGGAGGAGCTCCGTACCGTCTCCCCGTCGGGGCCGCTGGTGGTGGAGGGCCGGATCGTTGCGGCGGGCTCGCTCGCTGACCAAGGGGACCTCGCCGGGGCCATCGCCCTGCTCGGCAAGGGGTTCCGGCTGCCGAAACGGCCGATGGAGCACCACCTGCGCCGCGGGTACGCGCTGGCCGACCTCTACGAGCGGGCGGGCGACCTCCCCCAGGCCCGGGCGCTGTTCAGCTCGGTGGCCCGCGCCGAACCCGACTTCCTCGACGCGGCCGAGCGGGCCGCCCATCTGGACTGAGGCGCCCGCCGGACGCGTGACGGCCCACCCGGCGGGTGGGCCGTCGCTGCACCGGTCCGGGCCGCCCGGCGGGGCGACCGCCGAGGTCAGGTGGAGGAGGCGGCGAAGATGCTGCCGACCGACGCATCGAGGGCGGCGTCGAACTCGGCCTCGGTCTGCTGGGCGGAGAGGCCCTCGGTGAGGGCCCGGCTGAAGCTCGCGATCATGCCGGGGTTCCGGGACAGCCGGGCGTTGGCCTCCTCCCGGCTGTAACCGCCGGAGAGCGCCACGACGCGGAGCACCTTGGGGTGGGCGATGAGGTCGGCGTAGAAGCCGTCGGTCTCCGGGAGCGTCAGCTTCAGCATGATCGGCTGGTCCACACCATCGAGTTCGGCGGTGATCCGGGCCGCGAGGAGCTCCTCGGCCGCAGCCTTCGACGGGCTGTTGATGTCGACCTCGGGCTCGATGATCGGCACCAGGCCGTGGCCGAGGATCTGCCGGCCGAACTCGAACTGCTGGGCCACGTTGGCGGTGATCCCGGCCTCGTCGGCGACCTTGATCACGGAGCGCATCTTGGTGCCGAACACCCCGTGGCCGACCGCCTTCTCGCAGACTGCGTCGAGGTCGGGGATCGGCTTCATCACCTGCGTGCCGTCGGCCTCGTCCGCGAGGCCCTTGTCGACCTTCAGGAACGGCACCACGCGCTTGCGCTGCCAGAGGTACTCGGCGGTGCCGATGCCGTCGATCTCGCGGTCCATCGTCTGCTCGAACAGGATCGCCCCGAGGATCCGGTCGCCACCGAAGGAGGGGCTGGTGATGATGCGGGTGCGCATCTGGTGGATCAGGTCGAACATCTGGTCGTCGCCGGAGTACTCCGACTCCTCGATGCCGTAGAGCCGGAGCGCCTTCGGGGTGCTCCCCCCGCTCTGGTCGAGCGCGGCGATGAAACCGGCGTCGTTGCGCACCTTGTCGAGCTGCTCCTGGTCCATGACGGACACCTCCCGTTCGAGAATCCCCTGGTGCGCGGACCCCTGCGCCGCGCGACGGACGACAGGGTTCCACACGCCCCCGGTCCTGGACCATTCCGGACGCCCCACGGCGGCGTCGGCGCGGCCGCCCTGTGCGATGCTGCGGCCGTGGCGACCTGGGTGATCGACCTGGACGGTGTGATGTGGTGGGGGGAAGCGACGATCGGTGGCGCCCCGGCGGCCGTGGACCGCCTGCGCTCCGACGGCCACACCGTGGTGTTCTGCACGAATCACGCCCTCGCCCCCGCCGTGAAGCA
>CAIPVR010000128.1 GCA_903868545.1 uncultured Actinomycetes bacterium
GGCCCTCGTGATCGGTGGCGTCCTCGTCACCTCGCGGCGCCGCTCCCCCCGCACCGCCTGAATCCGAACGTCACCGGCAGGTCCGGTGCGCGCCGTTCCGGCACGCACCGTGAACCGCGACCGCCGCCCAGATGACGATCCAGCGACCATCCGTCATGTGATCGTCGTGTTCGTGGTCGTCGGCGCCACCGTGGTGGTCGGCGACGACGACGGGTTGTTCGACGGCGGAACCGCTGCCACGCCGGCCTGGAACACGGCGTCGACCCAGTAGTTCGTGCTCTGGAAGGACTTGTTCGGGAAGATCTGACCCGAACCGTAGGCGTACACGCCGTTGGCCCCGCCGTCGCCGTCAGCCGGACCGCGGATCGCGCCGCCGGTCGACTTCGCCGTTGCGAACCCGCCGTTGGTGGCCGCGTACCGACCGTTCGGCGCGTGGTACGAGACCACGTAGCTCTGGCCCGGCGAGACCAGCACCGGCGTGGTGAGGTCCGCCTGCTGCCACCCGCTCGAGGTGGTGGTCGTGAAGTTCACCGAGGCGAGCTTCGTTCCGCTCTGGGACCAGAGGGCCCCGGTGAAGGGGCCGGTGGTCGCCCGCCGCTTGTAGAAGCGGATCGCCGTCACCGAACCGCTCTCGGACACGGTGAAGCGGGAACCCAGCTCGACCGACTGGTAGTCGGCCGCCGCCGAGGTGGTCGGATAGGTGGTGCCGAACATGGTGGTGCCGGCCGTGGGTGCCGCGGTGAGGGCGCTCATCTCGACGCCGTCCACCGGGTCCGCCGCGCCCTCGGCCGGAGGGGCCGAACATCCGGCGAGCAGCGCGGCCGTCACGCCGAGGCCTGCGGCAGCGGCGTGGATCCGCCGCATGGTGGGACGACCGGAGGTCCCCCGGATGGGTCGCTTCCCGACCCGACTACGTGCCTTCAATCTCATTGTGTGCTCCCAGCTCATCGGCCAGGGCGGGCTCACCCGGGCCATGACCTGTCTTCGGAGCGCGTGGATGCAACCTTGAGCAGCGTCAGCGACTCACGGCGCGCGACCGGATCGAGCCGGTCGGAGGACCCGGAGCGGGTGGACGGACGGGGGAGGTCAGCCCGGCAGGCCGGCGACGAACTCGAGCGACCGGCGGATCACCAGGTCCTTGTCGCGGTCGATCGTGGCCACGTGGTAGCTGCGGTCGCAGCTCACCCGCTCCACGGGACCCGACACCGCGGCGGCGAGCACGTCGGAGTCCGACGGCGGCACCACGTGGTCCTCCGGGCTGGTGAACAGCAGGAGCGGACAACTGATCCGCGCCAGCTCGGGGCCCACCTCCGCGGCCGCGGCGAACAACGTGAGCAGCGGGGCCAGGGGCGTCTGGGGGTACGCCGTCTCCACCACCTCGGGGTCCGCCACGTCGGAGCCGATCCCGTCCATCACCGCCTCACCGGCGGCGACGAGCGCCTCGACCAGTTCGACCATGCCGGGGTCGGCCACCACGGCGGGGTTCACGCAGATGATCCCGGCGAGCTCAGGGTGTCGGGTCGCCAGCCAGCAGGTGAGCGACCCGCCCATCGACAGCCCCGCCACCACCACGCGGTCGCACCGGTCGGCCAGGGACGCGAGCGCCGCCTCCGCGGCCGCCGACCAGTCGGCCCACCCGGTGTCCAGCATGTCCTCCACCCGGGTCCCGTGACCCGGAAGGAGCGGCATCTCCACGGCGTGGCCCGCCGCGGCGAACGCCTCGGCCAGCGGCCGTACCGATCCCGGGTGCCCCGTGAACCCGTGCAGGACGAGGACGCCGGTGGGCCCACCGGGGGCACTCCACGGCTCGGCGCCCGGGATCA
>CAIPVR010000129.1 GCA_903868545.1 uncultured Actinomycetes bacterium
AGCGCGGCGACGGCGTCGGCCGCGGTGCCCTCCACCGACACGGCGTGCACCCGGCCGTCGCTGTGGTCCGCCCAGTGCCGGACCGCATCGGTGAGCGCCCGTGCCGCGTCGAGCCCGTCGGGACACTCGACGGCGGACGCCACCGCGGGCGGGACGGCCGTCCGCGGTTCGGGCAGGTCCGGCGCGGGGAAGCGGGCCTGTCCGTCGGGTCGGTACTCGGCCACCTCGTAGCCCGGCTCCCAGGCGAGCAGCCGTCCCGGGAGCTCGCCCTCCCAGCGCGGGGTGAGGTCCTCACCCCGCAGCACGCGTTCCTGGGCGACGAGGTCGCGTCGGGGGCCCGGAGCGAGGTGCGGGCCGATCTCCTCCCAACGGTGGGCCTGGGCGACCACCTCGGTGAGCGGCCCGGGAGCGAACCAGCCCGCGCCGTCCACCACCGCGGCCGCGGCGTGCGGACCGGGTGCCCCGAGTGCCAGGCGGTACTCCGCGAACGACGCGGCCGGCCAGAGCTGGTGGCCGCGCTCGATCGCGCCGCGGGCCCGGTCGCGCAGGCGGACCAGCCCGTCCCAGTCGCCGCGGTCGCAGCAACGGTCGATCTCCCGCAGCAGCTCGTCGAGGTCACCGGAGGAGATCCAGCGGTCGAGGTCGTCACGGTCCACGGTGCACGCCGCTCCGGTGGCTCAGACGAGGGGCCACGGGTACCTGCGGCCGCTCGGGTCGTGGGGGAAGCGCCCTCCCGCCAGGAGCGCGCCGGCCCTGGTGACGAGCGCCTCCCGCTCGGGGCGTGACAGCAGCGTGACGAGGTCCTCCGGAAGTGCTCGGCCGACGAACCGGTCGAGGTCCTCGCGCAGGCGGTCCGGCACGGCCTCGCCCGCGTAGTCCCAGATCACGGTCCGCACCTTGAACTCCTCGTGGAAGGTCAGTCCGTTGTCGATGCCCCACACCCGGCCCTCGCCGTCGAGCAGGCAGTGGCCCCCCTTCCGGTCGGCCGAGTTCGCCACCAGGTCGAACGCACACAGACGCCGGAGCACGTCGCCGTGGTCCGGGTCGTCGCGGATCGTGAAGAAGTGCTCCTCGTAGCGGGCCGGCACGAACGCCTGCAGCGACCCCTCGCCGAGTGGGCCGTCGGAGCGGGCCACTGTCGGCGGCACGAGCCCCCACCCGAGGGCGTCGGAGAGGACCGAGGCCGCCACCTCCCGGCGCCAGAGGCCGTCGGGGAAGTCCCACAGCGGGCGTTCGCCGGCCAGGGGCTTGTAGATGCCGGGGGCGTGGTCGTCGCCGACGCGCACCTCCACGAGGTAGGTGCCGTTCGACGACCAGGGCATGCGCCCGAGCACCTCGATCCCGCCCTCGCGGAGCAGCGTGGCCATTCCGGCGTCGCCGGGCGCGACCGTGGCCGAGTACTCGAACACCCGGGTCCCCGCCACATCCGGGTCGAACTCGTCCTGGTCGAACTCGTCCTGGTCGAACTCGTCCTGGTCGGTCACGTCAGTTCCAGCGCGGGCAGGCGTGACCCTCGGGCCCGATCGGCCGCCCGCACAGCCGGCAGGGGGGCCGGCCCGCCTCCATGAGGTCCTGCGCGGCCTCGGCGAAGGCCACCGCCTGCCCCAGCGTGAGCGTGAAGCGGGCCTCCGCTCCGTCGGGTTCCACCTCGAGCAGCTCGTCGATGTACTCGTCGGTGACGTCCTCCCCGAAGGTGTCACCCGTCAGCTCCTCGGCCGTCACGTGGATGACCCCGGCCTCCTCGTCCACGCCCACCGCGAGCGCCCCCACGGACCACTCGGGCTCCACCGGCTCGACGAGGCCCACCACGTCGCGGTCGGCCTCCACGGGACCCATCGCCGAGGCGAGCTGCCCGAGGTACCGCCCGAGCATGGCCACCTGCTCCTTCTCCGCCTTGAACGACACCACCTGCGTACCGGTGCGGGCCTGCAGGTAGAACGTCCGGGCCCCGGGCGGGCCCACCGCCCCGGCCACGAACGCATCGAGCTGGTCGAAGCTGAAGGACCGGCTCACGACGGTGCCAGGGTCGTGAGGTCGTCGCCGGTGCTGTTGACCGCCAGCACCACCGGCCCGCCCGCCGTGAACAGCAGCGGGGTCACCGAGCAGGGGCTCACCACGATCCGCTGGAAGAGGTCGAGGTGCACGCCGGTGGCCATGGCCACCGCGGCCTTGATCGGGTCGGCGTGCGACACGGCGACCACGGTGCCGCCCGGGTGGTCGGCCACCAGTTGCTCCAGTTCGCCCCAGATGCGGAGCTGCATCTCGGCGAACGACTCGCCGCCCGGGAACCGGAACCCCGACGGCGACGACTGCACGCGGGACCATTCCGGCAGCTTGCGGAGGTCGGAGAGGCGCCGGCCGGTCCACTCGCCGAAGTCGCACTCGAGCAGGCCCCGTCGGGTCCGCACCCGGAGGCCCCGTGCCCGGGCGATCGGGGCCGCCGTCTCCCGCGTGCGCTCCAGGGGCGAGGCGTACACCGCGTCCACCCGGCGCAGACCCCCGATCCGGTCCCCGGCATGGCGGGCCTGTGCGAGACCCTCCTCCGACAGGTGCAGGCCCGGCGCCCGGCCGGGCAGCACGGTGCCGGTGGTGGCGGTCCGGCCGTGGCGCACGAGCAGGACCAGGGTCGGGTCCGGTGGTCGGCGTCGGCCGGAGCGGGAGGAGCGTGCCACGTTGCGGATCCTATGCTCCGACCGTGCGGGCCCTGCAGGCGCTGGAGGCGGAGATCGCGGCGTGCCGCGCCTGCCCGCGCCTCGTGGCGTGGCGCGAGGAGGTGGCACGGGAGAAGCGGGCCGCCTTCCGCGACGAGGAGTACTGGGGTCGGCCCGTCCCGGGCTTCGGGGACCCGGCCGCCCGTGTGCTGGTGGTCGGTCTGGCCCCGGCGGCCCACGGCGCCAACCGCACCGGCCGGATGTTCACCGGTGACCGCTCGGGTGACTTCCTCTACGCGGCGCTGCACCGCACGGGGTTCGCCAACCAGCCCACCTCCACCCACCGCGACGACGGGCTCGAACTCCGTGACGCCTTCATCACCGCACCCGTCCGGTGCGCCCCGCCCGCCAACAAGCCCTCGCCCTCGGAGCGTGACGCGTGCCGTCACTGGCTGGTGGAGGAGGCGGCGCTGCTCGACCGGGTGCGGGTGGTGGTGGCGCTCGGCGGGTTCGGCTTCGGCGAGGCGGCCCGGCTCCTCGGGATCCGGCCCGCACCGCGCTTCGGCCACGGCGCCGAGGTGGTGGCGCCCGACGGCCGTGTCCTGCTCGGCTGCTACCACGTGAGCCAGCAGAACACCTTCACCGGCCGTCTCACCGAACCCATGCTCGACGAGGTGCTGGTCCGGGCCCGTACGCTCGCGGCCGCCTCGGTCTGAGCGGCGGTCGGGGAGACCCCCGGGAGGGTTCCGTGGGCACTGGGTCGTCCGGACCACGGGCGGGCCGTCCGGACCATTCGCTCCGGATTGGGTCGTTCGGCCCTCCCCGTCGGGCCCGCGTTGGGTGACACTGCCCACATGCGAGCACTCCACGACGCGAACCTCCCGGCGGCCCCGGCCGGTACGGGCCTCGCCGACCTCCTCGACGCACACGTGGGCGAGGGTTCCGTCGACGTGCCCCGTGGTCCGAGGGGTCTGTGGGCCTCGCTCGTGGGAGCGGCACCGGGCGCCACCCGGCAGCCGCTGCCGAGCGTGGCCGTCGCCGAGGTGGTGCCCGTCCCCACGATGTTCGACTACGACCCGTCACTGGCCCTCGCCCTCGACGCCCCGGGAGGTGCGGGCCGGGTGCCGTGACCGCACGGGCGGCCCCCGCCGGCGCCGCCCGCCCCCTCCGTCCACCCGGGTCCGCCCGGGTGTCGTTCCCCCAACCCAGCCATCCGTCGACGGGGCGCCCTCAGGGCGTCCCGTCGGCGTTGTGACCACCCGGCGGGGCGCCGCTACGGTGGGCGTCCCGTGGTCGCTCCGAGGTGTCCCATGCCCCGCCGTTCCCGTCCCGCCGCCGTCGTTCTGGCCCCGCTGTCCGTCGTGATGGTGTCCGCGCTGATCCTGCTCGCCGGCTGCAGCCAACAGACCCAGCCCCGCGAGTACGGCGAGCAGTACGAGAAGAACCTGATGATCGGTTGCACCGGGGTGGAGCCGAACGACCAGGGCAAGTACCGCGATCCCACGCTCGGTTCCGTGGCCTACTGCCAGTGCGTCTACGAGGGCCTGAAGGAGAAGGTGCCCTTCGACGACGCCAAGAAGTTCGAGGAGCAGCAGGCCGAGGAGAAGGCGGGCGAGATCGTCGTCCCGAAGAACATCGCCTCGGTCTACGACGCCTGCAGGAAGGCGAATCCCGAGGGCGCGGCCTGAGCGACGCCGCGGGGCCGGCGGGCCGGCCGTTCAGCCGGCGGCGGCCTTCTTCCTCGGTTCGGGCAGACCCACTCGCACCGTGGGCTCCGCGGTGGCGGGCCACCGCGAGCGGGACTTCTCCGCCAGCTTGCGCATGAGGGCGATCGCCCCCGGGTCGGAGTCGCCGGGGCGGGCCTCGATGACGCCATCGGCGACCATGCGGGAGATGATCTCCCGGCCGAGGTCGGTGCGGACGATGGTGAGGGTCCAGTTGGCGTTCTCACCGATGCCGCCGCAGGAGATGTCGGCGTGCTCCGCCGCGAAGTCCGGGCAGTGGGTGCAGCCCTCACGGGTCCAGGCGTGGCACTCCTTCAGGTTGATCTCGTGGTACGCGCCGTCGTCCATCCAGATCTGGAACACGCCCTTGATGTTCATCTTGACCATGTGTTCCTTGGCCAGGCCGTACTTGGTCCAGAAGAGTTCCTCGAAGATGGCGTCGTCGAAGGTCTTGGAGCACAGCAGGCCGAGGTTGAACACGATCGGCTTCGAGATCTTGCCCACCTTGCGGGCCCACATCACCGGCGGCACCGAGGACTGGCAGCTCATGCCCACGAGGGCGAGACGCCGGTGGCCCGCTTCGAGCGCCTCGTCGAGGGCGAGCGTGTTGGCCGAGTACGTGTAGCGGCTCCCGGCGGAGGCGAGGATCTCCTCGGTGGTCGCCGCCACGCCCGGCACCGCCTTCCACGACCCCGCCTCGCCGCCCTCGAGGTAGGAGACCAGCGCGGCGTCGATGTAGTCGTGCTCCATGGCCCAGATGAGGATGGCCGAGACGAGGCCGCCGTCCTGTCCCGTCTCGTTCACGTGCTCGTCCGCGGCGCGGGTGAGGAGGATGTCGGAGTAGATGCCGGCCACCTCGTCGTCGGCGCGCGGCCGCCCGAAGAGGTGGTCGTCGGCCTGGCCCTCCCACAGGCGGAACCGGGGACAGGCCCGCGTGCAGGTGGTGCAGCCCTTCTGGCCGTGCAGACAGTCGTCGGCGCCGAGTTCCTCCTCGAGGTGGAACGGCTTGTAGCCGCCCTGGGTGTGGTCGTAGCCGATCACGTCGTGCGGGCAGGAGATGACACAGCCCGCGCACCCCGTGCAGAGCCCGGTGTCGATCACCTCGGCCTTCAGTTCGGCCCACTGGTTCTGCCAGCGGGTGGCCGCGGTCGCCTCGAGTCGTTCCTGGAGGGAGGGGAGTGGCGCCTCGTCGGTCACGGTCATGGGCGGAATCTACCCGCACGCCCGGCGTCCCCGTCCCGCCCCTGCTTCCCGTTCTGTTCGTCGTTCCCCACCTCCCGTGGTGGGGAACGACGAACAGAACGGGAAGCGGCGCCCGGCTGGTCGGCACTTGACCGCCGGGTCAAGAATGGGGTCCATGGACCTGACGTACCCGCCCGAGGCCGAGGAGTTCCGCACGGAGATCCGTGCGTGGCTGGAGGAGAACCTGCCGGACGGCTGGTTCGGCGAGGGGTTCACGATGACCCCCGAGCAGAAGCGGAAGTTCAACGAGGAGTGGACGGGCAAGCTCTTCGACGGCGGCTGGATCTGTGCCACGTGGCCCGTCGAGTACGGCGGCAAGGGCCTCAGCACCATGCAGGGCGTGGTGCTCGCCGAGGAGTTCGCCCGGGCCAAGGCGCCGCTCCGCGCCGACTTCTTCGGCGACACCCTGGTGGGCCCCACCATCCTGATGAACGGCACGGAGGAGCAGAAGAAGTACTTCCTGCCGAAGATCCTCGACGGCTCCATGCGGTGGTGCCAGGGCTTCTCCGAGCCCGACTCCGGCTCCGACCTGGCCTCGCTCAAGACCACGGCCGTGCTCGACGGCGACGAGTGGGTGATCAACGGCCAGAAGGTGTGGACCACCCAGGCGCAGTTCGCCGACTACTGCTTCGTGCTGGCCCGCACCGACCCGGACGTGAAGAAGCAGGCCGGCATCTCCTACCTGCTCGTCCCGATGGACCAGCCCGGGGTGGAGGTGCGCGGGATCGTCCAGCCCGACGGCACCGCCGAGTTCAACGAGGTGTTCTTCAGTGACGCCCGCTGCCCGGCGGAGAACGTCGTGGGCGGCCTCAACAACGGCTGGAAGGTGGCGAACGACACGCTGGGCTTCGAGCGCGGCATGTCGGCCACCACGGGCTACCGGCGCTTCGCCGAGGAGTACCGCCTCATGGTGGAGCAGGCCCAGGAGAACGGGAAGATCGACGACCCGCTCATCCGTCAGCGCCTGATGGCGTACTACTCCCGGATCCAGATCATGCGGATCAACGGCCTCCGCTCCCTCACCGCCACGGTCACCGGCAAGCGCGACATGGGTACTGCGGTGCTCGGCGTGACCAACAAGCTGTTCTGGTCGGAGACCCACAAGGCGGCCATGGAGCTCGCGCTCGACATCTGGGGCGCGGAGTCGATGCTCTCCACCACGGGTCCGGAGGCCACGTGGCCGGCGACCATGCGAGCCGACGGACGGGAGGCCTACCCCGTGAGCCCGATGATGTCGGCGTTCTTCTTCTCCCGGTCCGAGACGATCTGGGGCGGGACCTCACAGATCCAGCGCAACATCGTCGGCGAGAAGGTGCTCGGCCTTCCCCGCGAGCCGAAGGTGGAGCAGAAGCCGGCCTGAGCCGTGACGCCGGAGCGGCCCCTGCTCCCGCCCCTGCCACCGCTCCCGCTCCGGCGGCGTGGCGTCCGGCACATGGGAAGGACCACCTGCCGGGGTGCCGACCCCGCCGTGCGGCGCTCCGGTAGCGTCGTCGGGTCGGCGCGCCCCCCTCGTGCCGCCCCACGAGCACCGTGCCTGAGGACCGACCGAACCGCACCCCGCCCGGCGAGGGCTCCCGGCGACCCGTCAACGACGAGGTCCGCGTGGTCCGCCGCCGCAGCCGGCCTTCGGCGCCCGCCGACCGCCGTTGGCCGCGGCGGCTCCTTCTCGGAGGGGTGGCCGCAGTGGTGGTCACCGCGGTCGTGGTGGGTGCCGGCGCCGTGTGGGGCCTGTGGAGCTTCGGTCGCCTCGACCGCAAGAACCTCTCGCTGAGCGACGCCGCCGAGGGTGAGCCGCAGAACTACCTCCTCATCGGTTCCGACAGCCGTGACGGCATCGAGCGGTCCGATCCCGGGTCGGGGGCGATGCTCGCCGGGGGGAGCCCCGGTGGCCGTCGCTCCGACAGCATCGAGATCGTCCGCATCGACCCCCGCAGCACCCGCATCTCGATGCTGTCGATCCCGCGCGACCTGTGGCTCCCGATCGCCAACACGGGCAAGGAGCAGCGCATCAACACGGCCTACTCCACGTCGGTCCAGAACGTGGTCGACACCATCGAGAAGAACCTCGGCATCCCCGTGCACCACTACGTGGAGGTCGACTTCAAGGGTTTCCAGGAGCTCGTGGACACCATCGGCGGGGTCCCGCTCTACTTCAACCACCCGGTCCGGGACCGCAACTCCGGACTCCGGGTGGACCAGAAGGGCTGTGCCGTCCTCGACGGCTACCAGGGACTGGCCTTCGCCCGTTCCCGGCACCTGGAGTGGAGCAACGGGTCGCAGTGGGTGTCGGACCCGTCGGCGGACCTCGGCCGGATGGCCCGCCAGCAGGCCCTGGCCCGGGCCGCGATGGGGAGGCTCCGTTCGATGGGCCTGGGCGACGTGGGCCGCGTGACGGGCCTGGTGGATGCCGCGGTGGGCAACGTCACCCTCGACGACCAGCTCGGCGTGGGCGACATCCTCGGTCTCGCCCGCCGCTTCGCGGAGTTCGACCCGGCCACCATCCAGACGTACGCGCTCCCGACCACACCCCACACCACCGACGGGGGCGCGGCGGTGCTGCTCCTCGACCCGGCCGCGGCCCAGCCCACCCTCGACGTGTTCCGGGGCGCGTCCACGCCGGCGGTCACCACCACCACGGCGCCGCCGGTGCGGCCGGCCGACGTGACGGTCAGCATCTACAACGGCTCGCCCACCCAGGGGGAGGCCCGGCGGGTGAGCTATGTGCTGTCGGCCGGCGGGTTCGCGCTCGGCGAGGTGGGCAACCCCGACGGCCCGGTGCAGCGCACCACCGTGCGCTTCGCCAAGGGTGGCCGGGCGATGGGCGAACTCGTCGCCGCGTGGCTCGGGCCGGCGCCGAAGCTGGTGGAGGACGCCAAGGTGACTCCGGGTTCGGTGCGTGTGGATCTCGGCACGGACTTCGCCACGGTCGCCGAGCCATCGGCGAAACCGACCACCACCACGGCCGTCGCGTCACCGGCCACCGCATCCGGGGGGTCCGCGGCCGCGCCGGCCACGACCACCACCACGGAACCCGGCTGGACGCCCTCGGCGCCGCCGCCCGGCGTCCGCTGCGGCTGACACCGGCGTTGGAGAGCGCCCCCGGCAGGATTCGAACCTGCGCACACGGCTCCGGAGGCCGCTGCTCTATCCCCTGAGCTACGGGGGCGTGCCCGGCGTGCCGGGACCGGGACACCGTAGCCGCTCCACGCGGCGGGCCCGAGTCCGGGCCCGCCGCAACGGGTTCGGAGGCCGGGACCGGCCGACGGTACGCTCGGCGCTCCCGACCCGGAGTGCCCCGAGCATGCGCGATGTCCTGATCCCCGCACTGCGCGACGCCCTGTCGGGCCTGGGCGTGGAGCCGCCCGCCGAGATCCACCTCGAGCAGCCGGCCCGCCGCGAGCACGGGGACTTCTCCTCCAACGTGGCCCTGGCCACGGCCAAGGCCGCGGGTCGCAACCCCCGGGAGCTCGCCCAGCAGCTCGCCGACGTGCTGGCCGCGTCGCCGCCCCGCCACGTCACGGCGGTGGAGATCGCCGGGCCGGGCTTCGTGAACTTCCGGCTGGAGCCGGGTTGGCTCCACGATCAGGTCCCCGCCGTGCTCGCCGCAGGGGTGGACCACGGACGCAGCACGCTCGGCGCCGGCCGCAAGGTGCTCGTGGAGTACGTCTCCGCGAATCCCACCGGGCCGGTGCACGCGGGCCACGCCCGGGGCGCCACCTACGGCGACGCCCTCGCCCGCTTGCTGGCCTTCAGCGGCCACGACGTGACCGAGGAGTTCTACGTCAACGACCGCGGGGTGCAGATGCAGACCTTCGCGGACTCGCTGGCCGCCCGGAAGGCGGGCGAGGAGCCGCCGGAAGGTGGCTACCTCGGCGAGTACATCACCGAGTGGGCCGCCGAGATGCCCGACGGGGAGGACCCGCTCATCTGGGGTGAGGCCCGGGCGCTGCTCGACCAGCAGGAGGTGCTCGCCGACCTCGGCGTGGTCTTCGACGCCTGGTTCTCGGAACGCGCGATGGTGAACTCCGGGGCGATCGACTCCACGTTGGCCGACCTGCGCGAGCGTGGCGTGGCCTACGACGCCGACGGCGCCACGTGGCTGCGCTCCACCGAGTTCGGCGACGACAAGGACCGCGTCCTGGTCAAGAGCGACGGCGAGGTGACCTACCTGCTGCCCGACATCGCCTACCACCGCGACAAGTTCGCCCGCGGGTTCGACCTGCTGATCAACGTGTGGGGGGCCGACCACCACGGCTACGTGCCGCGGATGAAGGCGGCCATCCAGTCGCTCGGCCACGACCCGTCCGATCTCGAGGTGGTCATCACCCAGCTCGTGCGCCTCGAGCGCGGCGGCGAGGAGGTGAAGATCTCCAAGCGGTCGGGCGACCTCATCACGCTGCGGGACCTCATCGGAGAGGTGGGCCCCGACGCCGTGCGCCTCACCTACCTGCTGCAGTCGGTGGACTCGCCGCAGACGGTCGACCTCGACCTCGTGGTGAGCCAGTCCAACGAGAACCCGGTCTTCTACGTGCAGATGGCCAACGCCCGGCTCAACTCGATCGGCCGGGTGGCGGCCGAACGCGGCATGCAGCGGCTCCCGCTGGAGCAGGCGGACCTGTCGCTGCTCACCCACGAGCGGGAGTTGGAGGTGCTCCGGAACCTGTACGTGTTCCCCCAGGTGGTGGAGCTGGCCGCGCGCGAGCGGGCCCCGCACAAGGTGACGACGTGGGTGCGGGAGCTGGCGGGCTCCGTGCACGGCTTCTACCACGACTGTCCGATCCTCCACCTCGACACGCCCGAGCCGTTGCGCCAGGCCCGCTGGTGGCTCGCCGAGGCCGCCGCCGTGGGGTTGCGCAACGGTCTCGGCCTGCTCGGCGTGTCGGCACCGGAGCGGATGTAGGGCGGTGCAGCCCCTCCCGTTCGGGCTGCTGCCCGACACCTCCGTGGCCGCGCCCGACGGCCGCCTGTCGATCGGTGGCGTGGACCTGCTGGACCTCGCGGGCGAGTTCGGCACCCCGTTGTTCGTCTACGACGAGGAGCACCTGCGGGCCCGGTGCCGGGAGGCGGTGGCCACCTTCGGCCCCGACGGCGCCTGCTACGCGACCAAGGCCTTCCTGTGCCGGGCGATGGCCCGCCTCGCCCACGAGGAGGGGATGCGCCTCGACGTGGCCACCGGAGGTGAGTTGCACGTGGCCCTGGCCGCCGGCGTACCCGCCGCCCGGCTGGTGCTCCACGGCAACAACAAGTCCGTCGCCGAGCTCCGCAGGGCGCTGGAGGCCGGCGTCGGGCGGATCGTCGTGGACAGCGACGACGAGTTGGACCGGATCGAGGCGCTCGTCGCCGAGGGCCTGCCTGCGCCGGCGGTCCTGATCCGGGTGAACCCCGGTATCGAGGTCCACACCCACGAGCACGTCCGCACCGGCAACCTGGACTCGAAGTTCGGCTTTCCGCTGCCCACGGGCCAGGCCGAGGACGCGGTGGCCCGGGCGGGCCGGTCGGCGGCGGTCGACCTGGTGGGCCTGCACCTGCACATCGGCTCCCAGGTGTTCAGCGTGGCGAACTTCCTCGACGGGCTCGCCGCCGTGGCCCCGTTCGTGGTGGCGGCCGACCTGCCCGAACTGGTCGTGGGCGGCGGCCTCGGCGTGGCGTACCTCGCCGGGGAGGAGGCGCCCTCGATCGGCGAGTGGGGCACCGCGGTGATCGCCGCCTGCCGCGACGCGGGCATCACCGCCTCGGTGGGGGCGGAGCCGGGCCGCGCCGTGGTCGCGGGCGCGGCGGTCACCCTCTACACCGTCGGGACCGTGAAGTTCATCCCCGGGGTCCGTACCTACGTAGCGGTCGACGGCGGCATGAGCGACAACCCCCGCCCGGTCCTCTACGGCAGCGGTTACGAGACGTTCCTGCCCCGGGCCGCCACCTCGCGGCGCGAGATGCCCATCCGGCTGGTGGGCAAGCACTGCGAGTCGGGCGACCTGCTCGTGCGGGAGGGGCTCGTGCCCGCGGACGTGGCGGTGGGCGACGTGATCGCCACGCCGGTGACGGGCGCCTACGGCCATTCCATGGGGTCCAACTACAACAAGGTCCCGCGCCCCGCCGTGGTGTTCGTGCGCGACGGGGGCGCCCGGCTGGTGGTGCGCCGGGAGACCGACGACGACCTGCTCCTCACCGACGTGGGCTGAGCCCTGCGTCGGGCTCCTGCCGCGATCGGGGTTCGTGGGGGAGGGGGGCCGCCGGTAGCGTGGGCCCGTGAGCGAGCTGACCGAACGCACCGTGTCCATCGGCCTGCTGGGCTGCGGCAACGTGGGGGCCGCACTGGTGGCGCTGGTGGCCGACCGGGGCGACGAGATCGCCGCCCGGACCGGGCTGCGCCTGCGGATCGCCCGGGTCGCGGTGCGCTCCACCTCCAAGGAGCGCGAGGTGGAGCTGCCCGACGGCGTGCTCACCACCGACGCGCGGGCGGTGGTGTCGGACCCGTCGGTCGACCTCGTGGTGGAGGTCATCGGGGGCATCGAGCCGGCCCGCGAACTGATCGTCGAGGCGCTGAAGGCCGGCAAGCCGGTGGTCACCGCCAACAAGGAGCTGCTGGCCAACGTGGGCGCCGAGCTGTTCGCCGTGGCCGAGTCGGCCGGGGTGGACCTGCTCTTCGAGGCGGCGGTGGCCGGGGGCATCCCGCTGGTGCGGCCGCTGCGCGAGTCGCTGGTGGGGGAGGACGTGACCCGCGTGATGGGCATCGTCAACGGCACCACCAACTACATCCTCACCAAGATGACCGAGGAGGGATGGTCCTACGCGGAGGCCCTCGCCGAGGCACAGAGCCTCGGCTACGCCGAGCGCGACCCCACCGCGGACGTGGAGGGCTTCGATGCCGGAGCGAAGGCGGCCATCATCGCGAGCATCGCCTTCGGGGTGAAGGTGGTGGCCGGCGACGTGTACCACGAGGGCATCTCCGGCGTGACGCCGGCCGACATCGACCACGCTCGGCGGCTCGACCACCGGGTGAAGCTGCTGGCGGTGGTGGAGCGATTCGACGACGGCGCGGTGGCGGTGCGGGTGCACCCGGCGATGGTTCCCGACGCGCACCCGCTGGCCTCGGTGCGCGAGAGCTTCAACGCCGTGTTCGTGGAGGGCGCCGCGGTGGGCGACCTCATGTTCTACGGCCGGGGCGCCGGTGGGTTCCCCACCGCCTCGGCGGTCCTGGGCGACGTGATCGACGCGGCCGCCAACCTCGCGAAGGGCACGCACGCCTCGCTCGGCACGTTCGGCACCGCCACGCTCCGCCCGATCGACGACCTGGCGTCCGCCTTCTACCTCACCCTCGAGGTGTGGGACCGTCCCGGCGTGCTGGCCTCGGTGGCCACGGTGTTCGGTGAGCACGGTGTGTCGATCCGCTCCATGGAGCAGGAGGCCGCGGCCGACGACGACGCCCTGCCGGACGGCTCCGCCCGCCTGATGTTCATCACGCACGCGGCCCGGGAGGCCGACGTGCGGGCCACCCTCCACGCGCTGCGGGGCCTGGACGCGGTGCGCAGCGTCGGGTCGGTGCTGCGCGTCATCGGCCAGGGCTGAGGGTGCGTTACGTCTCCACCCGGGGTTCCGCCCCGGAGCTCGGCTTCGCCGACGTACTCCTGGCCGGGCTCGCGTCGGACGGTGGCCTCTACGTACCCGAGACCTGGCCGACGCTGCCCCCGCTGGCCGAGCTCCGTGGCCGGCCCTACCCCGAGGTGGCCGTGGAGGTCATGTGGCCGTTCGTGGCCGGCAGCGACGGGGACGGGCTCGACCGTGCCTCGTTCGAGGAGATCGTCGCCGGGGCCTACGCGACGTTCGACACGCCGGAGGTGTGCCCGGTCCGCCCGCTCGGTGACGTGACCGGCCCCCGTGGCGCCGTGCCGCTGCACCTGCTGGAACTCGACCGCGGGCCCACCCTGGCGTTCAAGGACGTGGCGTTGCAGCTGGTGGGCCGCCTGTTCGACCGCGTCCTCGGTGCCCGGGACGGCCGCATCTGCGTCCTCGGCGCCACCTCCGGCGACACGGGCTCGGCCGCCATGCACGCCTGCGCGGGCCGCGAGCGGGTGGACATCTTCATCCTGTTCCCCGACGGCCGCACCAGTGAGGTGCAGCGCCGGCAGATGACCACCCTCGGGGCCGCCAACGCACACGCCATCGCGGTGCCCGGCACGTTCGACGACTGCCAGGACCTCGTGAAGGCCGCCTTCGCCGACGCCGGGTTCCGTGACGAGGTGCGGCTCTCGGCGGTGAACTCGATCAACTGGGCCCGGGTGATGGCCCAGATCGTGTACTACGTCACCGCGCACCTGTCGGTCGCGCCCGACGGTGGTCCCGTGAGCTTCGTGGTCCCCACGGGGAACTTCGGCAACATCCTCGCCGGCTGGGCGGCGAAGGCGATGGGACTGCCGGTGGAGCGGTTGGTGGTGGCCTCCAACCGCAATGACATCCTCACCCGGTTCCTGTCCACCGGCACCATGGCGGTGAGCGAGGTGGTGCCCACCACCAGCCCGTCGATGGACATCCAGGTGTCGTCGAACCTCGAGCGTCTGCTGTTCGAGCGGCTCGACCGTGACGGTGCCGCGTTGGCGGACCTCATGGCCCGCTTCCGGGCCGACGGCACGGTGTCGGTGCCGGCACCGGTGCTCGCGGCGTTGCGGGACGAGTTCGACGCCGCCCGTCTCGACGACGAGTCGGCCGCGGCGGTGATCCGTTCGGTGCTCGGGCGGACCGGCGCCGTGGTCGACCCGCACACCGCGGTCGGCATCGGCGTGGCCGAGGAACTCGTGGGCGACGGCGTGCTGTCCGACCCGTCGGTGCCGGTGGTGTGCCTGGCCACCGCACACCCCGCGAAGTTCCCCGACGCGGTGGAGGCCGCAGTGGGGTTCCGGCCCGAGCTGCCCGGGCACCTCGAGGACCTGTTCGACCGGCCGGAGCAGGTGGAGCACGTCCCGGCGGACCTCGGCGCGGTCGAGGCCCTGGTGCGCGCCGAACTCCGCCGCTGAGCGACGGCCGTGCCCGCGGTGACTCCGTTCCCGGGGCGGTGCGAGGCTCGCGGGACGGTGTGAACGCCCTGTGGCGCGGAACCCCCGAGTTCGGTCGCGGTGGGGCAACGGGCCAGACTGTGCGCGTGAAGTACGTGGTCTGTGTCCCCGACGGTTGTGCCGACGAGCCCTTCGAGGGCCTCGGTGGCCGCACCCCGCTGGAGGTGGCCCGCACCCCGGTGCTCGACGAGCTGTGCCGTCGTGGTCGGGTGGGGCGCGCCGCGGTGATCCCCGAGGGCATGCCGCCCGGCAGCGACGTGGGCAACATGGCGATCCTCGGCTACGACCCGGCGGAGTTCCACACCGGCCGGGCGCCCATCGAGGCCGCGTCGCTGGGCCTGAAGCTGCCCGGTGACCGCCTCGCGTACCGCTGCAACCTGGTGACCGTCGGCGACGACGGCACCATGGTCGACTTCGCGGGTGGTCACCCGAGCACCGCGGTCGCGGCCGAGGCCATCGAGGCGCTCGACGCCGCGCTCGGCCGCGGCGCCGGATCCGGGCTCGAGTTCCACCCCGGGGTGGAGTACCGCCACATCATGGTGGCGCCGGCCGACTGGATCGACGCCGATTGCGTGCCGCCGCACGACCTCACCGGCCGACCCGCCGTGTGGCCCTCGGGCGCAGCGGCCGAGCGGGTGGCCGAGGTGATGCGGGCCAGCCGCGATGTGCTCCGCGACGCCGGTGTCGCCGGCCTCGGCGCGAACCAGGTGTGGCTGTGGGGCCAGGGGTTCCAGCCCTCGATGCCTGCCTTCACCGCCCGTCATGGCGTGCGCGGCGGGATCACCACCGCAGTGGACCTGGTTCGCGGCCTCGGCGTCCTCACCGACATGGAGGTCCCCGACGTGGCCGGCGCCACCGCCGGCTACGACACCGACTACGGAGCCCAGCGCGACGCGGCGCTCGCCGGTCTCGACGGCGGCCTCGACCTGTTCGTCATCCACGTGGAGGCGACCGACGAGGCGGGCCACGCCGGTGACGCAGCGGAGAAGGTGCGGTCCCTCGAGCGGTGGGACGCGGAGATCCTCGCCGATCTCGTGGCGGGGCTCGACCGACGCGGTCCGTGGCGCCTGCTGCTCCTTCCCGACCACGCCACACCGCTCGCCCTCCGCACCCACACGCCGGACCCGGTGCCGTACCTGCTGGTGGGCGAGGGGATCGAGGCCTCGGGGGCGGACCTCTACACCGAGTCCGCGGTCGCCGGTGAGCCGGTGGTGGCGGCGCACCTCCTGCTCGACGAGTTGCTCACGGTCTGAGTTCGGCCGGCGCGGTGGCCCCGGCTCAGACCGTCGGGTCCGGCCGGTCCGTCCGCACCCGACGGTGGCCGTCGGACCCGGCGTCGTCGCCGGGCTCGAGGCCGGCGAGGGTGCCCGGCGCGAGGCCGAGCTCGAGCTCCGTGGCGGCCCGGGCCTGGGCGAGGAGTTCGGCGGGCCCGAGGCTCCCGTAGGCCAGCACCTGGACGGTCAACCCGTCGATCAGCGCCAGGAGCCGCCACGCCGTCGCCTCCGGGTCCGGGCACTGGCCGGTGCCATCAGCGGCCGCGTCGGTGAGCAGCTCGGTGAGCCCCTCGTGCCACACCTCGTTGAGGTGCCGGGTGGCGCCGGCCACCCCGGCGTTGCGCAGGCTCTCCGACCACGCCTCCACCCAGAAACGGCAGGCCGGGTCGTCGGGCGCGGGCACGCACCAGCGCAGCACCCGGTCGAGGCGCACCAGCGCCGGGGCCTCGTGCTCCTCGCCCACCTCGTCGGCGAGCTGGGCGAGGTCCTCCTCGCTGAACAGCTGCACCGCCCGCACCAGGACCTCGTCCATCGACGGGAAGTAATGGTGGAGGAGGCCGGTGGAGACCCCCACGGCCGCCGCGAGCTCGCGGGCGCTCGTCCGGCCGAACCCCTCGCGGAGGACGACCTCCCCCGCGGCGCGGAGGATCTCCTCGCGTCGTTCCTCGGGGCGTCGTCGGGCCATGTCGTGAGCCTACGGCCCCGCCGGCGCCCGGAATGGACGATCGTCCAATGATACTGGACGGTCGTCCAACAAGTCGGTACGGTAGGGACATGTCCTCCGCCCCCTCCACGCTCAGCCCGTCCGACGGGTCGCCGCGGCACGGCGCCGCGCCGGGGTGGCGTCCGCTCCTCCCGGCCATGGTGCTCATGGCCGCGATGTCCGCGGGCTATCTCGCGTTGTTCCCTCTGGTCCCGGTCTTCCGGGAGGAGCACGGAATCTCGCTCGCGGCGCTCGGCCTCCTCGGTGCCGTCGGGTTCCTGGCTGCGGTGGCCGGGGAGTTGCTCCTGGGTCCTCGCGCCGACTCCGGCCACACTCGCCGGCTGGTCGGCGGCGCGGTGGTGGCGATGGCGGTCGCGCTCGGCGGGCACGCGGTGGCCTCGGAACTGTGGCAGTTCGTCGCGCTCCGGGCGCTGGGTGGTGTGGCGTTCGGCGCCTTCGTGCCGGCGGTGAACGCGGAGGCCATCCGCACCGCCCCCGCCCGTGCCGGTGAACAACTCGGGCGGCTCCAGAGCGCCGACCTCCTCGGCCTCTCGGTGGGCCCCCTGCTCGCGGCCGTCGGTCTCGCGCTCGTCGGCGCGGACATCACCTTGGTGGTGCTCTCGGTGGCCCTCGTGGCCACGCTCCCGCTCGTGGGCCGGTTGCCGGCACCGGGCGCCGCCCCGGACCCGTCGGGTCATCCGGCGGGCCTGCCGATGGGGTTGCTCCGCGAGCCGCGGGTGGCCGGTGCGGTCCTGCTGACCGTGGCGTTCATGATCCCGGTGGGCGCCTACGACGCGTTGTGGCCCACCTTCGTCGACGACCTCGGGGGTTCCGCCGCCCTGGTCGGCGTCAGCTACACGGTCTTCGCCGTGCCCTTCGTGCTGCTCGCTGCCCGCGCCGGACGGTTCGCCGACCGGGTCGGTGGCCTGCGCGCCGCGTGGTCGGGCATGGCCGTGATGATCCCGATGATCGTCGGCTACGGCGTGATCTCCAGTCCGCTGCTCGTCACCGGCCTCGGCTTCTTCGAGTCCGGTGGCCAGGCCTACGCCTCCACGGCGGCGGCCGCCGCTGTCGCCCACGCCGTGCCCGCGGCGCGCGCGGCCGCCGGCCAGGGGCTCGCGCGGGCCAGCGGCACCGTGGTG
>CAIPVR010000130.1 GCA_903868545.1 uncultured Actinomycetes bacterium
GGTGGAGCCCTACATCTGGCGGACCGCGACGGGCGAGTTCGTCCGGGCTCCGGCGGCGCTCGACGGAAGCCGGCCGACCCTGACTCCCCTGGGGATCTCGGGAGACGGGGGATCGGTGCTCCTCCTGGCCTTCTCCACGGGTCTCGTCCCGGGACGAGGTGCCGTCAATCGACAGATCGTGGTGTGGGACGTGGCGTCGGGGACCTATGACCAGCAGCCGCTCGGCTTCGACGGGGCCGAACCCCTTGCCGACGTCGTCGGTGGACAACCCAACGCCGGGTCAGGGACGGGTGCGATCTCCGCGGACGGCCTGGTCGTGGCCCTGGGGAGTTCGGCGTCGAACCTCACCCGCGACTGCGGGTGTACGCCGCCGCCCCTGGGGAGCTCGGCCACGACCTCGCAGATCTACGTCTGGACGGGTCGCGCCACCCCCTGACCCTCCCTCCGGCGAATAGGGGTCCTCAGGGCGCTCTGCGATACCGCAAGCGCCGAGAACGCCGGGGCGCAGGCGGCCGGGCCGGTCGGCGGAAGGGGTCGGTCGGCGGGCCGGGTCAGTCGGCGACGAGGACCCGGTTGCCGCCCTGGAGGTGGGCGGCCGCGCACGCGGCGTCGGCGAGGCGCACGATGTCGTCGAGCGACGTGGCCCGGTGCGACTCCACCACCCCGGCCGAGAAGGTGATCGGTTCCGCTCCGTCCTCGGTGGTGGCCAGCACCAGCGCCTCCCGGCAGCGTTCGAGCGCGGCAGTGGCCTGGTCGGCGTCGCAGCGGGCGAGTACCGCAGCGAGCCGGTGACCGTCCAGGCGGCACACGAGGTCGTCGGGGCGCAGGGTGGAGCCGACCGTGTCGGCGAGGAGGCGCAGCGAGCGGTCGGCGGCCTCGTCGCCGGCGGCGAGGCGCAGCGCGTCGGCGCCGTCGAGCGCC
Source organism: uncultured Actinomycetes bacterium (assembly GCA_903868545.1). Classification (GTDB taxonomy): domain Bacteria; phylum Actinomycetota; class Acidimicrobiia; order Acidimicrobiales; family Microtrichaceae; genus CAIPVR01. Next base: position 922 of record CAIPVR010000130.1, read on the forward strand.
ACCACCGTGGCCGAGAACGGGGTCAGGGTCCGCACCAGTTCCCGGAGCTGCTGGCGGAGTGCCGGCTCGCCGGGCAGGCGGGTCACGGGGTCCTCCGGTCCGGCGGTCGACGGGCCCCGGCGCAGCCGGAGCTCGTGCACCCGCCGCCCGACCCGCTCGACGATCCACGTCAGCGTGTCGAGCGTGATGTCGTCGGGCACCTCGCCGGGCGCCGTGGTCACCGACACCGACCCGAGGAGCCGTTCGCCGTTGCGCAACGGCAGGCAGGTGGCCGCCACTTCCTCCCCTCCGGCGAGGTGGGCGCACGCGTCGAGGGCGTGCGACCCGGCGACGGCGGCCGGGGCGCCCGTGGCCACCGCCCGGCACACGGGCGAATCGGCCAGTGGCTCGGCCGGTCGCAGCACGCCGTCGGCCAGCGTGACGGACCACCCCACCCGCGGCTCGTCGGGGACTGCGAGCAGCAGGCGCACCTCGGCGTGCGGGACCACCTCGGCCACGGCTCGCAGGCCGGTGCGAAGCGCGGCGGGCTCGGTGGCGGCCACGTCGAGCGCCCGGTCGACGCGGGTGCGCAGCTCGCGGTCGAGCCGTTCCGCGGCGAGCGCGGCGTGGGCGTCGGCGGCGTCGAGGCGCTCGGTGGCAAGGGCGGTGCGGCCGGGCCGAACGACCGCCGTGGTCACGGCCACCGCGGTCACCGCAGCGGCGGTGCACACCAGGAGGGCCGCGGGCCAGCCGCCCGAGCCGGTGGCACCCAGCACGGCGGCGGTGAGCAGGCCGGGCCCGGCGGCGGCCAGGAGCACCGTGCCCCACGAGGTGCCGGGACCGCGCCGGTAGGGTGCGGGACCATGATCCGCCTCTACGACACTGCGGCGCGGCAGGTCCTGCCCCTCGAGCCCCGCACCCCCGGCGAGGTGTCGATGTACGTGTGCGGCCCCACCGTCTACGGGCCCCCGCACCTCGGTCACGGGCGGTTCTCCCTCGTCTTCGACGTGCTTCGACGGTATCTGGAGTGGTCCGGAAACCGGGTCAGGTACGTCTCGAACATCACCGACATCGACGACAAGATCATCGACCGGGCGGAGGCCGAGGGTCGTTCGTGGACCGAGGTGGTGACCGAGTTCGAGACCGTGTGGTGGGACGCCATGGACGCCATGGGCGTGCGCCGTCCCGACGACGACCCGCACGCCACCGCGTACGTGGAGCGGATGGTGGACCTGATCTCCGACCTGGTGGGTCGGGGTGCCGCCTACCCCACCGACGACGGCGTGTACCTGTCGGTGGAGCAGGTCGACGGCTACGGCCTGCTCGCGCACCAGTCCCTCGACGAGATGGTGGCGGGTGGCGGCGAGCGCGAGGTGCACGGGGCGGGCCGGAAACGCCACCCGGCCGACTTCGCCCTCTGGAAGTTCGCGAAGCCCGGCGAGCCGTCGTGGCCGTCGCCGTGGGGTGACGGCCGGCCGGGCTGGCACACCGAGTGCGTGGTGATGAGCCTCGACCTGCTCGGCGACGGCTTCGACCTGCACGGCGGGGGGCTCGACCTCGCCTTCCCGCACCACGAGAACGAACGGGCCCAGGCGGTGGCCGTCGGCCGCGACTTCGCCCGACGCTGGGTGCACAACGGGTTCGTGGAGGTGGGCGGCGAGAAGATGTCGAAGTCGCTCGGCAACTTCACGACGCTGACCGAGCTGCTCGCCGAGCACGACGCCCGCGCCTACCGGCTGCTCGTGCTGCGGGCCCACTACCGGCGGCCGCTGGAGGTCACCGCCGACACGATCGCCCAGGCCGAGGCCACGCTCGAGCGTCTCGACGCGTTCGCCCGGCGTACCGCGGAGCTGGACGAGGCGGAGCCCGACGCTGCCGTGCTCGACGCGTTCCGGACCCGCATGGACGACGACCTCGACACGCCGGGCGCGTTGGCCGGGCTGTTCGACGTGGTGAGCGAGGTGAACCGGCTGCTCGACGCGGGCGCCGCGCCCGCCGCGACGCCGCTCGCCGCTGCGGTGCGCTCGGCGCTCGACGCGATGGGCCTCGACCTCCGTGACCCGTCGGCGGAGCTGGTGCCCGACGACGTGCTGGCCCTGGCCGCGGCCCGGGACCGGGCACGGGCCGAGAAGGACTGGGGCATGGCCGACCAGCTCCGCGACGAGTTGGTGTCGAAGGGGTACGTGGTCGAGGACACGCCCGGCGGCACCGTCGTCCGCCGCGCCTGAGCTCATCCGGACCGCCCCTGCGGGCAGTTCTGCCCGTTGGGAACGCAAGGGCGCGGGTCCACCATCGGGAGTGGGTCGGCCGGCGGGGGTCGAGGCTGGGGAGGACCTCCGCCGGTCGTCCGTGGGCCGGCCGGCCCGCACCGGGTCACGATCCGGGTTCGCGCACGGGCGGGGATCCGGGCCCGCCCCCGGGCAGCGGCCCTCCGGCGGTTCCCGAGGCTGGTCAAGCCGGTTACCCGTGGGTAACCTACCGGTCGGTAACCACGACCACAGCCGACGAGAACCAGACAGTCGAACCAGAGGACGGACGACATGGCCGGTGACTTCTCCCTCGAACTCAACGAGGACCAGCTCCAGATCCAGAAGTGGGTCCACGACTTCGCCGAGTCGGTCGTGCGACCGGCCGCCGAGGAGTGGGACGAGAAGGAGGAGTTCCCCTGGCCCATCGTCCAGGAGGCCGCCAACATCGGTCTCTACGGGATGGACTTCATGGCCCAGGCCATGATGGGTGACCCCACCGGCCTCACCATGCCGGTGGCCATCGAGGAGCTGTTCTGGGGTGACGCCGGCATCGGCCTGTCGATCTTCGGTTCCGGTCTCGCCGCCGCGGGCATCGCCGGCAACGGCACCCCCGAGCAGGTCTTCGAGTGGGTGCCGCAGTGCTACGGCACCGCGGAGAAGGTCCAGCTGGGCGCCTTCTGCGTGTCGGAGCCCGACGCCGGCTCCGACGTCTCCTCCCTGCGGACCCGTGCGGTCTACGACGAGGCCAAGGACGAGTGGGTGCTCAACGGCACCAAGGCGTGGATCACCAACGGCGGCATCGCCGACGTGCACGTGGTGGTGGCCGCGGTGGAGCCCGAGCTGAAGGGCCGTGGCCAGGCGAGCTTCATCGTCCCGCCCGGCACGCCCGGCCTGTCGATGGGCCAGAAGTACAAGAAGCACGGGATCAAGGCGTCGCACACCTCCGAGGTGGTCCTCGACGACGTGCGGGTGCCCGGCAACTGCCTCCTCGGCGGCAAGGACAAGCTCGACGAGAAGCTCGCCCGGGCCCGCGAGGCGCAGAAGAACCCGCAGGTGAGCTCCGGTAAGCAGCCGGCGATGGCCACCTTCGAGGCCACCCGCCCGGCCGTGGCCGCCCAGGCCGTGGGCGTGGCCCGTGCCGCCTACGAGTACGCCCTGCAGTACGCCCAGGAGCGCTACGCGTTCGGCAAGCCGATCATCATGAACCAGTCGATCGCCTTCATGCTCGCCGACATGGCCACCCAGATCGACGCCGCCCGCCTCATGGTCTACCGGGCCGCGTGGCTCAGCCGGAACGGCGGTGGGTACAAGAACGGCGAGGGCTCGATGAGCAAGCTCATGGCCGGCCGCACGGCGGTGTGGGTCACCGAGCGGGCCATCCAGATCCTCGGCGGCTACGGCTACACCCGCGAGTACCCGGTGGAGCGCTGGCACCGTGACGCGAAGATTTTCGACATCTTCGAGGGCACCGAGCAGATCCAGCAGCTGGTGATCGGCCGGGCCATCTCCGGGCTGCGGATCGAGTAGCGGTTCAGCCGCCCCACTCCTCCGTTTCGGGTCACCGTAGGGGCTCCGACCACACCGACCTGCACATGGACCCCGCCCGGAACGCGGGGTCCATGCGCGTCCGAGCCGGCCTGTGTCACCACGGTCCCCGTCCCGGACGACCTCGGTCACCTCAACGACCCGACATCCCACACCGGCCGCAGCCCCACCTGACCGATGCGATCGGGCGGGTCTCCGCGGCCGACCGCGAGCCCGGTCGGCGACCACCTCGTGCTCTCCGGTGACCGCCACGGCGGGCCCGCCCCGGCAGCGACCCGGCTCGCCGGACGGCTCAATGGGGGAGCGTGTAGGAGTTCTCCAGTTCGTCCTGCAGCACGGTCGCCAGGTGGTCGGTCGTGTCCACGACGAGTTCCTCGTCGAGCACGCGGGTGCGGTACGTCCAGCCCTCCGGCAGGGCCAACCGTGCGCCGAGCGAATCCAGCGCGTGCTCCGTGAGCGTCGGGTCCACCCCGATGCAGTAGGCCTGCATCACGTAGGCCGCGCCGTCGGGGCTGACGAGTTCGTACACGGGTTTGCCCGCGTCGAAGAAGAACACGGCGCCGCGGTTCACGCGGGTCTCCGTGTACGGGGTGACGCCGGGGCGCTCACCCAGCTCGACGACCGCGATACGACGGGTCGTGAGGCCGCTGAACTCGCGGAGCACCGGCTCGACGACGGCGGTCTTGGCGCCGAATCCGTCGAGGAGCCAGTGGCGGGGGCCGTTGAGCTTCACCGCCACCGCCCCCAGTTCCCGGGCGATCGCGTCGGCGTCGAGGGCGTCCCACAGTTCCGGTGGGCAGTCGTTCAGCATCTGGGTGCCGTAGACCTCGGCCTCGAACCTGCCCTCTCGGTGGAAGAGCGCGATGACCTCGCCGTAGCGGGTGCCGCGGTGGTCGGTGATGAGTCGTTCCGGAGTGGCGTTCATACGGTCCTCTCGTGCTCCCGGCCCGACCGGGCTCGGTCCGTGCGGCGGTACGGTAGCCACGGTTCGAGCGACCCGGCGACCAGGCATCCGGCAAGCGGTCACGGGCGGACGTCGAGGAGCTCGGGCGCCGGAACCCCTCCCCGAAGGACCGACCATGTGCACCAACTTCAAGCATCAGCAGGCGGCCGACGGCAGTGTCGCCGTCGGGCGGACGATGGAGTTCCCCGACGTCCTCCCGTGGCAGCTGAGTGTGCTCGCGTCCGACCTCGCCGGTGCGAGCGGCGCGGTGAAGGGCGGGAGGTCCTGGACCGCGAGGTACGGGGTGGTCGGCATCGGCGCCTACGAGCCGCAGTGGCTCGGTGACGGCACCAACACCGCGGGGCTGTCGGGCCATCTGCTCTACATGCCCGGGCACTGCACGTTCGCCCAGCCCCGCAACGACGGCTCCGACATCGGGGTGATCGAGACGCTCGGGTTCCTGCTGGGCACCTGTGCCACGGTCGCCGAGGCGAAGGAGGCGATCGCCACCTGCAACGTCGTGGACTTCACGCCGCCGCAGATCCCGGTGCCGCTGCCGACGCACATCATCGTCCACGACGCCACGAGCTGTGCCGTCGTGGAGTTCCACCCCGACGGCATGGTCGTGTCGGACAACCCCGTCCAGGTGGCCACCAACGCGCCGTACCTCGACTGGCACCTGACCAACGTGGGCAACCACCTGACGTCGTCGCCGCACGTGCCGGCCGACGTGACCATCGGTGGACGGACGTTCTCCCCGCTCGGACAGGGCTCGGGGTTCGCCGGCCTGCCGGGTGACGGCAGCTCGCCGTCGCGCTTCATCCGCGTGCTGACCGACGTGCGGTTCGCCCAGCAGCCGGCCGACGAGCGGGCCCTGCTCATGGACTGCGTGCGGATCCTGCACAACTTCGACATCGTGCCCGGGACCGTCCGGGAGGACGTCTCCCCGAAGGTCGTGCTGCCCGAGCTGACCATGTGGTCCACGGTGTGCAACCTCACCGGCCACCAGTACCTGGTGAACACCAAGGACGACCCGCTCTGGTACTCGATCGACCTGGCCTCGACCGACTTCTCGTCGTCGCGGCTGGTCGCCTTCCCCTCGGACGGGGCGTTCACCGGCCTGACGGTCTGAGCGTCCGGTTCCGGCGCCGCCGCGCCGGCACTGTCACGCGGGGCCGGTACGGTCGGCCACATGGGAGATTCGACTGATCAGCACACCACGGCACGGCCGGCCTGCCCCGTCTGCGGGCTCGCCGGCACCGCGATCGTCTACGGCTACCCGATGCCGGAGACGTTCGCGGCGGCCGACCGCGGCGAGGTCGTCCTCGGTGGGTGTGTGATCGAGCCCGCCATGCCCACCCACGAGTGCCCACTCGGTCACCGGTGGGCCGACGACGAGTCGTACGGCGAGGACGTGTCCTGATGGGCCCGGCGGTGGGCGCGGAGCGGGCGGGCGAGGTTCCCGCCGGCCGTGCGCCGGGGAAGGAGGGGAACCGATGAGGATCCTGCACTGTGCGGACCTGCACATCGACTCGCCCTTGCGGGGGCTGAGCCGCTACGAGGGGTTCCCGGCCGACGAGGTCCGCGGGGCCACCCGTCGCGCCGTCCGCAACCTCGTCCGGTACGCGGTCGACCCGGCCAACCGGATCGACGTGGTGACCGTCGGCGGCGACGTGTTCGACGGCTCCTGGGAAAGTGCTGATTCCGGCCTGTGGTGGAACCAGCAGCTCGGCGACCTGGCCGAGGCGGGCATCGAGGTGTTCGTGGTGCACGGCAACCACGACGCCGACTCCAAGATCACCGCCCGGATCACTCCGCCCGCCGGTGTGCACGTGTTCGGTTCCGACGCGCCCACCACGGTGGAGGCCACGCGCTGCAACCTCGTGGTGCACGGCCAGAGCTATGCCCGCACCGCGGTGCACGACGACCTCGGCTCCGGCTACCCCGCCGCGGTGCCGGGTTCCTTCAACATGGGCCTGCTGCACACCTCCCTCGACGGCCGGCCCGGCCATGCCCCGTATGCGCCGTGCACCGCTGCCGATCTGGCCCTCAAGGGCTACGAGATCTGGGGTCTCGGCCACATCCACCAGCGCGACGACCGGATCGAGGTGGGCGGCAGCCGGTTCGTGTTCCCGGGCAACACCCAGGGCCGGAGCATCCGGGAGACGGGGGCCAAGGGCGCCACGGTGATCACCGTGGACGATCGCGGTTCCGGTCTCTCCGTGGAGTTCGTACCGTTCGACGTGGTGCGCTGGACCCTCGCCCGGGTCGACATCGGCCCGCTCGACTCCCTCGACGCGGTCGTGCACGAGGTCGAGCGCCGTGTCCGGGAGGAAGGGGTCGACGGCCACACCATCGCGGTCCGGGTCGAACTCGTCGGTGCCGGCCGGCTGCACGACGAGCTGGGCGACTCGCTCGGCCGGCTGGAGACGCAGCTGCGCGCCACCGTCAGCACCCTGGGCGGGGTCAGCGCCGGGCTCGAGCGCGTCATCGACACGACCACCCCTGTCTCCGGCGTCGGTGCGGACAGCGAGGCGGAGCGCGTGCTGCGCGACTACGTCCGCCGTGCCGTGGAGGACCCGGCGGTGCTCGACGAACTGGTCGACGTGCTCCGCCCGGCGGCCCAACGGCTCCGTCCCTACTGCGACCGGCTCCTCGAGGAGGAGTGGCCGGGTGCCATCGACTCGCCGGAGGTGGTCCGAGAGCACCTCGACGCCGCGCTCGACCTGCTCCTGGCCCGTCTGAGGGGGGCGTGATGCGGATCCTCCGCATGTACCTGAGGTCGTTCGGGCACTTCCGCGACGCCGAGGTCGACCTCGACCACCCCGAGGGCGGCCTCCGCATCGTGCTGGGTCCGAACGAGGCCGGGAAGTCCACGCTGCTGCAGGCCGTCCGGGTCGGCCTGTTCGGGCCGTCGGGGCCGATCACCGCCGGCCATGCCACCTCGGGCCTCCGTCTCGGCTTCGACTACCGATCGGGGGATCGCTTCGGTCATGTCGTCCGCTCGGGGCGCGACGAGCCCGTCTCGAGCACGGGCGAACCGGTCGCCCTGGCCGAACTCGTCAGCGTCGACCGGCAGCTGTTCGAGCGGTTGTTCACCATCGACCACGACGAACTGCGCCGCTACGGCGAACCGTTGCTCCAGGCGTCCGGGGGGATCGGTGAGCTGGTCTTCGGTGCCGCCCTCGGAGGCCAGGGCGTCAGGAAGGTCTCGGACACGCTGCGGGCGGAGGCCGACGCGCTCTTCGTCCCCGGCGGCAGCACCCGGGTGCTCCACAAGGCGATGAAGGCGCTCAAGGATGCCGACGACCACCAGCGAAAGGTGCTCTTCACCGCCGACGAGTGGGCCGAGACCACCGGCCGGATCGGCGCCCTTTCCGCCGAACTCGAGTCGCTCGACGCCAGAAGCGCCCAGCGGCGGGCCGAGATCTCCCGCCTCGAGCGCATCACCAACATCCGGCCGCGCCTCATCCGTCGGGCCGAGCTCGCGACGAGGCTGGCGGAGCTCCTCGCCGTCGGTCCCGAGGCCGACGACGACCTGTTCACCCGGCTCACCGAGGCGCTCGACTCGCAGGCCCGGGTGGAGGCCTCGGCGGCCGAGATCGAGCGTCGCCTCGCAGTCCTCCGGGGGGAACTGGCAGCGGTTCCGACCGACCGGCGGGTGCTCGACCGGGCCACCGACGTGGTCGCCCTCAACGAGCAGGTCGCCCTCTACCGCAAGGCCGCCAACGACGCCGCCGGGCTCCGGACGGTGGTGGATGCCGGCACCCCGTTGGCCGAGGCCGAGGTCCTCCGGTCCGCCGTGGCCGACCTCGGGGCCCTCGAGCCTGCCGCCCGGGCGCTGGTGGATCGGCGTAGCCGCCTCGCCGGCGACGAGTCCGAAGCGCGTTCGACGGCGGCGCATCTCGGGGTGGCGACGGAACGGCTCTCCGATGTCCTGTCCCTCGCCGTTCCGTCGATGGACCTCATCGACGGGGCGGAGTCGGCCGCGTCCGATCTCGCCGCGCGTCGCGGGAGTGCGGCGGCGGCGGCGTCGGCCGCCGAGCAGGTGCTCCGGGACGCCGACGAACAGGTCCGGTCGCTCGGCCAGGGCGAGGAAGTGGCCACGCCGGAGCAGATCGAGCAGGCCCGGGCCCACCGTGACGAGGTGGTCAAGGCGGTCAGGCGCCGGCTCCGGGGGCGGTCCGACGGCGATGAATCCGACGCCGACCTCGCCCAGCAACTCCGTGACGCCGTGCGGGGCGCCGACGAACTCGCCGACACGGTGCTGTCCGACACCGCCAGGGCTGCTGCGGTGATGGTCGCCCGGGTGTCCGCCGAACGGTCCGCCGCCGAGCTCGCCACGGCCCGGGACGCGGTGCAGCGCCTCTCGGTCGAGGCCGCTGAGCAGGACACCCGCTGGGAGGCCCTCTGGGCGGGGATCGTCGCCCGACCGGGCAGCCCCAAGGACATGCGCACGTGGGTCGGGGAGTGGAAGCAGCTGTGCGGACGCGTCACCGACGTCGAACGTGAGACCGCCGCCCTGGCGGATCTCGAGGCCGAACTCCGCCGGGGTGAGGAACGCCTGCGCCACGCGCTCGCTGCCGCAGCGGTGGAGGTGGCCGAACCGGCCTCCTTCCCGGCGCTGCTCGACCTGGCCCGTCGCCGGGTGGAGGACGCCGACGCACTGGACCGCAGCCGCGAGGACCTGGATCGCGCCTCGACCGAGCTCCGACGCATCGACGACGAACTCGAACCGCTGCTCGGCCTTCTCCCGGCCGGCTCCACCGCCCGGGGCGACCGGGCCATCGCCGAGCTCGACCGCCTCCGCGAGGAGCAGGCCGGCCACGAGCAGGAAGCCGGTCGGCTCGGCGGCGAGATCCGGGCCGCGGAGGACGGACTCCGCGACCTCCGTTCCGAGATCGAGGTCATCGGGACCGAACTGCGCGCACTCGCCGTGGCGCTCGCCGTTCCCGAGGTCGACCTGCCGGCCTCGCACCAGGTCCTCCGTGAGGCACAGGAGGTGCGGGCCGATCTCGCCGGCATCGACACGGAACTCGTCGATGCGACCGGCCTCGCCGTCGAGGCCCTGGTCGAGCAGGCCGACGAGGCCGGCGACCCCGATCGGATCGTGGCGGAACTCGCCCGGCTGCGCGACGCCGACGCCGATGCCGCCGTCCAACGGGAGTCGCTGGTGGCGGAGCGCGAGCGGCTGCGGGTCGGCGTCGCCGCAGCGGTCGGCGACGCCGGCGCACCCGACGCCCAACAGGGCGTGGAGGACGCCCTGGCCGAACTGGGGTCCCGCGCGCAGGACTACCTGCGGCTCGCCCTCGCCGGAGCGATCCTCGACCGCGCCCTGAACGCCGGTGACGGCAGCGAGGCCCAGATCCTCGACCGCGCCGGGCGGATGTTCGAGTACCTCACCGACGGGGAGTTCGACGCCATCGGGGTGGAGGACGTCAGGGGGCGGTCGGTCGCCGTGGCCCACCGCGCCGACGACGCGGGCGGTGGCCGTCTGTTCGTCCCGTCGCTCAGCGACGGCACCCAGGACCAGCTCTGGCTCGCCCTGCGTCTCTCCGGCGTGGCCCAGCACCTCGACAGGGTCGGCCCGGTGCCGATCGTGGTCGACGACGTCCTCGTGAACTTCGACGACGACCGGGCGGCGCTGGCCCTGAACGGCCTGGCCGACCTGGCCCGGCGCACCCAGGTGGTGGTGGTCACCCACCACCCGCACCTCGTGGAACTCGCCCGAGCCCGCCTCGGCCACGACCGGGTCGTGGTGAGCGAACTCGGTCGGCGACCCCGGGGCGTCGCGCCGACGGTCCAGGTGGTCACCGACCCGGCAGAGGCGTCGCCCGCACCGATGCCCGAGCCGACCGGCGGGCCGGCGCCCTCGGCCACGGGCGCCGCCGCCGAGGACGCTCGGCGGGCGGTGCTCGACGCCA
>CAIPVR010000131.1 GCA_903868545.1 uncultured Actinomycetes bacterium
CGCCGCCGCCCCCGGCTGCTCCGCCGGTCGCGCCGCCGCCCCCGCCCGCGGGTGGCGACGTCCCACCGCCGCCGGCCCCTCCTGCCTGACGGGAACCGGCCCGAGCGGGGGAACCGTTGGGTTCCCACCCCGGGTCGTCCCGCGGTAGACCGTCGGAGGGCAGTGCCTGCGCCCACGACCTGCTCCGACCCACGACACCGCGGTCGGGGCCCCGACCATGACCCAGACCACGCACTTCTCCACCGGCGACCTCCTCCGGCTCACCGCCGAGCTGGTCGACGTCGAGTCCGTCTCCTTCGAGGAGGCCTCACTCGTCGACCTGTTGGAGGCGGAACTCCGTTCGCTCAGCCACCTCGAGACGCACCGTGTCGGTGACAACCTCGTGGCCCGCACGTCGCTCGGCCGGCCGCTGCGGGTGGTGCTCGGCGGCCACACCGACACGGTGCCGGTCAACCGGAACCTTCCGGCACGGATCGAGGGCGACACCCTCTGGGGGTGCGGCTCGGCCGACATGAAGGGTGGCCTCGCGGTGATGCTGGAGCTGGCACGGCACCACGCCGCGCCCGCCGTGGACGTCACCTACGTCTTCTACGCGCGTGAGGAGGTGGCCAGCGACGTCTCGGGGCTCGGCGAGCTGATGGCCGAGCGGCCCGACCTGCTCGACGGCGACGTGGCCATCCTGGGGGAGCCGACCGACGGCCAGATCGAGGCCGGGTGCCAGGGGGTCCTCCGGATGGAGCTGGTGCTGCAGGGTGCCCGGGCCCACACGGCGCGGGCCTGGATGGGGCGCAACGCGATCCACCGATTGGGAGCGTTGCTGGTGGCGCTCGACGCGTACGAGCCCCGGCGACCGGAGATCCTCGGCTGTCGGTTCCACGAGGCACTCCAGGCCACCCACGTTGAGGGAGGAGTGGCCGGGAACGTGGTGCCCGACCGGGTGGTCGTGCGCCTCGCGCACCGTTTCGCTCCCGACCGCGACCTGGCCCGGGCGGAGGCCCACGTGCTCGAGGTGCTGGCCCCGTACCTGGAGCCGGAGGACGAGGTCACCGTGATCGACCGGTCGCCGGCGGCGTGGCCGGCGGTCGACCACCCGGTGGTGGCGTCGCTCGTCGGGCGCCACGGGCTGTCGGTGACCGCGAAGCTGGGCTGGACCGACGTGGCCCGGTTCGCCGCCGCAGGGGTGCCGGCGGTGAACCTCGGTCCGGGGGACTCAACCCTTGCCCACACCCAGGCCGAGCGGTTGGAACGGGCCGGCCTGGAGCGGACGTGGGTGGCGCTCGACGACCTTCTCGCCACCGGTCCCTAACGCCCTTCTCGCCTCCGGACCCTGACGCCCTAATCTGCGCCCGACCCGCAACGCCGGACCCGCCGGCCCGTCCCTGGAGGCATCGTGACCCAGCCCCGCCCCGGCACCGTCGAGGAGTTCACCGAGCTGGTGGGCCGCCTGCGCTCCCGGGACGGCTACACGGAGCCGGTCGCGTTCGGTGTGGGGATCGCCACGGTGGCCGACGCCGCTGCCGGTGCCACCGAGGACGGAGTGGTGCTCGACACCTGGTTCCCCTCGATCAACCTCGCCGCGAACCTCGGGGCGGTGGCGTTGTTGTGCGACATCGCCGGTCATGACGGGTCGGCCGGCACGGTGGAGCTGACCACGGAGCATCTCGACGAGATGCTGGCCCGGGCGGCGGTGTTCGCCGACGACCTCAACGCCCACCCGAACCTGGCGGTGGTGCGCGACCTGCGGGACCGCTCGGTGGCGAGCGGTGTGCTCCCCACGCGCCAGCAGGCCGTGCTCACCGTGATCGCCTCGTTGGAGGAGGCCCCGGTCGATGCGCACGACGCCTACCTGCGCCTCCACCTCCTGAGCGCGCGGGAGGTGCGGCCGCACGGCGCCAACCTCGACGGCGTGTTCGGACAGCTGGCGAACGTGGCCTGGACCTCGGCCGGTCCGTGCCCGGTTGCCGACCTGCCGGCGGCCGTGCGCAGGGCGCGCCTCGCGGGCGCACCGCTCACCGTGCTCGGCGTGGACAAGTTCCCACGGATGGTCGACTACGTGGTGCCCGCCGGCGTCCGCATCGCGGACGCCGACCGCGTGCGACTGGGTGCCCACCTGGCGGAGGGCACCACGGTGATGCACGAGGGCTTCGTGAACTTCAACGCCGGCACGCTCGGGGCCGCCATGGTGGAGGGTCGCATCAGCGCCGGTGTGGTGGTGGGGGCGAACACCGACCTCGGCGGCAGCGCGTCGATCATGGGAACGCTGTCCGGCGGCGGCAAGGAGATCATCAGCGTGGGGGAGGAGTGCCTCATCGGGGCGAACGCCGGCATCGGCATCTCCCTGGGCGACCGCTGCATCGTGGAGGCCGGGCTCTACGTCACCGCGGGAACGGTGGTGACGATGCCCGACGGCACCCGGCGCAAGGCGAAGGACCTCAACGGCTCCCACGACCTTCTGTTCCGCCGCAACTCGCTCACCGGCGCAGTGGAGGTGGTCCACCGCGCCGGCGCCTGGAGCGAGGGGCTCAACGCCGACCTGCACGCCAACTGAGCGGACCGGTCGCCCGCCCGGCCGGTCAGAGCTTGCGCAGGACCGTGACGACCTTGCCGTAGACGCGCACCTCGTCGGCGCGGAAGTGCATGGGCTCGAGGCGCGGGTTCGCCGGCTCCAGCACGACCTTGCCGGCGGAGCCCTTGCGGTAGGTCTTCACCGTGGCCTCCTCGCCGGGGATGCCCGCCACCACGACGTCGCCGGTGCGGGCCTCGGACTGGACCCGTGCCACGACGAAGTCGCCGTCGAGGATGCCGGCGTCGATCATCGAGTCGCCCCGTACCCGCAGCATGAAGAGCTCACCGTCGCCGGTGAAGTCGGCCGGGAGCGGCACGAGCTCCTCCACCTGCTCCTGGGCGAGCACCCCGGTACCGGCGGCGACGTCACCGACGAGGGGCACGTGGCGGGTGGGGCGCCGCTCGGCGGTGGTGCCGCTCGCCGTGTCGGCCGTGACCTCGATGGCCCGGGGCTTCGTGGGGTCCCGGCGCAGGTAGCCGAGCCGCTGGAGCGTGTGCAGGTGGCTGTGCACGGTGGAGGGGGAGTTGAGTCCCACGGCGGTGCCGATCTCGCGGACCGAGGGCGGGTAGCCGCGCTCACCCACGGTCTTCTCGATGAAGGTGAGGATGTCGAGCTGGCGCTGGGTGAGGGCGGTGTCGTTGCTCATGAGGGGTGGCTCCTGGGTCCGAACAGGTGTTTGGAACGTAGCACGGCCGTCCGACGGAGTGGGGGAACAGGCGTTCGGGGAAATGCTTGACGTCGAACGGTTGTTCGGTGTTGAGTGGACGAACAGGCGTTCGGGCTCACCGTCTGGTCGCCACCAGCTGGTCCCCGGTTCAGCCCGGACCCACTGTCACACCCCCGTAGGAGCATCACCCCATGGCCGCCGTCATCGACCTCAGCACCGCCCGCCACCTGCCCGGTCACTCCCGGCCCGGGTCGCGTCCCGGCCCCGGCGTCAGGGGCGGCCGGCCCGCCCTCCGCGTGGTGTCCGGCGGCCGCTCGGCAGAGGCGCTCCGTCTCCGTCGCACCTTCCTCCGGCGCCGGTTGTTCGTCGCCGGGGTGGCCTTCGTTCTGCTGCTCCTGGCGGCGAACGTGGTGTCCACGGTGCTGGCCGGGGCGGCCGACGGTGATCCGGTGCCGGTCTCGTCGGCGACCTACCGGGTCCTCCCGGGCGACACGCTGTGGTCCATCGCCGGTGAGTTGGCGCCAGGGGTCGACCGGCGCGTCGTGGTCGACCAGTTGGCCGAGCTCAACGGTGGCACCGTCCTGCGGGCCGGCCAGGCGCTCAGGCTGCCCCGGGACCTCGGCTGACAGCCGCAGGTCGGGTGGCCGTCGAAGAGCCCGTCGCATGTCCCGTCCCTGCTGCGTCGGCGGTGGTTGGGTAGCGTCGCCGCCGTGCGCTGCCCCGCCTGTGGAACCCTCGAGGACCGGGTGGTCGACTCGCGGGCGGCGGAGGACGGCTCCAGCATCCGGCGACGTCGGCAGTGTGAGCGGTGCGGCCAGCGGTTCACCACGTTCGAGCGCGTCGAGGCGGCGGTCCCGGTGGTGGTCAAGCGTGACGGGCGGAAGGTCCCGTTCGACCGGGCCCGGATCGAGTCGGGCCTCCGTGCTGCCTGCAAGGGTCGCCCGGTCGATGCGGCCGATGTCGAGGCCTTGGTGTCCCGCGTGGAGGACCGACTCCCCGGCCTCGGCTCGGAGGTCGAGAGCGCCCAGATCGGTGCATTCGCGCTCGAGGAGTTGCGACGCCTCGATGCCGTGGCCGCCGTGCGATTCGCCAGCGTCTACAAGTCGTTCCAGGCGCCCGAGGACTTCGAGCGGGAGATCCAGCTCCTCGCCGAGTCACCGGACGGCAACGCCCAGGGCTGAGTCGGACTCAGCGCTCCCGGCGGTAGGTCAGCAGCAGGAAGTCGTCGTCCTCGATCACCCGGTGCAGTCGGATCCGCCGTTCCATCGCCGGCGCGCCACGCAGCAGGCCCAGGTCGTCGCCGCCGGCGAGCACCGGGC
Organism: uncultured Actinomycetes bacterium; assembly: GCA_903868545.1. Taxonomy (GTDB): domain Bacteria; phylum Actinomycetota; class Acidimicrobiia; order Acidimicrobiales; family Microtrichaceae; genus CAIPVR01. Next base: position 4,553 of record CAIPVR010000131.1, read on the forward strand.
TCACCGTCACGAAGAGCTCGTCGAGCAGATCGGCCTCCACGAGTTGGCCGAGGAGCCGGGGCCCGCCCTCGCAGAGCACCGACCGGGCCCCGTCCTCGTGGAGGAGGCCCAGCGCCGACCCCAGGTCCACCGAGCCGCGGCCGGCGCTCCGGGTCACCATGCCGGGCGGCAGGTCCGAGACGTCGGCGTCGTCGGGGTGGAGGAGCAGCGGGTCGGGGCCCTCACCCCGGAGGAACGGCTGGTCGGCGGGGATCCGTGCGCTCCTGCTCACCACGGCCAGCCGGGGCAGCGGTTCCTGGCCGCGCCCGGCCCGATCGGCCCGCGTGTCGGCGTCGGCGCCGGGGCGTCGGTACCGCTCGGCCCGGGCGGTACCCGCGGCCACGAGGACCACGTCGGCGAGGCCCCTCAGGAGGTGGAACACCTCGCGGTCGGCGGGCCCGCTCAAGCCCCCGGACCGGCCTCCTGCGGCGAACGCCCCGTCCACCGAGGTGACCATGTTCGCCATCACCCAGGGTCGCTCCGCCGGAGCCGGTCGAGTGTCACCGGCGAGGGCGGCCCGCAGATCGGGCGCACCGGAGGGCGGGGGCAGCAGTTGTCGCACCCCGCCCAACCTACCGACCGGGCCGGTCGCGGCATGTTCCGGTCGCCAGCAGGTCGTCGCCCGCACGTGTCGACCGGTTTGTCCACACCTTGTCCCGATGCTGTGGAGATGGGAAGTGCAGGAAACCACACGAGATCCTCCGCTGCTCGCGCCCGCCGTGTCGGCCGGGGGCGGGTCACGGTCCTCGGGTCACGTTGGGTGGTGACGGCGGGACGCCCCGCAGGTGGCCCTGTGGGAAAGTCCACGCGAAATCCACATGTTGTGCCTCTTCCATCCCACAGGGGGCGCTTCCTAGGGTGCTCCGCACGGGCCGTGGCGCGGGCGGCTGGAATGGTGGCTGGCGTGATCGCGTTCCGCGTGATGACGACTCCTGGGGGTCTGGCCCCCGATGGTCCCAGGGCCGTCGGGCGACCGGTCTGGCCTCTGCCCGGCCGTCCGCGCCCGTACCCCCCGGCCCGTCACCTCGGGCGCCCGATGCCGCCTCTCCGCCCGTCCCGAACGTCCCCAGGAGCCCGTCCGTGAGCCTCGCCGACCCGTCGATCGTGCCCCGTCTCGGCCGGAGGTTCTCCACCGCGGGCCGCTCGCCCTACGAGGAAGTGGGGTGGGAACTGCGTGACGCCCGCCTGACCGACCACCGAGACGGCTCCGTGGCGTTCGAGCAGGTGGGGGTGGAGTTCCCGGTCGACTGGTCGGTCACCGCGTCGAACATCGTCGCCCAGAAGTACTTCCGCGGGCCGCTCGGCACCCCGCGCCGGGAGCGGTCGCTGCGGCAGGTCATCGACCGGGTGGTCGGCGCGATCACCGCATGGGGCGGCCGTGACGGCTACTTCGCCGACGAGGAGGAGGCGGCGGCCTTCGCCGACGAGTTGCGCTGGCTGCTGCTGCACCAGCGGGTCTCGTTCAACTCGCCGGTGTGGTTCAACATCGGCGTGGCGGGGGCGGCCCAGCAGGCCGCCGCCTGCTTCATCCTCGACGTGGAGGACGACCTCCGCTCCATCCTCAACTGGTACGCGGAGGAGGGCGTGATCTTCCAGGGCGGCTCCGGCGCCGGCGCCAACCTGTCGAAGCTCCGGTCGTCGAGGGAGCGGCTGGGCGGTGGAGGCACCCCGTCGGGTCCGGTGAGCTTCATGCGGGGTGCCGACGCCTCCGCCGGCACCATCAAGTCGGGCGGCACCACGCGCCGCGCCGCCAAGATGGTCATCCTCGACGTCGACCACCCCGACGTGGAGGAGTTCATCTGGTGCAAGGCCGTGGAGGAGCGCAAGGCCCGGGTCCTGCGCGACGCCGGCTTCGACATGGACCTCGACGGCGCCGATGCCTTCTCCGTGCAGTACCAGAACGCCAACAACTCGGTCCGGTTGAGCGACGAGTTCATGCAGGCGGCGCTCGACGGGCGCGACTGGGAGCTCACCGCCCGCACCACCGGCGAGGTGGTCGAGCGAGTGCCGGCCCGCCGGCTGCTGCGCGAGATCGCCGAGGCGTCCTGGGAGTGCGCGGACCCGGGGGTGCAGTTCTCCACCACGATCAACCGGTGGAACACCACCCCGAACGCGGGTCCCATCGAGGCCAGCAACCCCTGCTCGGAGCACCTCCGTCTCGCGAACAGCGCGTGCAACCTCGCCTCGCTGAACCTGCTCTCGTTCCTCAACGAGGACGGCGCCTTCGACGCCGAGGGCTTCGAGCACGCGGTGCGTGTGGTGGTCACCGCCCAGGACATCCTCGTGGGGGCCTCCGACTACCCGACCGACAGGATCGCCGAGCAGGCGCGGGCCGCCCGCGACATCGGCATCGGCTACACGAACCTGGGCGCCTCGCTGATGGCGCTCGGCCTTCCCTACGACTCCGAGGACGGTCGGGCGTGGGCGGCCACCGTGACCGGCATCCTCACCGGGGCTGCGGCGGTGCGCTCCACCGAACTGGCCGCCCGCCTCGGCCCGGCGCCGCTGTTCCACGACGACGCCCCCGCGTGGACCGGCGTCTACCGCCACCACCTCGAGGCGGCCCGCGCCGTCGACGCGGTGGAGCACCAGCCCGACCTGAACCAGCAGCTCGTCGGCCTGTGGCAGCGGGCGCTCGACGCGGTCGGATCCGTCGGCGCCCGCAACGCGGAGCTCTCGGTCGCGGCTCCGACCGGCACCATCTCGTTCATGATGGACGCCGACACCACGGGTATCGAGCCCGATCTCGGTCTCGTGAAGTTCAAGAAGCTCGTCGGCGGCGGCTCCATCCAGATCGTCAACCAGACGGTGCCACGGGCACTGCGGCGCCTCGGCTACACGGCGGAGCAGGTCGACGAGATCGTCGCCTGGGTCGGCGAGCACCACAGCGCCCTCGGGGCGCCGCACCTCGATCCGTCGCACCTGGCGGTGTTCGCCTGCGCCATGGGCGACATCACCATCTCCTACGGCGGCCATCTCCGGATGATGGGGGCGATCCAGCCATTCTTCTCGGGTGCGATGTCCAAGACGGTGAACGTGCCGGAGGCCACCACCGTCGAGGAGATCGAGCAACTGCTGATCGACGCGTGGCGCATGGGGATCAAGTGCGTGGCGCTCTACCGCGACAACTGCAAGGTCGGGCAGCCCCTCAGCGTCGGCACGGGTGCAGGGGCCGCCACCGATCAGGCCGCCGCGGCCGTGGTCGAGCGCGTGGTCGAGCACGCAGCACGCCCCACGCGCGAACGGTTGCCCCGCACCCGCACCTCCCGCACCTTCGAGTTCAGGGTGGCGGACTGCAAGGGCTTCGTGACGGTGGGCGAGTACGCCGACGGCCGTCCCGGCGAGTTGTTCATCCGGGTGTCGAAGCAGGGCTCCACGCTCGCCGGGATCATGGACGCGTTCGCGATCTCGGTGAGCCACGGCCTCCAGTACGGGGTGCCGTTGCGGGCGTTCGTGGAGGCACTGGTGGGCATGCGCTTCGAACCGGCCGGCATCACCGACGACCCCGAGGTCCGCATCGCGAACAGCCTCATCGACTACCTGTTCCGGCGCCTCGCTCTGGAGTACCTGCCCCACGAGGAGCGGATGGAGATGGGCATCCTCGGCACCTCCGAGCGCACCCAGCCCACGTTGCCCGGGGTCGAGGAGGCGGCGGTGGAGACGGTCCAGGGTGTCGACGTGGCGCCCGACCCGCCGTCGTCACGCGTCGGCGGTTCGGGTGCGTCCCGGCCGGCCACCGATGCGCCGCTCTGCATGACCTGTGGTGTGGCGATGACCCGGGCGGGCAGCTGCTACGTCTGTCAGGAGTGCGGCGCCACCAGCGGCTGCAGCTGATGCGGAAGCGCGTGGGGCGATAGGTAGCGGCACCTGTTCCACCGCTGTTCTGCAGAG
>CAIPVR010000132.1 GCA_903868545.1 uncultured Actinomycetes bacterium
CGCGGTGGCCAACCTCGGCTACGCCGACTGCCGCTTCCACCGGCCGCTGCACGTCGGCGACACGCTGCGCACCTCCTCGGAGGTGATCGGCCTGAAGGAGAACTCCAACGGGAAGACCGGCGTGGTCTACGTGCGCTCCACCGCGGTGGACCAGGACGGCCGCACGGCGATCGACTGGGCGCGTTGGGTGATGGTGAACAAGCGCGACCTCGATGCCCCGGCGCCCGAGACCGTGGTGCCCGACCTGCCGTCGCACGTGAGCCCGGAGCGTCTCGTGGTGCCCGAGGGGCTCGACCTCTCCTCCTACGATTTCGGCCTCGCCGGTGAGCCGCACCGTTGGGGCGACTACGAGGTGGGCGCGCGGATCGACCACGTGGACGGCGTCACCCTCACCGACCCGGAGCACATGATGGCCACGCGCCTCTGGCAGAACACCGCCAAGGTGCATTTCAACACCGAGGTCCGTCCCGACGGCCGGCGGCTCATCTACGGCGGCCACATCATCTCGATGGCCCGTGCCCTGTCGTTCAACGGCCTGGCCAACGCGCAGCTGGTCGTGGCGATCAACGCCGGGTCGCACACCGCCCCCGCCTTCGCGGACGACACCGTCTACGCCTGGTCGGAGGTGCTGGACCGGGCGGAGACCCCGGCCCCCGGCGTGGGGGCGTTGCGACTCCGGCTCGTGGCCACCAAGGGTCGGGACGAGTCGATGACCCTCCGCAACGACGACGGCAAGTACGCCGAGGGTGTGCTGCTGGACCTCGACCTCTGGGCGCTCTGCGCCGTGTGAGCGGCCGGCCCGCCGGCCGGCCGCCGTTCGTTCAGCGGCCCGGCGCCAGCCGCGGCCACGGCGCCGCCTCCTCCCACAGGCGGGCGAGCCGGAGGCAGACGTCCTCGCGGTGACGGGGGGCGGTGACCATGAGGCCCACCGGGAGCCCTTCATCGGTCACCCCGGCCGGGAGGCTGATCGACGGCAGGTTGGCGATGTTCGCGAGCATCGTCAGCAGGGCCGCATGGCCGCCGTGGCACGCACGGCCCCCGATCTCCTCCGGCATGGGTCCCTCGGCGGCGAACGGCGGGCACGCGTTCGTGGGGGTGAGCAGCACGTCGGTGTGCTCGAACAGTTCGGCCACCCGCAGCTCGATCCGGCGTCGGTCGCGCTCCACCCGGGCGAAGGTGGGGAGGTCCACCCCGCCGGTGGAGCGCCACCCGTCCACCACGAGCGGGTCGAGTTCGTCGAGCCGCTCGGTCCAGTCCGCCGGGACGTCGACGAACTGGTCGGCGCCCTCCATGAACACGTAGGTGAGGATGTAGTCGTCGAACGTCACGGTGTGGTCGGTGGGCCGCAGCGCGGCGGCACCCACCAGGGCCTCGGCGGCCGCCGCGGTGATCCGTTCCACCTCGGGGTCGACCACCACGAACCCGAGGTCGGCCGACCACGTGGCACGCAGACCCGTCACGTCGAGACGTTCGATCGCGTCGGTGTGCACGATCCCCGTCGCCGGGTGCGACGTGCGGTCGCGGGGGTCGGGCCCGGCCGCGAGGTCGAGCAGCAGGGCCGTGTCCCGCACCGTCGTGGCCAGGGCGAAGTTCACGGCGTTCTGGGCGAGCCGGGTGACGTTCAGGGTGGGCACCCGGCCGTAGGTGGGCCGCAGTCCCGGCAGGCCGCACGACGCCCCCGGGCCCCTGATCGAGCCGCCGCCGTCGCTCGCGGTCCCGAAGGGGACGAACCCCGCCGACACCGCGGCCGCGGTGCCGCCGCTCGACCCGCCCGGGGTCCGCCGCAGGTCCCACGGGTTGCGGGTGACGCCGAGCAACGGGCTCGCCGTGTAGCCCCAGGCCCCGAACTCCGGTGTGGCCGTCTTCCCGACCGGGATGGCGCCCGCGGCCCGGAAGCGCTCCACGTGCAGGTCGTCGCGGGTGGCAGCCGGGCCGTTCGCGTACCACCTCGAGCCCCGGGTGGTGGGCTGGCCCGCGCAGTCCTCGAGATCCTTCACGCCGAAGGGCACCCCGGCGAGGGGCCCGAGGGCCTCGCCGCGGGCACGGGCGGTGTCGACCCGGTCGGCGGCGGCGAGCGCGCCCTCGGGGTCGAGGTGCACGAAGGCGTTCAGCTCGCCGTTGCCGGTGCCGATCCGCTCCAGGCTCGCGGTCACGAGTTCCCGGGCCGACACCTCCCCGCTCCGGACCGCCTCGGCCGCTGCGGTCGCGTCGGGGGTGCTCACGGTGGGGCACCTTACCGAGCGCGTCCCGAGGTGGCCGGGGCGACTCGTTCGGCCCGACGACCGGTCCGCTCCGGTGCCGGTGTCGGTTCGATCGTGCGAGGCTGACGGGATGGGCGACGGACTCTTCATCGGCGAACGGCTCGGCGCGGACGGCTCCCGCAACGGCGAGACGCTGCGCCTCGACCCGAACGACCTGACCACCCACGGCGTGATCGTCGGCATGACCGGCTCGGGCAAGACCGGCCTCGCGATCGCCCTCATGGAGGAGGTGTTGTCCTCGGGCGTGCCGATCCTGGCCATCGACCCCAAGGGTGACCTCACCAACCTGCTGCTCACGTTCCCCGAGCTGCGGCCGGAGGACTTCGCTCCCTGGGTGGCCGCCGGGGTCGATCCGGCGGTGGCGGCGGCCGAGTGGACCGAGGGCCTCGCCGGCTGGGGCATCGGCCCCGAGCGGATCGCGGAGCTGCGTCGGGGCGTCCGGATGGGCGTCTACACCCCGGGTTCCACCTCCGCGACCCCGCTCAACCTCGTCGGCACGCTCACCGCCCCGACCGACGGCGACGAGGAGTCCGTGAACGCCGAGGTCCAGGCCGTCACGTCGGGCCTCCTCGGCATGGTGGGCATCGACGGCGACCCGCTCGCCAGCCCCGAACACCTCCTGATGTCGAACGTCATCCACCACGCGTGGAGCAGCAACCAGTCGCTCGACCTCGCCACGCTGCTGGCGCAGATCCAGGACCCGCCGATGCGCCAGCTCGGGGTGATGGAGGTCGACACGGTCATCCCGTCGAAGGCCCGTACCGCACTGGCCGTGAAGCTCAACGGGATGCTCGCCGCACCCGGGTTCGCGGCGTGGGCCCAGGGAGCGCCGCTCGACGTCCAGCAGCTGCTGTTCTCCCCCGACGGACGACCCGCCCTGTCGGTGATCGCGATCTCGCACCTGTCCGACGCCGAACGCCAGATGGCGGTGAGCCGCATCCTCGCGGCGGTCGTCCGCTGGTTCCGGGCCCAGCCGGGCAGCGACCGCCTGCGTGCCCTGCTGTACCTCGACGAGGTGGCGGGCTACGTGCCTCCCACCGCGGAGCCGGCCACCAAGGCGCCGATCCTGACGATCCTGAAGCAGGCCCGGGCGTTCGGCGTGGGGATGGTGCTGGCCACGCAGAACCCGGTGGACCTCGACTACAAGGCGATGTCGAACGCGGGCACCTGGCTGGTCGGCCGTCTGCAGACCGAGCGCGACAAGGCGCGGCTGTTGGAGGGCATGTCGTCGGCTGCCGGCGACGTGGACGTCAAGGCGTTGGACTCCGCGATCTCCGGCCTCGCCAAGCGGCAATTCTTCCTCCACCAGGCGAAGGGCGGTGCGCCGGCCCCGTTCACGTCGCGGTGGGCGATGTCGTACCTGCGCGGTCCGGTGACCGGTGCGCAGCTCGCCGACCTCCCCGGCCGGGAGGAGATCGGTGCAGCCGCGGCCCCGCCGGCCGGGCCCGCGACGGTCGATGCGGACAGGGCAGCCCAGGGTGTGGATGCGGCACCGCCGGGGGCCGACGCGGCACCGCCGGGAGTGGACGTGGCGCCGCCGGGGGTCGACGCGCCGCCGGGGATCGCCGCCCCGGCCGCTGCCGCCGATGGATCGGTCCACCCGCCCAAGGTGGCCGATGGCGTGCCGGTCCGGTACATCGACCCGGCGGCCCCGTGGGGTGCCCAGGTCGGGCTCGTTCCCGGCAGCAGCCGCCTCCAGGCCGGCCTCGCCCTCCGCGTTGCGCTGTTGTTCGACGACCGCAGGGCCGACGTGCGCCAGGAGCAGGAGTGGGAGGCGATCCTCACGCCGCTCGGCGACTTCGTGGACGTGGCCACGGCCGTGGCGGTCGACCACGACGACCGCGACCTGCTCGTGGATCCCCCGGCCGACGCCCGCTACCTGCCCACCCCGGCGAGGATCGACACGAAGACCTTCTACACGCAGCTGTCGTCCCAGTTGAAGGACCACCTCTCGCGCTCGCTCTCGCTCGAGATACCGGTCAACACGGAGCTCAAGCTCTACGGCCG
>CAIPVR010000133.1 GCA_903868545.1 uncultured Actinomycetes bacterium
CCTCCGCCAGCGCGGCGGCCACCCCGGCCCGGAGATCGAGCGCCGGGGCGCCGGCCGCCGTGCGGGCGCGCAGCTGCGGTCCGTAGCGGTCGCAGAGCGATACGAGGTCGGCCTCGCCGAACTCGTAGGCCGGCGCGGAGATGCACGGACCCAACCACCACGAGACGCTCCCTGCGCCCAGGTCGCCCATCGCCCGGACCGTCGCCTGCAGCACGCCGCGCGCCAGGCCCCGCCACCCGGCGTGCGCGGCGCCGACCACCGGCACGTCACGCTCGCCCGAGGAGCACAGGAGCACACCGGCGCAGTCCGCGGTGTGCGCAGCGAGCACGGCGCCGGGCACGGAAGTGACCGCAGCGTCGGCCTCCACCCCCGCCCACTCACCGGGCCGGGTGACGGTGACCACCCGGTCGCCGTGGACCTGTCGGAGCCACGTCCAGCCGCCCGGGGCCACGGAACGACGGCGGGCGTCGAGCTCGTCGGCCGGGCCGTCGACGCGCAGGTCACCGTCGGCCACGCCGGTGAACGACAACTCGGCCAGGGCGCCCCCCGGCAACGGGACCTCGAGGACGGCGGGCACGGGCCCGGGCGGGTCGGCGGCTACTTCAGGAACGACGGGACGTCGAAGTCGTCGTCGCCGCCGAAGAGCTCGTCGTCGTCGTCGGAGTCGGCGAACACGTCGGAGACGGGTGCCGACGATGCGGCGTCGCCGTCACCGCGGCCGGCGCGCCTGGCGGGGGCGGCGGGCTTGCCGTCGTCCCAGCGCTCGAAGCCGGCGGCGATCACCGTGATGCGCACCTCGTCGCCCATCTCGTCGTCGATGACGGCGCCGAAGATGATGTTGGCCTCCGGGTGCGCCACCTCGTGGATCACCTGTGCGGCCTCGTTGACCTCGAACAGGCCGAGGTCGGAGCCGCCGGAGATGTTGAGCAGGATCCCGCGGGCGCCGTCGATGGCGGCCTCGAGCAGCGGGCTCGAGATGGCCTGGCGGGCGGCGTGCAGGGCCCGGCCCTCGCCGCTGGCGTAGCCCACGCCCATGAGGGCGCTCCCGGCGTCGCTCATGATCATGCGCACGTCGGCGAAGTCGGTGTTGATGAGACCCGGCGTGGTGATGAGGTCGGTGATGCCCTGGACACCCTGGAGGAGCACCTCGTCGGCCATCTTGAACGCGTTGAGCACCGAGGTCTTGTCGTTGGCCACGGTGAGCAGGCGGTCGTTCGGGATGACGATCTGGGTGTCGACCTTCTCCTTCAGCTTCGTGATGCCGGTGTCGGCCTGCACGGCGCGTCGACGACCCTCGAAGTTGAACGGGCGGGTGACCACACCGATCGTGAGCGCGCCCTGGGTCTTGGAGATCTCCGCCACGACGGGTGCCGCACCGGTGCCGGTGCCACCACCCTCGCCGGCGGTGACGAACACCATGTCGGCGCCCCGCAGCACCTCCTCGATCTCCGCCCGATGGTCCTCCGCGGCCTGACGGCCGACGTCGGGGTCGGAACCGGCACCGAGGCCACGGGTGAGTTCACGGCCGATGTCGAGCTTGATGTCGGCGTCGCTCATCAGCAGGGCCTGGGCGTCGGTGTTGATCGCGATGAACTCCACGCCCTTCAGTCCCGCGTCGATCATCCGGTTCACGGCGTTGCAGCCGCCGCCACCGATCCCCACCACCTTGATGACGGCGAGATAGTTCTGCGGGTTGTGGGCCATTCCGAGCCACCTCCAGGTGCCCGGTGGACGGCGCCCCCCGGGTGTTCATGCGTCCGGCCGCCGCCGACCCGGACGCAGGTGCCCGGCGGAGCGGGTGAACCTGCGGTGGAGGTCGACGAGGGCTGAACCTCGTGTGGATCGTGAGGTTACGGCTCCCTGAGAGGCCGAAGCAACGACCCGCGTCACCCGGGGACGGTGACGGCGGGCCGCGGCACGGTCGTCGTCGGGCGCGGCACGGTCGTGGTGGGCCGCGGCGCGGTGGTCGTCGGGCTCGGCGCGGTGGTCGTCGGGCGCGGCGCGGTGGTGGTCGGACCGCCCACCGTGGGGGCACCGACGTTGCAGTTGCGCCGCCGGAGGATCGTCGGCCGGCTCGGTTCCCGGAGGTCGAGGACGGCCAGGCAGTCGAGGTCCACCGGACCGGTGAGCATCGTGGCGGCCGCGAGCACCTTGGCGGGCGCCTCCTCCGGCGGGCCGAAGCGGACCACCCCGGCGTCGTCGGGCCGCTCGAACTCGAGGGTGCCGTCCGCGGCGAGCCGGCCGGTGCCGAGCACCGGGACGAGCCCGGCCGGGAGCTGCTCCACGAGCACCAGGGCGTCGGCCACCGCGGCCGGGACGGCACCGTCGGCCGCGGGGCGTCCGTCCCACACGGCCGGGTCGATCTCCACCACCGGGATCCCCGACGGCGCCGGCAGGTCGACGATCCGGCCGCCCACACCGGCCACCCGGCGGGTGCCCCCCACGTCGAGCACGGCGACGGCACGCTCGGGCACCACGTCCACCACGACCGTCCGGGGCCACTCGCGCCGCACCCGGGTGGACGCCACGCCGGCCACGGCGGACGTGCGGCGCCGGACCGCCGACTCGTCCACCCGCACCATCGGTGACCCGACGCGGACCCCGGCCGCCCGCTGCACCTCGACGGACCGGGCGGGCGCGGCGCCGCGCACCACCACCCGCTCCACGGCGAGCAACGGCGAGAACGCGACGACGGCCACCGCGCCGAGGAGCACGACCACGGCGAGCACCGCCGACAGCAGCGCCCGCACCCGTCGGCGCCGCCGGTCGCTGCGGTCACGGTGCACCTGGTGACGGCGGCGGAGCAGGCGCGGGTGCTCGCCGTCGTCCGGGTCCGGACCGCCGGCCGACGGGAGTCGGTGGAGCGTGTCGGTCACGGCCCGCCCTCCGCGACCGCTCGGTCGAGGGCCTCCTCGAAGGCCGGGAGCCCCACGAGCCGGGTCTCCGGGTGGAGCCGCACGCCCGACGACGCGAGCACCCGCCGCGCGACCTCCACCATCAGGGCGAACACGTCGTCGGCCGACCCGTCGGGGTCGGCCTGGATGAAGTTGGCGTGCTTGGCCGACACCTCCGCGGTGCCCACCCGCAGGCCCTTGGCCCCGGCCGCCTCCACCAGGCGCCCGGCCGAGTCGCCCTCGGGGTTGGTGAACACCGAGCCAGCGTTGGCCCCACCCGGCTGGTGGTCACGGCGCCAGCGCACGATGTCGGACAGCTCCGCCTCACCCCGCGCCACGTCGCCCTCGGCGAGGGCGAGGTCGGCCCACACCACCACCCGGGTCCCGGCCACGGCGGAGGTGCGGTACCCGAGCCGGAGGTCCGTGGCGGGCACCGTCACATCGTGGCCCCGATCCAGGTCGACCACGCGGACCCGCACCAACGCGGCGGCCATGTCGGAGCCGTGGCCGCCGGCGTTCATCCGCACCGCACCGCCGATGCTCCCCGGCACCCCGACCGCCCACTCGAAACCGGTGAGCCCCATCGCCACGGTGCGCCGGGCCACCACGGGCAGGGCAGCCGCACCGCCCGCTCGGACGAGCGCCCCGCCGCCGGGGGCCGGCTCGTCGAGGCGCTCCACCGACTCGAAGTACGCGCCGAGCTGCAGCACCAGTCCGGGGAACCCGGCGTCACCCACGAGCAGGTTCGACCCGCGTCCCACCACGAGCACCGGTGGTGCCGCCGGGCCCAGCCCGGCCACCGCCCGCGCCACGGCCAGCAACTCCTCGTCGCCGACCACCTCCACGAACCGCGCCGCCGGGCCACCCACCCGATAGGTGCACAGCGGGCCGAGGGGGACCTCACGTCCGAGGCGCGACCCGAGGAAACCCAGCGCCGCGTCCAGCGCGTCCAGCGCGTCGAGCCCCGCGTTCACGCGGATCCCTCCCGGGCCCGCAGGCCCTCGAGCACCCGGTCGCCCACGGTGGTCACGTCACCCGCGCCGACGGTCATCAGCAGGTCGCCGGGGCGGAGGACGTCCACGAGGTAGCGGACCACGTCGTCGAGCTGCGGCATCCACGCCAGGGCGCGCCGGGGTTCGTGGGCGAGGACCGAGTCCACGAGGAGCTTGCCCGTGACCCCGGGGCGGGGCGCCTCGCCCGCCGGGTAGAGGTCGGTCAGCACGAGCAGGTCGGCGTCGTCGAACGCGCCGCCGAACTCCTGCCAGAGCGCCTCGGTGCGCGAGTAGCGGTGCGGTTGGAACACCGCCACCACCCGACGCCAGCCGCCGCTGCGGCCGGCGGCCAGGGCGGCCCGCACCTCGGTGGGCAGGTGGGCGTAGTCGTCGACCACCTCCACGCCGGCGGCGCTGCCGCGTCGCTCGAAGCGACGTGCCACGCCGTCCCAGCCCGACAGGGCCGACGCCGCCCCGGCCGTGTCGAGCCCGAGCTCGGCGACCAGCGACAGGGCACCGGCGGCGTCCAGGGCGTTGTGCAGGCCGGGCAGTGGCAGGTCGACCGGGACGGTGCCACCGGGGCTGCGGAGCGAGAACCTCGACCCGTGCGGACCGAGTTCGAGGTCGACCACCCGGTGGGTGGCGTCGGCCGCCGTCCCGTAGGTGGCCGCACCGACCTCGGCGCCGAGTGCGGCGGCGGACGGGTCGTCGGCGCACACCACGCGGGGGCCGTCGGTCGATGCGAGGAACTGACGGAACCCGTCCTGCAACTCGGCCCAGCCCCCCCAGTACTCGAGGTGGTCCGGCTCGACGTTGGTGACCACGGCGCCGGCACGGGGCCCGGCGAGGAACGAGCCGTCGCTCTCGTCGGCCTCCAGCACGAAGTAGCGGCCGGGCCGGTGCGCGGCCGCACCGCCGAGGGCCGGCACGGGTGCGCCGACGAGGAACGAGGGATCCTCCCCGGCGCCCCGGAGCGCCACGGCGAGCAGCGAGGTGGTGGTGGTCTTGCCGTGCGTGCCGGCCACCGACAGGAACGGCTGGTGGGCCGCGAACGCGGGCAGCAGGTCGATCCGGCGCAGCACGGGCACGCCGGCGGCGCGGGCCGCCACGAGTTCCACGTTGTCGTCGGCCACGGCGGTGGACGCGACCAGGAACTCCGCACCCTCCACGTGGCCGGCGGCGTGGCCCACGTGGACCTCCACCCCGAGGTCGCGGAGACGGTCGAGCGCCGCCGAGCCGGCGGCGTCGCTGCCGCTCACCCGGTGCCCGGCCTGGGCGAGGACGGTGGCGATCGCGCTCATGCCGGCGCCGCCCGCCGCCACCACGTGGACACGCCGGGGGTGGCCCAGGTCGGGCGGTCCCGCGCTCACGTGGCCCGCCCCCGAGCAGCCCGTTCCACCAGGTCGGCCACCGCGGCGGCGGCCCCGGGACGACCGAGTCCGCGGGCGGCGGCGGACATCTCCGCCGTACCGCCGGCGAGCAGCGGATCCACCTCCGCCACCAGCCGGACGGCGTCGAGTTCGGCGTCGGGCACCAGCAGGGCGGCACCGGCGCGCACGAGGGGTCCCGCGTTGGCGCTCTGGTGGTCGCGGGTGGCGATGGGGAGCGGGACCAGTACGGCGGGCACTCCGAGCACCGCGAGTTCGGCCACCGTGGTGCCCCCGGCCCGGCACACGGCGAGGTCGGCCGCGGCGAGCAGGTTCGCCATCCGGTCCTCGTAGCGCACCGGGTGATAGGTCACGGAGCCGGGCCCGTCGAGGCCCTCGGCGAGCGCCGACGGCAGGTCGGGCCAGTCCCGCTCGCCCACCACGTGATGCACCGCCAGGTCGTCGCGGTGCCGCCAGGGCCCCTGCACCGCCTGCCACACCGCCGCGTTGATCCGGCGGGAGCCCAGCGAGCCGGCGAACACCGCGAGCACCTTCCGATCGGCGGGCAGGTCGAGGTCGGCACGGGCCCGCCCGGGATCGATGTCCACCGCCGCCAGCACCTCGTCGCGCACCGGGTTGCCGGTCACGGTGCCACCGGGCAGGTCGGTCTCCTCGAACGGCACCGCGGTGGCACGGGCGAAGCGGGCGACGAGGCGGTTCGCGGCGCCGGCCCGGGCGTTCTGCTCTGCCACCACCAGCGGCACCCGCCACAGGACCGCGGCGAGCGCCGCGGCGGCGCTCGCGAAGCCGCCCACGGCGAGCACCACCCGGGGCCGCCGACGGCGCACCAGCGCCACGGCATGCCCGAGCGCCCGGAGCAGGCCCCACGCCGCCGCGAGGTTCTCGACGGTGAGGCGCCGCTGGATGCCCCGCCCGGGCAGCAGCGTGGCGGCGAAGCCCGCCTCGGAGATGGTCCGCCCGTCCCGCCCACGGGCGGACGCGACGAAGTGCAGCGACGCCGGCGGATGGCCCCGCCCGACGAGTTCCCGGGCGACGGCCACGGCGGGCAGCACGTGCCCGGCCGTCCCGCCCCCGGCGATCAGGGCGAAGGTGGCCGGGGCGTCGGCACGGTCGGTCATGACCGTCCCCTCACCGGGCCCGGGCGACCGACAGCAGGATCCCGACCCCGAACAGCGACATCAGCAACGACGAGCCGCCGTAGGACACGAACGGGAGGGTGATGCCCTTGGTGGGCATGGTCCCCACGGTCACGCCGATGTTGATCAGCGCCTGCAGACCGATCCAGGTGGTCACGCCGAAGGCGACGAGCCGGCCGAACAGCGACCGTGACCGCATCGCGATCGTGCAACCGGCCCACATGAACGCCACGAACAACCCGATCACGAACAGGCTGCCGACCAGGCCCAGCTCCTCGCCGATCACCGCGAGGATGAAGTCGGTGTGGGCCTCGGGGAGGAATCCCCACTTGGCCCGGGAGAACCCCGGACCGCTGCCGAACAGCCCGCCCGACGCGAGCCCGATCTGCGACTGCAGCAGCTGGTACCCGGCGGCGCTCGTGTGGTCGTCCGGGTGGAGGAACGCGGTGATCCGCTGGGCCCGGAATCCCTGGAACAGGGTGATGACCATCGCGGCACCCGCCAGGAACACTCCGAGGAGTGAGCCGACCGTGCGCAGGGGAGCGCCACCCATCCAGAGCATCACCAGCAGCACGATGCCGAGCAGCATCGTGGTGCCGAGGTCGTCGCCGATGATCACGAGACCCATGACGCCGAAGGCCGCCAGGAGCACGGGTTGCAGGCCGGCCCACGTGGACAGGTCGCGACGGCGGTCGGCGAGGAGCCGGGCGAGCCACAGGATCAGCGCGGGCTTCGCGAGCTCCGAGGGCTGGAACTGTACGGGGCCCGCCACCAGCCAGCGGCTCGCGCCGTTGACGCTCGCGGCCAGCGGCAGCCCGCCGCCGAGGCGGCCGGCGACGAGATCGAGCGCGATCCAGCCCAGCCCTGCCACCGCGAGCACCATCAGCAGCGGACCGACCCTGTCGCGGTACATCTCCAGCGGCACCCGGGCCGCCAGCAGCAGCGCGCCCACACCGACGACCATCCACGCCGCCTGACGGGCGACGATGCTCCAACTCGAGCCGGTCTGCTCCACCGCCAGCACCTGCGAGGCGGAGAACACCATCAGCAGCCCGATGCCGCAGAGCAGGGCCACGGAGGCCACCAGCACCGTCTCCGGGGCCGGGCCGCGCCGGACGACCACCGGGTCACGGCGCCGCGAGGCGCCGCTCCCCGAACCACGACCGGACGCGCGGGTGGCACCCCGACCGGCGGTGCGGGCGCCGCGCGGCGCGACGCGCCGTGACGCCGTCATGCCGTCACCCCCAGCACGAGGCGGCGCACGTGCTCGGCGAAGTCGTCGCCCCGCTCGGCGTAGGAGCCGTACCAGTCGAAGCTGGCGCACCCGGGCGACAACAGGACCGTGTCGCCGGCGCGGGCGAGCTCGGCGGCCGCCTCGACGGCCTCCGCCATCGAGCCGGCGGTGCGACCGGGGCGGCCCGGGAACGCGGCCAGCACCTCCGGCCCGGCCTCGCCGATGCCCACCACCGCACGGACCCGATCGGACGCGGCGGCCAGGGCCCCGAGGTCGAGGCCCTTGTTGCGACCTCCCGCCACGAGGACCACGGAGTCGAACCCGCCCACGGCCGCGAGGGTGGCGTGCGGCGCGGTGGCCTTCGAGTCGTCGTACCACGTGACGCCGTCGCGCTCACCGACGAGCTGCACCCGGTGTGGCAGGCCGGCACCCCGGCGGAGGGCCGTGCGCACCCCCTCCGGCGAGGCACCGGCGGCGAGCGCGGCCGCGGCCGCGGCCAGCGCGTTGGTGCGGTCGTGGGGAAGGTCGCGCCAGAGCTCGCCGACCTCCGCGACCACCCCGGACGGCCCCACGAGGCGGTCGGCATCCTGGTGGTAGTCGACCGGGCGTCCGGCCGGGTCGGTGGCGGCGAGGCCGAAGCGCACCACGCGCGGTCCGCCGGGCCGGGCCGGTGCCGCAGCGGCGACCACCGGGTCCTCCGCGTTCAGCACCGCGGTGTCACCCGGGCCCTGGTCGGCGAAGATCCGGGCCTTCGCGGCCCGGTACTCCTCGAGGTCGCGGTGCACGTCGAGATGGTCCTCCGCGAAGTTCAGCCACACCGCCACCCGGGGCCGGAACCAGCGGCTGTGGGCGAGCCGGAACGACGAGGCCTCGACCACGAACCACTCGGGCGCCGGGTCCGCGACGGCTGCCACGAGGGGCACCTCGAGGTTCCCGACCGCCTCGGTGGCCACGCCGGAGGCGCCGAGCATCGCCGCGACCGAGAGTGTGACCGTGGTCTTGCCGTTCGTGCCGGTGACCGCCACGACCGGGCGGTCGTCCCACGCCGCGGCCAGATCGAACTCGCTCAGCGTGGGCCGTGCGGCCGCGGCCGCGAGATCGAACAGCGGGTGGGTCCACGGCAGGCCCGGCGCGGGCAGCACGGCGTCGACGTCGTCGACGGCTGCGGCGAGCTCGGCGTGGTCCGGGGCGAGCAGCAGCGGTGCACCGAGCTCGGCGGCCAGCGGTTCGGCAGTGTCGGGGCGACGGTCGTCGGCGAGGACCACCTCGTGCCCGTGGGCGACGAGGGCCCGGGCGGCGGCGACGTTCGTCACCCCGAGTCCCGCCACGAGGACCCGGTGCTCGATCGGCGGAGGACCGGCGACGGTCACAGCCCCACCCGCACGAAGTCCCGGTAGAAGAGGCCGATGCCCACTGCGGTGCAGGCCGCGGTGATCATCCACAGCCGGATGATCACCGTGGTCTCGGGCCAGCCGGCGAGTTCGAAGTGGTGGTGGATCGGCGCCATCCGGAACACCCGACGGCCCGTGGTGCGGAACGCGGCGACCTGGATGATCACCGAGAGGGTCTCGATGACGAACAGGGCGCCGAGGATGGGCAGGAGCAGGGCGGTCGACGAGCTGAGGGCCAGGACCGCGAGGCCGGTCCCGATCGCCAGCGATCCCGTGTCGCCCATGAAGATGCGCGCCGGCGCCGCGTTCCACCACAGGAACCCGGCGCACGCCCCCATCATCACCGCGGCGACCACGGCGAGGTCGAGACCCACCGAGATCTCGTAGACACCCAGATGGCGGAACACCCAGTAGCCGACGAACACGTAGGCGGCGAACACGATCGCGCTCGACCCCGCCGCCAGGCCGTCGAGGCCGTCGGTGAGGTTGACGGCGTTGGCCGTGGCGGAGATCAGCAACACCGCCCACAGCACCCATCCGACCTTGCCGAGGCTCCAGCCGAGGTCGTTCCAACGGGTGAACGAGATCGTGGTGTGCACGTTGGTGCGCCACACCATGGCCACCGCGAAGCCGACCGCCACCGCGAGGAGGCCCAGCGACTTGGCCCGCTTGTTGAGGCCGAGGTTCCGTTCGTTGCGGATCTTGATCCAGTCGTCGAGGAAGCCCACGAACCCCGCGCCGCCGATGGCCAGCATGCAGAGGATGCCGGTCCAGGTGAACACGCCGTCGTAGAAGTCGGAGATCACGTAGCCGGCGAAGGCCCCGGCCACGATGGCCAGGCCACCCATGGTGGGCGTACCCGCCTTGACGGTGTGGCCCTCGGGCACGTCCTCGTGGATGGGCTGGCCGATCCTGCGGCGCGTCAGCCAGGTGATGAGCACCTTGGTGCCCACGACCGACACGAGCGTGCTGATCCCCGTGGCGAGCAGCAGCCGGATCACGAGCCGCTCCCCCGCGCCCGGTGACCGGCTGCGGTCAGTGCGGCGCGGGCAACCTCGCGGTCGTCGAACGCGACGGTGACCCCGCCCGCCGTCTGGCCCTGCTCGTGACCCTTGCCGGCCACCACCACCACGTCGCCGGGACCGGCACCGGCCACCGCCGTGGCGATGGCCTCGGCACGGTCACCCACGACCGTCACCTCCACGGCCCGGCGTTCGGCGGCCGGGACCCGGTCGGCGCCGTCCTGCACGGCGGCACGGATCGAGGCCGGATCCTCCGAGCGCGGGTTGTCGTCGGTGAGCAACACCCGGTCGGCACCACGGACCGCCACCTCCCCCATGAGGGGACGCTTCGTACGGTCCCGGTCGCCGCCGCAGCCGAACACCACCCAGACGGCACCGTCCGGTCCGCGCAGGTCGTCGGCCGCGGCCAGGACGGTGTCGAGCGCATCGGGGGTGTGCGCGTAGTCGACCACCACCGCGACGGGGGCATCGGGGTCGACCACCTCGAAGCGCCCGGGGACGCCCGGGGCGTCGGCCAGCGCGGCGGCGGCCGTGGAGGGCTCCACGCCCAGCAGCGCGGCGGCCTCCAGCGCGAGGAGCGCGTTGGTGACGTTGTGGCGGCCGGGGACCGGCAGTCGCACCGGGTGGCCCCGCCAGCGGAACCGCCACCCGGGCGTGTCGGCGACGAGGTCCTCGGCATCCGCCAAGGCGGAGGCGCGGACGCGCCCGCCGGAGGACTCGACGAGCAGTCGGCCGTGCACGTCGTCGACGTTGGCGACGCCCACCCGGCACCGCTCGGGCTCGAACAGCATGGCCTTGGCGGCGAAGTACGCCTCGGGTGTGCCGTGGAAGTCGAGGTGGTCGAGGCCGAGGTTGGTGAACACGGCCACGTCGAAGGTCAGCGGTTCCACCCGGTGCAGCACGAGGGCGTGCGAGGAGACCTCCATCGCCACGTCGGTGACGCCCGCGGCGACGTCGTCCGCGAGACGGGCCTGCAGGTCGGTGGCCTCGGGCGTGGTGCGTTCGCCGGTGAGCGTACCGATCACGTCGGTGACGCGGCCGGCCGAGGTGCACAGGTGGCCGAGGAGCGACACCACCGTCGTCTTGCCGTTGGTGCCGGTGACACCGGCGAGACGGAGCGAGCGGCCGGGGTGGCCGTAGACGGCGGCAGCGGCCGGCCCCATGGCCGCCCGGGCGTCGGGCACCAGCACCTGGGCCACGTCGAGCGGCAGGTCACGTTCCACGAGCAGCGCGACGGCACCGGCCGCCACCGCATCGGCCGCGAAGTCGTGGCCGTCGCTGTCGGCCCCCGGCACGCAGACGAACAGTGCGCCCGGGGTGACCCGGCGCGAGTCGTGGGTGGCCGAGGTCAGGCCGACCGATTCGTCGCCCCGGACGCGACCGGAGGTGGCCGCGGCCACCTCCCCCACCCTGCACCCGTGCTCCGGCACCCGTCCTCCGTCCTGGTCGCGGACGGCCCGTCCGGGATCGTCCCCGGTCCGGCCCGTCATCCGTTCCCGCCGCCCGGTGGAGCACCGCCGCGGCCGGGCGCCATGGTGGTCGATGCGCCGTCCGAAGGGGTGGAGCCGCCGCTGACACGGATGGCCGCGCCGGTCGGGCGACCCGTCCCGGACGAGGCCGACGCCGGGAGCGTGCTCGTCGTGGCGGGCACCGAGCGCACCCGGGCCGGGGCCGTGGTGGGGGGCACCGTCGGGGCCACGCCGGGTGCGGCGGGCGGAGTGGTGGTGGCGCCCAGGACGGCGGCGGGGACCGGGGCCGTCGCCTGCGGGGCGATCGCGAGTTCCCGGATCGAGAGGCGGGCGAGGTCCGAGAAGATCGGCCCCGCCGTGGCCGCCCCCGACGAACCGGCCGGGGTGTCGAACAGGAGCACGGTGATCGAGACCTGCGGGCGGTCGGCCGGCAGGTAGCCGGTGAAGGTGGTGGTGTAGTGGTAGCCGCCGCCGGGCCAGACGTAGCTGTCCTTCGGGTCCACCCGCTTGGGGCTCGGCATCCGGCTGGTGCCGGTCTTGGCCGCCACGGGGTAACCGGGGAGGTTGATCGTGCGGGCCGTGCCCTCGGACACCACCGCGCGCAGTGCCCGGTCCACCTGGGAGGCACTCGCGGCGGAGATCACCCGGCGGGACTCCGGGCTGCGCACCGGCCGACGCTCACCGTCGCCGCCGACCGTGCCGGACACGAGCCGCGGCGCCACGTACAGACCACCGTTCGCGATCACGTTGTACGCCGACCAGAGCTGCACGACCGTGCCCGACTGGAACGTGCCGATGGAGGCGGCCGCGAGGTCGGGCCGGGTCCAGGTGGCGCCGTCGGGCAGCAGGCCGCGCTCCTCGGCCGGATGGCCCACCCCGGTGGTGCGCCCGAACCCGAACGCCGACAGCGCGTCGTGGAGGCGCTGGGGGCCCACCTCGAGGCCGATCTTGATCGTCCCCACGTTGGAGGAGTCGGCCACGATCTGGTCCACGTTCATGGAGCGCACGGCGTGCTCGTCGTGGTCCTCGAACGTGGCGTCGTCCACCTGGATCCGCCACGGCACGTCGAAGATCCGGTCGTCGCGCACCACACCGGCCTCGTAGGCGGCGGCGACGGTGACGAGCTTGAACACCGATCCCGCCTGGTACGCGTTGGTGAAGGCGAGCGGCCGGTCGGACAGTTCCATCGCGCCGGTGTCGGGATCGCGCTCCACACCCGCCACCGCGAGCACCTCGCCCGTGCTCGGACGGCCGACGATCGCGATCCCACCGGCCGCGGATGCGGTGCGGGCGCCCTTGGTGAGGTAGCGCTCGGTCTCGTACTGGAGGGTCCGGTCGAGGGTGGTCACCACGTCGCGTCCGGGCCGCGGCGCCACCAGGAGCTGCTCGCCGCCGATGATCGTCTCGCCGCCACGGGCCCGTTCCACCGACCGCTTCCCGTCGTGGCCGCGCAGCACCCGGTCCTGGGCCGCCTCGAGGCCCGCCCAGTCCGGGACGGAACCGTCCGAGTTGAGCGAACCCAGCAGGGCGCGGCCCGAGTCACCCGCCGGGTGCTCGCGTGACGAGGTGGGCGCCGTGCCGAGGACGCCGCCGAGGTTCCGCTCCACCAGGAGTTCCCGGGCACGGTCCGCGCGGTCGGGTTCGACGGCCCGGGCCAGTTCCACGTAGTCGTCCTCGGCCCCCGCGTCGATCAGGGCTCGGGCCGTGTCGTCGGGATCCAGCCCGAGGGCACCCGCGAGCTCGTGGCCGAGGTCGGTCAGCTGCTCCTCGGAGGTCACCTTGGCGCTGGTGAGGGCGAGTCGGGAGATGGCGACGTCCTCCCGGGGCACCGACACGGCGAGGTCCACGCCGTTGCGGTCGAGGATGGAACCACGGAGGGCGGGCACGGTCTCCTCCACCCGACGCTGGCCGACGCCCTTGTCGATCAGGTCGGACGAGTCCTGCAACTGGACGACCCCCAGCTTCGCCACGGGAAGGAGGGCCAGGGCTCCCAGGAAGATGGCCACACCGGTGAGCCGCTTGCGGGTGCCGGCCGCCCCCAGTGCCGCGCGCCGCTGGGCGCG
>CAIPVR010000134.1 GCA_903868545.1 uncultured Actinomycetes bacterium
GGGCCATGGCGACCGTGACCTACTCCGTGCCCGGCGTCTCGTGCGACCACTGCAAGGTGGCCCTCGGGACGGAGCTGGTCGGCGTGGACGGTGTGGCCCGCGTGAGCGTGGACGTGCCGGGGAGGACCGTCACCGTGGAGGGCTCGGCGGACGACGCCGCGCTCCGCGCCGCGATCGACGAGGCCGGCTACGAGGTGGCCTGAACCCCGGGCTCAGGCGGCGGGCACCGCGTGGGCGGCCCGGTTCCGGGAACGGGCGACGGCCGAGCGGATCTCGGTGATCACGAGCAGCGGCAGGCAGCCCAGCACGCACCAGCCCCACTGCACGGCACTCAGCGAGACCGTGCCGAACACGCCCTGCAGGAACGGCACGTAGACCACCAGCACCTGGGTGGCGATCACGCCGGCCGCGGCCCACAGGAGCGGCCGGTTGGTGAGCGTGAAGCGGTTGAACACCGACAGGTCGCCGCTGCGCACGATGAAAGCGTTGAGCAGCTGGTAGAGCACGAAGAGCGTGAAGGCCATCGTGAACGCCGGGTCGGTGTCGGGGCTCCAGCTCGTCACCTCGCCGATCGTGCCCTCACCGAACACGAACAGCACCGCGATCACGCTGATCGTCATGATGACGGCGGACAACACGATCCGCCGGAGGCGCTCGGCGTTCAGGATCCGCTCGCCGCGCGCCCGGGGCGCCTGGTCCATCACCCCAGGCCGGGGCGGGTCCATGCCCAGGCTCATCGCCGGCGGGCCGTCGGCGAGGATGTTCACGAACAGCACCTGGATCGGGTTGAACGGCGCCGGCAGCCCGGCGAGGCGGGCCGTCAGGATCGTGAGGATCGCAGCCACGTTGGTGGTGAGCTGGAACCGGACGAAGGTGACGATGTTGTCGTAGATCGCCCGGCCCCGCTCGACCGCCTTGACGATCGTGGCGAAGTTGTCGTCGGTGAGGATCATGTCACCGGCTTCCTTGGTGACCTCCGTGCCGGTGATCCCCTTGGCCACGCCGATCTCGGCCTGCTTGAGCGACGGAGCGTCGTTCACCCCGTCGCCGGTCATGGCCACCACCCGGCCGTTGGCCTGCAGCGCCTTGACCACCCGCACCTTGTGCTCGGGCGACACGCGGGCGCACACGCCGATCTCGTCGATCATCGCCGCGAGGTCCTCGTCGGAGGTCGCCTCGAGCTCGGCGCCCGTGACCACCCG
Source organism: uncultured Actinomycetes bacterium (assembly GCA_903868545.1). Taxonomy (GTDB): domain Bacteria; phylum Actinomycetota; class Acidimicrobiia; order Acidimicrobiales; family Microtrichaceae; genus CAIPVR01. The sequence goes on from CAIPVR010000134.1 coordinate 1,203, forward strand.
GCCCTTGATGCCGAGCTCGGCGGCGATGGCACCGGCGGTGGAGGCGTGGTCGCCCGTGATCATCTTCACGCCGATACCGGCCGACGCGCACTCGGCGACCGCGGCCACCGCCTCGGGCCGGGCCGGGTCGAGGATGCCCACCAGCGACTCCAGGGTGAGGCCCTCCACCAGCTCGCCCAGCTCGGCGTGCTCGGGACGGCCGGAGCCCTCGGCGACGGGGACCGGCCGCGACGCCACCGCCAGCACGCGCAGGCCCTGCGAGCCGAGCCCGTCGTTGGTGGCCTGCAGCTCGTTCCGGGTGGCGTCGTCGAGCGTCACCGCACCGTCGGCACCCCGCACGTGGGTGCACCGGGCCAGCACCACGTCGGGAGCGCCCTTCACGTAGAGCACCTCGCCGTCCGCGCCGCCGGGGGCCGGGTGCAGGGTGGCCATGTACTTCACGGCCGAGTCGAAGGGCACCTCACCGAGGCGGGGCGCCGCCGCCCGGATCGACTCCGGGTCGAGGCCCGCCTTCCGGGCCGCCACCACCAACGCGCCCTCGGTGGGGTCGCCCACGAGCTGCGGCCGACCGTCGTCGTCGGTGCGGATGTGGGCGTCGTTGCACAGCACGCCGGCCTCGAGCGCCGGCGTGAGCTGCGACAGCCCCCCGGACGCCGGCGCCGGGTCGTCGGCCACGATGCCGCCCTCGTCGCCGTAGCCCAGACCGTCGATGCGGTAGCCGTGGCCGGCGGCCACGATGCGGGTCGCCGTCATCTGGTTGAGGGTGAGGGTGCCGGTCTTGTCGGAGCAGATCACCGTGGTGGACCCGAGTGTCTCGACCGACGCCAGCCGCTTCACGATCGCCCGTTCGCGGGCCATGCGCGACACGCCGATCGCGAGGGTCACGGTCACCACGGCGGGCAGGCCCTCGGGGATCGCCGCGACGGCGAGGGCGACGGCGCCGAGGACGGCCTCGGAGAGCTCGTCGCCCTGGATCATGCCGACCGCGAACACGGCCAGCACCGCGATCCCCGCGATCAGGGCCAGGCGGTGCCCGAGCTTGTCGAGCTGCTCCTGCAGCGGGGTGGTCTGGGGCTCGGCGGCGCCGAGGAGGCCGGCAAGGCGGCCCACCTCGGTGTGCATCCCGGTGGCGGTGACCACCAGCTCGGCGCGACCCCGCACGAGGGTGGTGTTCATGTAGCCGCAGTTGGACCGCTCGGCGAGCGGCACCTCCGGGTCGCCATCGGGGTGGATGGCCTCGGCGGTCTTGTCCACCGGCACCGACTCGCCGGTGAGGGTGGACTCGTCGACCGACACCGAGGTGGCGCTGACGAACCGGCCGTCCGCCGGCACCCGGTCACCGGCCTCCAGGAGGACCACGTCGCCGGGCACCAGCTCGCGGGCGGGCACCTCCAGGACCTCGCCCGCCCGGCGCACCCGGACCACCACCTCGAGCATCCCCTTGAGGGCGGCGAGGGCGTCGTCGGCCTTGTTCTCCTGCACGAAGCCGAGCACGGCGTTGATGAGCAGGACGATCGCGATGACGATCGGGTCCTTGAGGTCGCCCACCGCGGCGGACAGCACGGCGGCGCCGATGAGGATGTAGACGAGCAGGTTGTTGAACTGGTCGAGGAACCGGAGCCACGCCGGGCGGCGGGGAGCCTCGGCGAGCTGGTTGGGGCCGTACTCCTCGGTCCGGCGCCGCAGTTCGTCAGGACCGAGCCCGGTGGCGACGTCCACGCCGAGTCGGCCGGACACCTCGTCGGGATGCTCGAGCCACCAGGCCACGGTCGCGGCGGCCGGCGTCTCGGTGGGCGGGGCGGAGCTCATCGGAAGGGCCTCGTGGGGGTCGGCGGACGACTGGTCCGCTGGGGGTCGGGCGGGGTGGTCGGGTGCGTGACGGGCCGGGCGCCGTCCGACCGGGACGCTCGGTGCGGGGAGTCTAAGTGATGAAGGGTGATTCCGGTGTTCGCTGCCTCTGTGGACAGGACTTTCCTGTGATGGTTGTCGGGATGCCGGGGATGCGCAGGGTTAGACTCCCGGCGTGGCCGAGAGCTGGACGTTCCTCACCAACCACGCCCACATCCTGGTGCTGTTGAACCGTGACCCCGAATTGCGGTTGCGGGACCTCGCCGAGGAGGTGGGGATCACCGAGCGGGCCACCCAGCGCATCGTCGGCGAACTCGTGGAGAGCGGCTACCTCACACGGCACCGGACCGGGCGCCGCAACTCCTACACGGTGCACCCCGACGTGCCGCTGCGGCACCCGCTCGAGTCCGACCACACCGTGGGCGAGCTCCTCAAGGCCGTGGGCGACCCGATCGTCGCCGCCCGCTGAGCCCCTGCTCCACCCCGCGGGTCACCCGCCGAAGTAGCGCTGCTCCAGCGACTCGGCCGTGCCGTCCTCGCGCAGCGCCAGGAACTCCTCGTCCACCGCGTCCACCGCGGGGCTGTTCTCCGTGAACACCATCCCGTAGCCCTGCGGCTGGTACAGCGGGCCCACCACCCGGGTGCGGTCCCGGCCCCCGGTCCGGGCGAAGTACCGCAGCACCGGCGAGTCGTACACCACGGCGTCCACCGTGCCGTCGAGCAGGGCCGACGTGGCCTCGTCGACGTCCGCGTACCCCGTCGCAGGGAGGTCGATCCCGGCCAGGTAGTCGGCCGAGGAGGTCCCCCGGACCGTGGCCACCTCACGTCCGTAGAGATCGCCGATGCCGCGGACCTCGCTGTTGATCCGCTCGACGGTCAGCGTGGAGGTCACCGAGGCGGTGAACTGCGCCACGAACACCAGCCCCGCGAGGATCCACACCATCGACAGCACGCGACCCCACCTCGTCCTGGCCACGGTGTCGCCGTAGCCCACGGTGGCCATCGTGACCATGGCCCACCAGATCCCCTCCCACACCCCCGCCGCGTAGCCACGGGGGAACTCGGCGTTGCGACCCCGTTCGAGCAGCCAGATGAGGTGGCCCACCGCCACGAGCAGGACCACCAGCCCGCCGAGGAGCAGGAGCAGGCTGGGACCGAGGAGCGAGCTGACCGCGGCCCACGTGCCACTGTCACCGTCGGAGCGCACGAGCATCTGCAGGCCGGAATCGAACATCGGCTGCGAGAAGTCCACGCGCTGGGAACGCTCGGACGTGATGGAGATGGCGCCCAGCGCGGCCTGCGTCGTGCCGGTGGCCACGGCGTCGATCTGCTCGCCCACCGTGCCGACCTCGACGAAGCGGTAGGGCACGTCGAGGGCGCGGGCCGTCCGTTCCCACATGTCGACGCTGTAGCCGGACCACCCGTCGCCGGCCCGGTAGGCGAAGGGTCGGATCTCCCGCACGGCGACGGTGAGCACCCCGTCCGGGCCGAGCGAACCGGGGGGCAGCGAGGTGCGACCGGGGGTGCCCACGACCGGGTCGTCGCCCTGGTCCGCCCGGGCGGTGTCGGCCGCTGCGACGGGAGCACGGGCACCGAGCGCGAGCATCGCCACGAGGAGCGCCGGGCCGAGAACGGCGGCGCCGAGCACCCATCCTCGCCATCTCCGCCGACCTCGCACCGGCGCACGATACGGGATCGCTCCGGCGCCCCGCCGGATGCACCGAACAGGTGTTCGCTAGCATGGCCCGGTGGGTACCCGGCAGCTCCGTCTCGACGAGTGGTTCGAGGAGGGTGCGGGCCCCCGCGTCCGGCCCGGCGCCCCGGTGGAACGCACGTGGCTGGACGCCGACTCCTGGATCGACGTGGGCCGCCACTGGCTGCTCGGAGCGGACAGCCTCTTCGAACAGGTCGCGTCGCCGTCGTCGGGCCTCCCGTGGCACCGACGCCGGCGACCGATGTACGGGCGCCTCGTCGACGAGCCGCGGCTCACCGCGGAACTCCGCCTCCGCCCCGGCACCCCTGCGTGGGAGGGGGCGCTCGGCTCGATCGTGCGCGCCGCCGCCCATCGCTACGGGGTGATCCCCTCCCACCTGTGGGCGAACTGGTACCGCAGCGGCGACGACGCCGTGGCCTGGCACGGCGACCGCACCGTCCGGCACCACCCCGACCCGGTGGTGGTGGTCGTGAGCCTCGGCGGCCCGCGCCGCTTCCTGGTGCGACCGGCGCCCGGGCTCGGGGGGTCCTCACACCGGTGGACGCTGCACAGCGGCGACCTGCTGGTGATGGGCGGTGCGTGCCAGCGGCGGTGGCAGCACTCGGTGCCCCGTCAGCGCGGCGGGGCCGAGCGGATCAGCCTCACGTTCCGGGAGCCGGACGCCGCACCCGCCACCCGCCGCGGCGATCCCCCGCTACATGTGTTTGATGAGACGTGACTACCATGTCGTGATTCGTGGGACCGCGCAGATGCGGGTCGGGGGTGGCCGCGCCACCCCGGTGGGGACGGAGGACCGGTGTTCGCACTGACCGACAGGGTGACCGACGCGGTGGAGACCGGCGGGCCGGTCGTGCTCATGTTCGTGATGTTCCTCGAGAACGTGTTCCCGCCGATCCCCTCGGAACTGGTGCTCCCGCTCGCCGGGTTCATGGTGGAGCAGGGTGCGCTCAACCCCGTGGTGGCCATCGTCGCCGCAACCCTCGGTTCGCTCATGGGCGCCGTGGTCCTCTACGAGGCCGGCCGCTACGGCGGCCGCCCGCTGGTGCTGCGCTACGGACGGATCCTGAAGGTGGACGACGAGCGCCTGGACCGGGCGGACGCGTGGATGGACCGCCACGGCACGAAGGTGGTGCTCGTGGCCCGGATGATCCCGCTCGCCCGCAGCATCGTGTCGGTGCCCGCCGGCACCACCCGGATGGGCCGGACCCGCTTCCTCGCCTACTCGGCGCTGGGGTCGCTGATCTGGAACACCGCCCTCATCGGCGCGGGCTGGGCACTGGGCGCCACCTACGAGCAGGCCTCCGACTGGGTGGGCACGCTCACGGTGGTGGCCGCCGCGGCATTGGTGCTGGGACTGCTCGCGCTGTGGTGGCGGACGCAGCGGATCCGCAGGGGCCGCGAGATGGACGAGGTGTTGGAGGCCGCCGGGGTGGACCCGTCGGATCAGTCCATCCGCGAGCGGACCACGGCGATGACCGCCGACACGTCCCGGCCCACGGCGTCGGAGTCGACGGACAGGTCGGATCCCAGGTAGTCCGCGAGCGGCAGCCGCAGCGCCACCTTGGACGTGGCCTGGCCGGTCCACTCGTCGGCGACGACCACGACCTCGCCGTTGGCGGGCTCCACCACCTCGACCTCGCCACCGAAGCGGCTCGACTGGTAGAGCACCTCGAGGGGCACGTCGTCGGCCCGTGCGGCCTCGGCGTCGTCGCCGGTGACCCGGCCGAGGTGGACGAAGAGCGTCTCGCCGGGCTGGCCCTCGAACTTCATCTCGTGACGGGCGTCGCCGGTGGACCGCTCGGTCTCGTGGTAGCCGGCGTCGGACGCGGCGGCGGCCACCGCGGCCACGAGCGCGGCGTCGGCGGCCGACACGGCATCGGCGCCGGCGGTGCGGGCCCGGCTCCGGCTCACGAGGTCGTCGAAGGCGGCACGGTGGGCGGGGTCCACGCCCGCCGACGGCGAACCGACCTGATCGGGGGCCACCACCTCGGGCTCCACCACGGCGGCGGCCGGCTCGGGCTCCACCACGGCGGCGGCCGGCTCGGCGACCGGCTCCGCCGCTGCCGCGAACGGCGACGGCGACTCCACCGCGCCGGTGGACACCTCCGCCGCGGCCACCTCACCGAAGAGCTGGGTGGACTGCTGCGGCTCCACCGGCGCGGCCTCGGCCGGGGCCGGCGTCTGCTCCACCGCGGCGACCGGGGCGAACGGATCCTGCGCCGGCGTCGGATCGATCGCCGGCGACGCCGCCACCTGCTGGCCGGCCGTGTACATGTCGGCGGAGTAGTCCTGACCCGACACCGCGGCGGTGGGCTGGCCCGGGGCGGTGGTGCCCCAACCGGCGGCCTCCTCGTACTGGCCCGGGGCCGGCTGCTGCGGTTCCGGCGCCGGGGCGAAGGCCTGCGGGTCGGCATAACCGGCGCGCCGCCGGCCGAGCTCCGCGGCCACGCCGGGGTGGGCGGCGAGGGTGGTCCACTCGGCGAGGCCCGGCCACCAGACCGGGGTCTCGTCGCGCAGGCGACCGGCGAGCACCTCACCGATCAGCAGCTCGAGCGTGTAGGGCCCGCGTTGGTCGTTCGGTCCGACGACGACGTAGGCCTGGGGCTGGTCGAGGGGCGGCAGGTCGCTCATGGGCGCACAGCCTGCCACACGACCACGGTGGCGCGGGGTGGGGTGCTGCACGAGCGGGTGGACGAGCGGTGATACTTCGAGGGATGACCGACCTGACGCCGCCGCGGCGCCGCCCACCCACCTCCCGTCGCGGTGCCCGTCGGGGGACCCGCTGGGTGGTGCTGGCCGGGTTCACGACGCTGGCGGCCGCGACCGTGGCGGCGTGCTCCTCCTCCGGGGACGCCCCGCCGGTCACCGCCTCGCGACGGTCGACCACCACGACCACCACCACGCCGCCGGGAGGAGCCGGGTCGACCGTCCCGGACGCCGGCGAGTCACCGCCCCAACCGGTGTGGTCGTTCCAGGTCGGCGGTCCGGGTGAGGACTCGTTGCGTGCCCTGTCGGGCCGGGGGGCGGAGGTGGTCGCCGTGGGCGCCACGTCGGGGCTCCCCCCCGATCCGGCCACCGGCGGGATCCCGGCGGCGGGTGGTGCCGACACGCTGTCGGTGACGGTCGCGAGCGCCGACGGCGCGCCCGGCCCGATCCGTCAGGCGCCCGGGCCCGACCGGGAGGTGGCCACCGCCGTGACGGCGGCCCCCACCGGCGCTGCCGTCTCCTGCGGCGAGGTGGCGGGCACCGGGCCCGGGACGGCGCTCTGGTGCGCCACCCTCGGCCCCGACGGGGTCATCGGCCCGCCGACGGTCGACGGCGACGGCGGCGAGGCACTGCTGGGTGGTGCCGCGATGGTGGCCGACGGCACCCATGCCTTCGTCGCCGCCTCCACCGACGGACTGTTCCCGGGGGCCCAGGACCCGACCGGCGGGTTCCTCGGTGAACGGGACGCGCTCGTACTGCGCGTCGACGACGCGGGCATCATCCGGTGGGCCCGCCAGTTCGGGAGCGCCGGCGACGACGAGGCGGAGGGTGCCGCGACGGCCCCCGACGGCGACGCCCTCACGGCCGGCTCCACCGCCGAGGCGGGGAGCGTCCCGGGGCTCGGCGGCACCGACGGCTGGGTCGCCCGCTTCGACCCCGCCGGCAACCAACGCTGGCTCACTCCGTTCGGCACCACCGGCACCGACCGGGCCGTGGCGGTGTCGGTGGGTGGACGGGCCGAGCGGGGCACCGAACTCGTGGTGGCCGCCGGCAGCACCGACGGCACCCTCCCCTCCGTGGCACCGCCCGCCACCGACGGGGCCGCACCGAGGCCCGGGGGCGCCGCGGGCGGCACCGACGCGGTGGCGGCCGCCTTCGACACGTCGGGAGCGCCCCGGTGGGCCGTCCAGTGGGGCTCCCCCGGGGAGGACCGCGCCGTGGGCGTGGTGGTCGACGGCGACACCGTGGTGGTGGCGGGCACGGTCGGCGGGCCCGTGGTCGGTGCGGAACTGGTGACCGTGCCCGGCGCGCCGACGGCCGGTGGTGGTGGCCGCGACGGCTTCCTCGCCGGCCTCGACTCGGCGACGGGCCTGGTCCGGTGGGTCGCGGTGTTCGGCACGGCGGCCGACGAGGAGGTCACCGGGCTCACCCGCACCGAGGACGGACACCTGGTGGTCGCGGGCACCACCACCGGCCAGATGGCCGCCACCCCGCCCGGGGGCGGCGTGGACGGCTTCCTCCTGGCGTTCCCGCCACCGCCCTCCGGCGGCGGCGCGGCAAGCGTGCTCTAGGACGCACCCCGGCCGGAGAGCACCGTGGGCACCGTGCGGGCCAGCACGCCGAGGTCGATGAGGATCGACCAGTTGTCCACGTAGAACAGGTCGAGGCGCTGGTACTCGGCGAAGCACGTGTCGCTGCGGCCGGACACCTGCCACATGCCGGTGATCCCGGGACGCACGCGGAGGCGCTCGAACAGCTCGTCGTCCCAGTCGATCACCTCGCGGGGCAGCGCCGGCCGAGGACCCACGAGGCTCATGTCGCCGCGCACCACGTTCCAGAGCTGCGGGAGTTCGTCGATCGAGGTCCGCCGCAGCCAGCGGCCCACACGGGTGATGCGCGGGTCCTCACGCAACTTGAACAGCGGACCGTCCACCTCGTTGAGGTCGAGCACCTCCTGCAGGCGCTCCTCCGCGTCGACCACCATCGTCCGCAGCTTCAGCACCGCGAAGAGCCGGCCGTCGCGGCCCACCCGGTCCTGGCGGAACAACACCGGACCCGGCGAGGTGACCTTCACCGCCAGGGCGGCCACGGCGAGGACCGGGAGGAAGAGCAGGAGGCCGAGCGAGGCCCCCGCCACGTCGAAGGTCCGCTTGGCCGCCGCACGCCAGCCGAGCCGACGCGGCGGCTCCAGGTACACCACCGGATGGCGCCCCAGCGGGCGCACGGTGAGGCGCTCGGGGGTCACGTCACGCAACCCGGAGGTGACCTCCACGTGGAGCCCCGCGTCGAGCAGGTCCCGCAGCAGCTGGTTCGACACCCCCACCTCGAGGCCCGTCGTGGCCACGATCACGCCCTGGGCGCCGAGCGCCCCGGCCACCTCGAGCGTGCCGGACACCCCGTGGTGGACCGGCAGGCCGCGGAGCTCGTCGGGCGCGTCGGGCTCCACCCCCACGAATCCCAGCACCCGGTAGCCCACCTCGGGCGGCTCGAGCGCCAGCGCCAGGTCGACCGCCTCAGGGTTGGTGCCGACCACCACCACCCCCCGCAGGGAGCGACCGCTGGCCCGGCGGCGCCGGAACCAGCTGCGCACCGCCACACGTTCGGCGGCCACCAGCACCAGCGCGACGACGAGGAAGGTGACCACCCACCCACGCGGGAGCGGGGCGCCGACCGCCCAGGCCACCACCACGGCGGCCGCCACACCCTGGAGCACCACCCGGACGACCCGTCCGAGCTCGTCGAACAGCCGGGTGAGGAACCGGGCCGCGTACATGTGCTGGCGGGCGAACAGCACGGGCCACACCGGCAGCGTCACCACTCCGGCGAGCACCATCCGCTGCATGTCGCCCCACGACCAACCCTGTCGCCACCCGATCACCAGGGTGGCGACGACGAACGAGGCCGCCACCGCCGCCACGTCCGCGCCCACGATGAGGGCCTTCAGGAGCAGCACCCGGCTCCTGACCCCGCCCTGTCGCCGCACCCCTCCGTTGCGAACACGCGGGACGTCCCCGCGACGCATGTCCAGACTCACCGGTCGATCCCATCCGCCCCGTCCCGTCCGGGGCACCGCCCACAGTAGGAAGGACGACCCGATCCGTCGTTGGGTCGATCCCCCTCCGGTCGATGGGCCGGACGACCCGGCCACGCCGGGCGCGGCACCACCGACGGGCCCGGCGGGTGGTCGTGAACCGGCGGTGCCGAGCGGGGTGACGGTCAGCGGGCGGGGCCGAGCGGGGTGACGTGGCTGTAGCCCGCCTCCCTCACGCCGTCGGCCACGAGGCACTCGTTCGCAGCCAGGCGACCCGTGAGCACCGAGCGCTCCATCAGTGCGGAGGGCACCGGCGCCGAGACCCAGTCCCCGGCGACGAACAGGTTGGCCGCACCGGCGCGGGCGAGGTCGGCCGGGCCCGGACGGACGCGGCCCTGGCCCACGCCGAACGACGTGAAGTTCTCGTAGTTCCCCACGGTGCGGCCGAGCAGCCGGGCATCGGCCAGCTCGGGCAGCACCTCGAGCACCGTCGGGCGCACCCGGGCCCACACCTGCTCGTCGGGCACCGTGGCCAGGTCCCCGTCGAGCGCGTACAGGTGGAACTCGATGACCGAGCCACCGGTGGCCGCGGCCCAGTCACGGGACTCGGCCTCGAGCTGGTGGAACTGTGCGAGCAGAGCGATGGGATCGTGCTGCGGCGTCTCGATCACCTGCGGCCGGGAGTCGAGCAGCGGACGGTCGAACCACGCCCGCAGGATGCGGTAGGGCGGGGCGATCCGCAGCGGGCCCACCCGTTCCCGGGCGGCCGCGAGCGCCGGGGCGGACACGGCGTCGGCCTCGGATCCGGCGAGCACGGCGGCGGCACCCGGCACGTCGGTGGCGAGCACCACCCAGTCGTGGGTCCCGGCCTCCCCCACCACGCCGGCCACCCGACCCGATTCGAAACGCAGGCCGGGGACCGGCGACGAGGTCCGGAGGTCCACGCCGAGGTCGGCGAGCCGGCGGGCCCACGGGTCGATCACCGCCGTCGCGTGGTCGGTGGTGGTGACCTCCCGGTCGAAGGCGAACGGCTGGGAGGTGAAGTAGAGGTGCTGGAACAGCAGCATCTCCGCGGCCGACAGGTCGGCCACCCGGTTCAGGGTGACGTGCGCCGCCGGCAGGAACACCACGTCGCGGAACGCCGGAGTCACCCGGTTCCGCTCGATCCACCCGAGGAAGGTCTCCCCGTCGAGGCGGTCCCAGAGCCCGGCCTGCTCGAACCCCATCAGGTCGCCGAGGATGCCGAAGCTGCCGGTGACGTCGTCCCAGGTGAGATTGGGTGAACGGTCGATGATCCCGGCCAGGTTGAACGGGAAGACCTTGGGGGTGGACTCGAGCCGCTCGGGCGCATAGGTGCGGAACACGAAGTCCACCGACGTGTACGGGCGGAAGTTGCCGTCGATGCCGAGCCGGTGGCGCACGTCCTTGAAGGTCCGGTAGTTGTCGAACCACATGTGGAGGCCGTGCTCCACGCGGAACGTGCGCCCCAGCCCGGGGTCGAGGTCGCGGGTGGCGAGGCGGCCACCGAGTTCCGGTGCGGCCTCGCGCACCGTCACCCGGTACCCCCGTTCGGCCAGTTCCAGCGCAGCCGACAGGCCGGCGAGGCCTCCGCCGACCACCAGCGCGGACCGGCTCCCGGGCCGCTCCAGCGTGGGTGGGGCCGAGGGGTTCCGGGGTGCGACCGTGAGGATGCGCCGCCGCTCGTCCGGTGGCCACAGCACGTCGAGCGGGTCCGGCGGCGGGGGGAGCGGTCCCGGACCGGGCGGCATCGACGGCGCGCACGCCGGCAGGGCGAGACCCGCCGCCGCGGCACCACCGGCACCCGCCATCCACCCGAGCAACTCCCGCCGTCGCATGGATGGAGATTAACGCCGTTCAGGCCGCAGGTCCCGGCGGGGCCGCCTCCACGGCGGTGGCGTCGAGCACGGGCCACCGCACGGATGCCGCCGCGGCGCCACCGAGCCAGACCAACGGTGCGACGGCGGGGACCCACCAGGCCACCGGCAACGACGCTGCCATCACCGCCGGCAGGGCGTAGGCCCGGCTCGACGTGGCCCGCAGCCGCGGTCCGGACATCCATCCCACCTGGAGGCCCTCGCGGGTGACGTAGGTCCACATGAGCGCGGCGCTCAGCCCGGCGAGCGCCGCCGAGGCCGCGAAGAGCAGGGTGGTCGTCCCGTACCGCACGTCGGAGTACAGGAGGGTGGTGAACGGGAGCACGGCGATGGTCATCAGGTGCACGAGGTTCCACGTGGCGAGCCGGCGGCCGTGTCGTTCGATCAGCGCGAAGTGCGACACGTGCAGCGTCCACAGCAGTCCCATGACGGCGAACCCGAGCACGTAGCCGGTGAGGTTGGGGTCGAACTGCTCGCCGAGGTACCGGAGGAGGTCGGACTCGCTGGTGGCCACCCGGTCGGGTACCTGCAACTGGAAGACGAGGGCGGTCACGCCGAAGGCGAAGAGGTTGTCGCTGAACCCCTCGATCCGCACCAGCGACGGGAGCTGGCGGGCCGACCGCGGCGGCTCCACCTCCACGTCCTCCTCGCTGGTGCCGCCCTCCCCCACCATCTCGTCCACCGGTCCCACGAACCGGCGGACGAGCACGCTGCCGAGGACGACCAGTGGCCACCCCGCCGCGATCCAGATCGGTCCCGCCAGCGTGAGCACGAACGCGCCGCTCCACGCGACGGGCAGGACGGCGATCCGCCACAGAATCACCCGCCCGGCCTCGCGGGACAGGCCCGGGACGAACAACCCCGCCCGCCGCAGGTGGAGTCCGGCACCCAGCAGCGCCGAACCCGACGCCACCTGGCCGGCGGCGAACATCAGGTGGGGGGTGCGCAGGCCGGCGTAGGCGCTGCCCACCTGCGCGAGCCACGGGATCAGCACCACGAGGCACAACAGGGCGAGGTTGGCCACCACCACCCGGCGGTCCACCCGGCGCACCACCGAGTAGAGGCGGTGGTGCTGCAGCCACAGGTACCCGACGGCGAGGAAGCAGCCGAGGAACGGGGCGTACCGCACGGCTTCCTCGCGCAGGAAGGTGTTCACCTGCGCCGGACCGGCGCCGCTGGGGGGGGACGGCCGCCACCACGGCCAGCACCGTCAGGGCGACGGCGAACACGCAGTCGCTGAAGCCCCGGAACCGGCCGAGGTCGTACACGCGGACGGCCGCGTCGCGGCCGCCGTGACGGTTCAGAAGCTCACCTGCGGCGGAGTGGCCTGGCCGTCGGGCGCGTCGTAGAACACGCCCTTCTCCACCCCGGACGGCCCCACCATGAGCGACCACGGGATGGTGACCATGGTGCGGTTCAGGGTGGCGCAGGCGTCGTTGTAGTACTGGCGGGCGAAGGCGAGCTGGTCCTCGGTCCGCGACAGCTCGCCCTGCAGCTGGCCGAAGTTCGCCGACGCCTTGAGGTCGGGGTACGCCTCCGCCACCGCGAACAGGTTGGCCAGCGCGGAGCGCATCTGCGCGTCGGCGGCCGCCGCCTCACCCACCGACGCGGCCCGACCGGCGGCGGCCCGGGCCTCGGTGACCGCCTCGAGGGTCCCCCGCTCGTGGGTCATGTAGCCCTTCACCGTCTCCACCAGGTTCGGCACGAGGTCGGCCCGCCGGGTGAGCTGCACCTCGATCCCCGCCCAGGCCTCGTCGACCCGGACGCGCTGCTGCCGGAGGCGATTGAGACCCAGCACGGCGAACAGGCCCACCGCCACCACGAGCACGACCACGACCACCAGCACGATCACCACCGGCCGAGCCTCCGTTCGTCACCGCGGCCCGGGTCGGGCCGCACGTCGGGCCCCATCATCGCCCAGCAGCGGACCCGGTCACCACGACCCGTCCCCCTCACGGCGATCAGCCCCTCGGCACGGTCGGGCCCCCTCACCACGAGCCGCCGCCTCCGCCGCCGCCGCCGGAGCCCCCGCTGAACCCGCCACCGGAGAACCCGCCGCCGGAGGACGACTGCGACGCGGCATAGGTGGCCGACGCGGAGCTGATCGCCGCGTCGAAGGAGGCGCCCAGTCCGGCCGTGCCGACGTAGCGGCCGGTGCCCGACCACCACAGCCAGGGCACCGCCGGCGTCTCGAGGCCCTGCTCGGCATAGCGACGGTCCCAGGCGTCGGCGACGCCCAGCGCCACGGCCCAGCCGAGGTAGCGCGGGTACCACTCGAGGTGGGCCGCCGCGTCGAACCGCGACTCGGAACTCGGCGTGGTGAGGAACCGGGCGAACCCCCCGGTGCGGGTCCAGAGGTCCCGACCCTCGGCGGTGTGGACCGAGCGCACCGCCGGGTCGAGCGCCATGCCCACCGCCCCGAGGGCGAAGGCGCCGCACAGCGCGAGCAGGGGCCAGCTCCGCCATCCCTGGCCGAACACGTGCACGCCGGCCATCACCAGGACGGCAAGGACCGCCAGCCAGCCGAACACCGCTGCGGCGATGCCCGGCGCCGAGGCCCGGAGGTAGCGCCGGCCGTCCTCGCGGACCTGGGCCCGGAGCACACCGAGCGCCCGGCCGACCCGCTCACCGGAGGAGACGGTGGCCGACACCACGAACGTGTCGTCGGGCGCCGCGAGCAGCAGGGCCCCGAGCAGGCCGACCTCCTCGGGGCGCAGCGGCACGGTGGCCGGCTCCACCAGGAGCCGCACCGTCCAGCGCTCGTCGTCACCCTCGAGTCGGAGCACGCCGCGGTCGGCGAGGTCGTACAACGTGGCGAGGAGTGCGTCCGCGGCGTCGTCCTCGTGCAGCACCCGGGCACCGAGGGCGGGACCCACACCGGGAGGTGGCTCGAAGAGGACGGGGAAGCCCGGCCGGCGCTCCCTCGTGGCCACGAAGAGTCCCGCCGCGGCCATGGCTCCGAGCAGCGCGGCGATGAGCGTGTCCCGGGCGGTGTGGTCGGTGCCGCCCGGAGGAGGTGGCAGCGCATCGGCCGGGAACGCCACCCGAACCGTGACCGGCGTGTACGGCGCCAGCGGACCGGTCCGCACCGTGAGCGTGCGCTCCAGCACCTCGACGGTGCACGGCGTGTCCTCGCCCTGCACGCACTCGGCCCGCAGCGGGACGGCCGGCAGCCGGGCGGTGACGGTGACCGAGTCCATCGCCATCTGCCAGCCGGAGCCGACCACGTCCCACCACCAGAGCGTCTCGTCACGGCCGTTGCGGCGGCCGCCCGGTTCGAGTGCCTCGGTGGTCACGGAGTCGATCCGGTAGGTGTAGGTGCCCGACGGCAGGAACACCGACGGCGAGCCGATACGGGCCGTTTCGGTGCCGGCGGCGGAATCGACCCACGTCCACGGCTCCGGCACGCCGTCGCGGGTGACGGTCACGTCGGACACCGGGTGCTCCACACCCGGGCGCCGCGGGTCGGCCACGTCGAAGACCCGGAAGATCCCGCGCTTGCCCGCCGGGAGCACCACCACGACCGTCTCGGCCGAGCGCAGCGTGCCGTCGGCGGAGAGGTCCATCGCCACCTCGTAGGAGGTGACCGACGCCGGGTCCGGCGGGCGGTCGAGCGACGTCAGCGGTGGCGCGAACCACACCAGGGCCAGCGCACCGAGCACGAGGGCCCGGAGGAACCACGCGCCCGCTGTCCGGCGCCAGTTCCGCCTCATCGGTGCTGCGTTCCCGGCACGGACCCGACGCTACCGACGGGAGCGGCCGCTGCGTCGGACGGCGCTCAGGCGTTCGGCGGGAGGTCGGTGCCCACACCCCGGCGGCGGATCCGCACTGCGCCTCCGTCCTCGGTGGCGCCGCCGTCCCCGGGAACCCGGCCGGGTCCGCCGCCGCTGCCGGCGGGCGATGCGTCGCCGGTCACCGCGACGTCGGCCGAGGGCGGTCCCCCGGGGAGCTCGAGCGGTTCGAAGCCCCAGTCCGAGAGCAACTGCAGGTCGGCGTGCGCGGCCTGGCCCTCGGTGGTGAGGTAGTCACCCACGAAGATCGAGTTGGCGAGCTCCAGCGCCAGGCCCTGCACGGTGCGGAGGTGCACCTCACGGCCGCCCGCGATGCGGATCTCGGTGGTGGGGAACAGGAACCGGTACAGCGCCAGGATGCGCAGGCACCGCTGCGGGGTGAGCTCCCACCGGCCGGCCATCGGCGTGCCGTCGACCGGGATGAGGAAGTTGACCGGCACGGAGTCGGGCCCGAGCTCGCGCAGGGCGAGGCCCACCGAGACGATGTCCTCGTCGGTCTCCCCCATCCCGAACAGCGCACCCGAGCAGGGCGACAGGCCCGCGGCCTTCGCCTTGCCGACGGTGTCCACCCGGTCCTCGAAGGTGTGGGTGTCGCAGATCTCGGCGTAGTGGTCCTCGGAGGTGTTGAGGTTGTGGTTGTACGCGAAGACGCCGGCGTCCGCGAGCCGCTCGGCCTGGCCGTCGGCGAGCAGGCCCAGGCACGCGCAGACCTCGAGGTCCGGGTGGGCGTCGTGCACGGCCATCACGGCCTCGGCGACGTGTTCGATCTCCCGGTCCGTCGGACCCCGACCGCTCGCCACGAGGCACACTCGGGCTGCACCGGCGCGGGCCGCCCGCAACGCCGCATCGCCCACCACGTCCGCGCCCACGGTGTTGTAGGTGAGGATGTCCGCCTCCGACCCGCGGCGCTGCGAGCAGTAGTGGCAGTCCTCCGGGCAGAGGCCGGACTTCAGGTTGACGAGGAAGTTCAGCTTGACGGTGTTGCCGAAGGCCCGGCGACGGAGTCGGCCGGCGGCCGCCACCGCGGCCAGCGTGTCGGTGTCCGACAGGCGCAGCACCGCGAGCAGGTCGTCGCGGGCCGGTGCGTCGCCGACCCGGGCGGCCGCCTCGCAGCGCTCCAGCAGTCCGGCTGCGTCCTTCGGGGTGATCGGGTCCTCGGAGGGGACCGGCGGGTCCAGCACGGCATCGCTCACGCCCGGAATGCTGGCACAGGGACCGGCCGGGCCGGTAAGCCGGGGGCATGCCTCGACTCCGACAGGTGCCCCGTGCCGATGTCCACCCGGTGGGCGAACTGCTCTACGGAATGATCTTCGGCGACCGTGACCCCGTGGCCGAGCCCGGCACCGCCAGCGGCACGCCCGGCAACTGGTGGACCGTGTTCGCCCTCGTCCCCGAGGCGTTCGACCACACCACCGCCGGGTTCCAGTTCTACCGGTCGCCGGAGCGGCGGCTGGACCCGGTGCTCCGGGAGCTGGGCCAGACGAGGGCCGGCTGGGCCCGGGGCAGCCGCTTCGTGTTCTCCCAGCACTGCAAGGCGTGCCGCGACGTGGGTCTCACCGACGAACAGGTGGACGCCATCCCCCACTGGCCGGTGGCGGACTGCTTCGACCCGGCGCAACGGGCAGTACTCGCCTACACCGACTGCCTCGTGCTGCAGGGCGGCCGCGTGCCGGACGGGATCTTCGAGGCACTGCGGGCCGCCCTGTCGGACGAGGAGATCCTCGAGCTGACCTACATCACCGCCACCTACGACATGCACGCCACCATGAGCCGGGCGCTGCGCCTCGAGTACGACGACGTGGACGACCCGGTGACCGAGGTGGCCGACCCGTCGGGCAACTTCGCCGGGCTCGACGTGATGGCGGTGGTGGACGCCCCCGACGACGGCCCGGGCGACGGCGGGACCAACGGCAGGGAGGCCGACCGGTGAGCACCCCGAGGATCGCCCTCGCCACTGCGGAGGACGTGTGGCGGGAGGACACCGACGCCACCCTCACCCAGGCCGCGCTCGACGCGGTCGGCGTGGCGGCCCGCCCGGCCGTGTGGGACGACCCGACCGAGGACTGGGCGTCGTTCGACCTCGTCGTGGTCCGCTCCACGTGGGACTACGTCCCCCGCCGCCACGAGTTCCTGGCGTGGGCGAGGTCGGTGGAGGAGGTGACCGAGCTCGCGAACCCCGCCGCGGTGCTCCGCTGGAACACCGACAAGCGCTACCTCCACGACCTCGGGACCGCCGGGGTGCCGACGGCCCCCACGACCTTCCTCCTGGCCGCGGACCTCGACCCGGAGGACCCGGCCACCCGCGGGGTGGTGCGGGCCGCCGTGCCCGACGGCGGTGACGTGGTGGTCAAGCCCACGGTCTCGGCCGGTTCCCGCGACACCGTGCGGCACCGGCCGGAGCACGGCGACGCGGCGGCCGACCACGCGATCGACCTCCTGGCCGCCGGCCGCGACGTGATGGTGCAGCCGTACCTCGAACAGGTCGACTCGGTCGGCGAGACCGGGATGGTGTTCCTCGGCGGTGAGTTCAGCCA
>CAIPVR010000135.1 GCA_903868545.1 uncultured Actinomycetes bacterium
CGCGAGGCCGGCGCACGCGACGCGGGTGCACGGGATGCCGGGCCGCGGGACGACGGCGCACGGGACGATCCCCGCTTCGTGCCCTTCCGGGGGGTACCGCCACGACCGGCCATCAGTCGGCCGCCGTGAGGAGTGCAGAGGCGAAGCAGGCGATGCCCTCGGCACGGCCGAGTCCGCCGATGCCCTCGGCCCGACGACCCTTGACCGTGACCGGCGCCCCGACCACCCGTCCGAGACCCACCTCCATCGCCTCGCGGTGCGGAGCGAGCTTCGGCCGTTCCGCGATCACCGAGCAGTCCACGTTGGCCACCTCCCAGCCGTCGTCGTGCACGCGCCGCATCACCTCGGCGAGGAGGTCCAGGCTGTCGGCGCCGGCCCACCGTTCGTCGGTGTCGGGGAACAGGCGGCCCAGATCGCCCAGCCCCGAGGCGCCCAGCAGCGCCTCGGCCACCGCGTGGGCCACCACGTCCGCGTCGGAGTGGCCGTGCAGCGCACGCTCGCCGGGGATCGCCACCCCGCCCAGGACCAGCACCCGGTCGGGGTCGTCGGAGAACCGGTGGACGTCGAAGCCGTTGCCGATGCGGAACCTCATGCGCAGCCGTCCTTCACGGGTGGGGGCCTTCCGTCCGGGCGGCGAGCACGGCCTCGGCCACGAGCCGGTCGTCGGGGTCGGTGATCTTGCGGTTGGCCGCCTCGCCCTCCACCAGGGCGACCATTCCCCCGGCGGCCTCCACGAGGCCGGCGTCGTCGGTGGCGTCGCCGTCGGCGGCGTGCGCGGCCCGCAGGGTGGCGGCGTCGAACCCCTGCGGCGTCTGCACGGCACGGAGCCGGTCGCGGTCGACCACGCGGCTCGCGCCGTCGACCACCTCGCGGATGGTGTCGGCCACCGGGACCACCGGCACCACCGCCGGCGCACCGGCCCGCACCGCGGCGACCACCCGGGCGAAGAGTTCGGCGGTCGCGAGGGGCCGGGCGGCGTCGTGCACCAGCACCACTTCGGCGTCGTCCGGCACGGTGGCCAACCCGGCGCGCACCGACCCGGCACGAGTGTCGCCACCGGCCACCACCGCGGCTGCTCCGGGCACGGCACCGTCGGCACCCGCGAGCGCGTCGGCCGGCAGGACGGCCACCACGCCGTCGCACACCGAGGCCGCAGCGGCCACGGAATGGTCGATCACCCGCCGCCCGGCCAGGAGTTCGAACTGCTTCGCTCCGCCGTAGCGGCGGCCGCTGCCACCTGCCACCACCACGCACCAGACCGGGCCCATGACGGCAACCTACCGGCCCCCTGCCGGGGAGACGGTCCTGACGGAAGGACAGCCGGTGACCTTCGCTACGATGCGCCCGGTGAACGATCTCGACCTGCTCCGCGACGTCGACCTCTTCGACCAGTTCGACGAGGACGACCACCGCCGCATCGCGGATGCGGCGGAGACCCTCGAGCTCGTCCGGGGTGACGTGGTCTTCGAGGAGGGCGCCGAGGCCGACGCCTGCTACGTGGTCACCGACGGCCGCATCGCGATCTCCAACAAGTCGATCGACGGCCGCGAATCCATGGTGGCGCTGATGGAGCGCGGTGACCTGTTCGGCGAGATGGGCCTGTTCGACACGATGGGCCGTTCGGCCGAGGCACGCGCCCTGGAGCCGTCCAGCGTCATCGCCATCCCCTACGAGGTGCTCACCACCGTGTGGGACGACCGGCCCGAGCTCCTGTGGTCGGTCGTCCGGCTGCTGAGCCAGCGCATCCGGGCCACCGACGAGGCCCTCGCCGACTCGTTCTTCCTCGACGTGACCGGCCGCACGGCCAAGCACCTGCTCGAGCTCGCCGGCGACACCGACGAGTTCGAGATCCCGATCACCCAGGAGGAACTCGCCGGCCTGGTCGGCGCCTCGCGGGAGCGGGTCAACAAGGCGATCGCGAGCTTCCTGCGGCTGGGCTGGATCGAGCAGAACGACCGCCAGTACCGGATCCTGAAGCGTCGCGAGCTCGAGATCCGCTCCCGCTGACGCAGCTCACCGGCGCCCCGCCTCGCCCCGCCCCGCCCCCAGGGCCGTTCTGTTCGTCGTTCTCCACCTCTGGCGATGGTGGACGACGAACAGAACGGGATGGGGGGTGGCGGTCAGGCCCGGGCGGGGAGGCCGTCGAGGAACGCGAGGGCACGGTCCCACGCGTCGGCGGCATCGTCGGGCCGGTGCGTCGGACGGGACGGGTCGTGCACGAACCCGTGGTCGGCCCCGTCGTACCGCACCACCGTCACCCCGGCCGACTCGAGCTCGGCGACCTGCTCGGGCGGCGTCCACTGGTCGGCCGTGCCCACGACCGCCATCACCTCGGAACTCCCGCGCCGGGCCAGCGCGTCGAGCGGTTCACCCTGCCCGGCCCCCCGCCAGTCGGCCGGGACGCGGATCATCCCGTAGAACGCGACCACCCGATCGAAACGACCCGTCGACGACGCCTTGAGCGCGTACATGCCCCCCATGCAGAACCCGATGATCCCCACCGCGCCGGCTCCCGTGGCGTCGGCCGCGAGCACGGCATCGCCGAGGAGTCGGTCGTCGGTGAGCGCCGACATGGCTGCGAACCGCCGGGGCGGACCGTCGGGATCCGCCGCACCGGGGAGGTCCTGGCCGGGGAACGGCTCGAACGTGGCCACCGACCAGCCCGTGCGGGCCGACAGCGAGTGGCAGAGGTCGGTGAACAGCGGCCGCACCCCCCAGATGTCGGGGATGACCACCAGCCCGCGCTCGGCACCCTCCACCGCGGCGAGGTGGGCGGGCGTCCCGGAGTTCAGCTCGAGGTCCATGGCCGAACCCTAGGACGGCCGGGTCAGGCGTAGCGGTCGAGGATGCTCGACTCGGCGATGCGCCCGAGCGCGTCCTTCACGGTGCGGGCCCAGTGCTCGTCGACCCCGTCGATCGCGGCGAGGTCCTCGACCGAGGCCCGGGTGAGCTTGTCGAGCGACCCGCAGTGGCTGACGAGGGCGTGCGCCACCTCCTCCGGCAGGCGGGGGATCCGGGCCAGCATCCGGTAGCCGCGGGGTTCGATCGAGGAGTCGAGGTCGTCCGCGTGGCCGCTGAGGTGGACCGCGTGCGCGATCTCCTCGGCGTCGAGGAGCACGTCGAGGTCGAGGTCGCTGAGCGTGTCGATCGCCTGCTCGAGGTCCCACGAGGCGTCGGACTGCACGTAGTCGAGCACCACCAGGCGACGCTCGTCCTCCACGCCGGCCATGAGCTCGCGGAGCTGCAGGCGGACGAGACGGCCGTCGGTGCCGAGCTCCACGAGGTGACGCTCGATCTCGTCGGAGATGCGGGCCACCAGTTCGGCCCGCTGGAGGAGCGTGACCACGTCGCGCAGCGTGACGAGGTCCTCCACCTCGAGCGCCGTGAGGCTCGCCGACTCGTCGGTGAGGCGCTGCTTGTAGCGCTCGAGCGTCTGCAACGCCTGGTTGCACCTGCTGAGGATGCTGGGGATCGGCTCGAGCTGGTACCGCCGGGTGCGCGTGTAGACGGTCACCACCGCCATGTCCTCCGAGACCGACAGGCACGGCACGCCGATCGACCGCGCCACCCGCTCGGCGGTGCGGTGGCGGGTACCGGTCTCCTCGGTGGGGACGTTGGGGTTGGGCACGAGGTGCACGTTGGCCCGTGCGATGTAGCCCACGTCGGAGGTGAGGACGATCGCGCCGTCGGTCTTGGCCAGCTCCGAGAGGCGCTGCGGCGAGAACGCGGCGTTCACGAGGAACCCGCCGGAGGAGATGTTGAGCACCTCGGGACCGTCGCCGATGACGATCAACGCCCCCATGCCCGCCTTGAGGATGCGGTCGAGGCCTTCGCGCAGGGGCTGACCCGGCGCCACCATGGCGAGGGCCTCCATGAGCTCCGGGTCGCGGCTGACGGGCACGCCGCCAGTGTAGGGGGTGGGCCCGCTCACCCGACGGTGCGGGCGACGCCGGTGAGACGGAGCGCACCGAGCAGGGTGGGCACGCGGAGCAGTTCGATGGGGGCGTCGACCTCCGGCGAGGATCGGGCGACCACCGCCGAGCGGAACCCCAGGCGGGCCGCCTCCGCCAGGCGGCGCTCCATCCCCTGCACCTGGCGCAACTCCCCGCCGAGGCCCACTTCGGCCACGGCCACCGTGTCGGCCGGGAACGCCTGACGCGACACCGATGACGCCACGGCGAGGCAGAGCGCGAGGTCGGCTGCGGGCTCGGCCACCCGGGCGCCGCCGGCGGTCATCGCGTAGACGTCGGTACCGGCGAGGGCCACCCCGGCACGCTGCTGGAGCACGGCGAGGAGCAGCGCCACCCGCCCGGCCTCGAGCCCCTGCACCGACCGACGGGGCTGGGGCAGCGGTGAGGGCGACACCAGGGCCTGCACCTCCACGAGGAGCGGCCGGTGGCCCTCGAGCGATGCCGTGACCACCGAACCCTCCACCTCGTCGCGGCGGTCGCCGAGGAACATCGAGGACGGGTCCGCCACCACGGCCAGACCCGAGGCCCCCACCGAGAAGAGGCCGATCTCCCCGGTGGAACCGAAGCGGTGCTTGCTGCTGCGCAGCACCCGGAGGGCGTGGTGACGGTCGCCGTCGAGCGAGAGGACCGTGTCGACCACGTGTTCGAGCACCCGCGGGCCCGAGAGCTGGCCGTCCTTCGTGACGTGACCCACGAGCACCACGGTGGTGCCGGTGGACTTCGCGGCCTGCACCAGCCGGTGGGCGCACTCCCTCACCTGGGTGACGGACCCGGGCGCGGACGCGAACTGCGGATCGTGGAGCGTCTGCACGGAGTCGAGCACGCAGAGCTCCGGGCGGATCGACTCGAGGTGGGCCAGCACGGCGGGCAGCGACGTCTCCGCGGCGAGCAGCAGCCGCGGCTCGAGCGCGCCGAGACGCTCGGCTCGCAGGCGCACCTGACCGGTGGACTCCTCGCCGGTGACGTAGAGCACCGAGGCACCCGCCGCGGCCCGCTCGGCGAGCAGCTGCAGCACGAGGGTGGACTTGCCCACGCCCGGTTCCCCGCCGAGCAGCGTGACGCTGCCGGGAACGAGGCCGCCGCCGAGGACCCGGTCGAACTCGGCGACGCCGGTGGGCACCGGCCGGCCGTCGTCGGACGGGAGCTCGGTGATCGGGCGCGGGGGTGTGGCGGTGGCCAGCGGCATCGCGGAGGGGGCCGGCCCGGCGACCTCCTCGTGGAGCGTGTTCCAGTCCCCGCAGCCGGCGCAGCGGCCCGACCACTTGGGCGCCTCCGCGCCGCACGTGGCGCAGCGGAACAGGGTGCGGACCTTGGACATGGACGGGACCCTAGGGGCCGGGTGTGACGCCGCTGCCGATGCCGTCGCCGCTGCCCGCCGCGGTCGGATCGGGGGTCGGTGCAACGGTCGGGCCGGCGACCGCCTCGGCGGCGATCTCCGCGGCGGCCCGGCGGCGACCGCGCCGGCGGCGGACCAGGCCCACCGTCAGTGCCAGCAGGGCGAGCAGCAGCAGGCCACCGGCGCCGAGGAGTTGCTGGCGGGTGGCGGTGTTGGGCACCGAACTCGAGAGGCCGACCCGCTCCTCGGTCGGCGTGCCGCCCGTGACCGGGAACTCCCACGAGCCGGACCGCCCGGGTGGGAGGCGCACCTCGAGTCGCAGGCCCACGCCGCTGCCCGGCGGCATCGCGAGAGCAGCGAGCTCCTCAGGGGTGCGGCCCAGCGCGAGGCCACCGAGCACCTCGGTGAGGGCGGGGTCGGAGAACTGGGCCGGTTCGCCGCTGAGGACCACCCGGGTGGCGAAGCGGTAGTCGGTGCCCAGTGGCCCGGCGTCGACCTCGAGCGACGTGGAGCGGAACACGCCGTTGCGGCCGCCCACCTGCTCGAGCAGTCCCGGCACCTCCCCGGGGGAGCGGAACCGGTGCAGGGCCCGGAACGTGACCGCCCCCGTGGAGGGATCCGCGGCCACGGGCGCCACCTCCCAGCCGCGGGCGCGGAGGTCGTCCAGCGGCACGGCGGCCGGGTCGCCCAGTTCGGCCGCAGCGGCGCGGTCGAGCACCACGGTGACCCGCACCGCGCCCGAGCCGTTCCGCGCGACGTCGACCGCCACGGTGGCGTCCGCGCGGCAGGCCGCACACGCGACGACCGCCGCCATGACGGCGGCGGTCGTGAGCAGGCGTGATGGCCGGCGGTTCACTCGCCGGTGGTGGCGGCGAGCTCCTCGAGCGGGGGCGGCGTGAAGCCCTCGGTGGCCCGGAAGACCACGTGCGGCCGGCCCTCGTCCTCCGGGTCGGGTTCCACGTCGACCGTGATCAGCTGCCCGGCGCGGAACTCCTTCCAGAGCAGGCGCTCCGAGAGCGGGTCCTCCACCAGGCGCTGGATCGCCCGGCGCAGCGGACGGGCGCCGAGGGTGGGGTCGTAGCCCTTCTCGCCGAGGTGGAGCTTGGCCGCCTCGGTGAGCTCGAGGCCGATGCCCTGGCCGGCGAGCTGGTCGGTGACCCGCTTGATCATCAGGTCGACGATCTGGGTGACCTCCGGCTGGCTGAGCTCGTGGAAGACGATGACCTCGTCGATGCGGTTGAGGAACTCCGGCCGGAAGTGCTGCTTGAGCGCCTCGTTGACCTTCTCCTTCATGCGCTCGTAGCTCACGGCCTCGTCGCGCTTGGAGAAGCCCACGTTGGCGCGGCGCAGGTCCGCCGTGCCGAGGTTGGACGTCATGATCAGCACGGTGTTGCGGAAGTCGACCGAGCGGCCCTGGGAGTCGGTGAGGCGGCCCTCCTCCAGGATCTGCAGCAGCGTGTTGAACACGTCGGGGTGGGCCTTCTCGATCTCGTCGAAGAGGACCACGGAGAACGGCTTGCGGCGCACCGCCTCGGTGAGCTGGCCGCCCTCCTCGTAGCCCACGTAGCCGGGGGGCGAACCCACCAGACGGCTGA
>CAIPVR010000136.1 GCA_903868545.1 uncultured Actinomycetes bacterium
AGCGCGGCCTCGTCCGCCGGGTCGGCCCGCCCGGGTTCCGGCGGGCGGCTGGATGATCCGTCGGCCACGGACCATCCTTAGCCCGTGACGGTGGAGCGCATCGAACCGGGTCCCGGACAGGAGTCCGTCTGGGACTACCCGAGGCCTCCCCGGGTGGAGGACGTGGCCGACCGGGTCACGGTGGTGGTCCGCGGGCCCGACGGGCTCGAGCACGTGCTCGCCGACAGCGTCCGAGCCAAGCGCGTGCTCGAGACGTCGCAGGCGCCCGCCTACTACCTGCCCGCCGAGGACGTGGAGGTCCGACTGCTCCGCCCGTCCGACACCACCACCTACTGCGAGTGGAAGGGCGTGGCCTCCTA
Organism: uncultured Actinomycetes bacterium; assembly: GCA_903868545.1. Lineage (GTDB taxonomy): Bacteria > Actinomycetota > Acidimicrobiia > Acidimicrobiales > Microtrichaceae > CAIPVR01. Next base: position 360 of record CAIPVR010000136.1, read on the forward strand.
CGTGGACCTCGTGGTCCCCGCCGGCGACGGACCGCCCCGCGTGGTGCCCGACGTGGGCTGGCGCTACGAGCACCCGACCGTGGGGTTCGGGCCCATCGCCGGCCACCTCGCCTTCTACGCGCAGAAGGTGGACCGCGCCACCGTGGGCGACCACACGGTCACCCCGAACGACGGCGACTTCTACGGCGGCTGGATCACGCCGCTCGTGGTGGGCCCGTTCAAGGGCGGTCCGGGCTCGCGGGGCTGGTGACGTTGCGCATCCGGGCCACGGCCGTGTTCGAACGCGTCGTCTACAACTGCGTGGTGGTCGACCCGGCCCGACCCGACCGGCCCGTGCTCGAGGTCGACGCCCTGCTGCGCGACGGCGACGCCGACGGCCCGATCCTGCTCCCCGCCCCGCAGTTCATGGCGCTGGTGGGCGGACCCGAGGCGGCCGACCCGTACCTGCGTTCCCTGCACGCGGCCGGACGCCTCGTGGAACACCAGGGGGTGACGCACCTGGCGTTCCCCACCTGGCAGGTGGTGGACGCGTGAGCGCCCCGGCCCTCGACCCACGGCCGCCCGACCCCGGCGACCTCCCACCGGCCGTCCCCGGCATGGGCCACGGCTGGGTGGAGGTGCAGGGCTGCCGGCTGCACGTCGCCTCGGCCGGCCCGGCCGACGGCCCGGTCGTGGTCCTCCTCCACGGGTGGCCGCAGCACTTCTGGATCTGGCGCGACGTGGTCGGCCCGCTCACCGACGCGGGATACCGGGTGGTGGCACCCGACCTGCGGGGGCAGGGCTGGAGCGAGGCCACCGAGCTCGGCTACTCCAAGGAGCAGTTCGCCACCGACGTGGTGGGTCTGCTCGACGCCCTCGGCCTCGAACGGGTCGACCTGGTGGGCCATGACTGGGGTGGCTGGACCGCCCAGCTGGTCGCCCTCCGCGAGCCGCGCCGGATCCGGCGCCTCGGCGTGCTGTCGATCGCCTCGGTCTGGACGCCACCGGGAACCGTCGCCCGCCACCTGCCCCGCTTCGCCTACCAGGCGGTCGTGGCCACGCCGCGACTCGGCCCGACCCTGCAGCGCACGGCGCCGTTCTGGTGGGCCATGCGGCGGGCGGGCGTGCCCGCCGCGGAGGTGCGCACCTACCGCGACCGCTTCACCGACCCGCTCCGGGCCGAGGCCGGCAGCCGCATCTACCGGGAGTTCCTCACCCGTGAGGTGTCGCAGCTCGCGCAGGGCCGCTACGGGCCCCGGCGGCTCACGGTGCCCACCCTGGCCCTGGTCGGCGGCGACGACCCGGTCATCCGTCCGGAGATGGTGGAGAACCTCCGCGCCCACGGCGACGACGTGGAGGTGGTGGTGCTCGACGGGGAGGGCCACTTCCTGCCCGACACCTGCCCGGACCTGGTGGCTCGGCACCTCCTGCGCTTCCTGGGGCCGGCCGCCGGCGCGGCCTGAGCCCGGGGCCCGTGGCGTCGGCTCAGCCGCCCGGCTTGATCGTGGACTGCGGGGGCAGGAGGGAATCCGTCGGGGCGGGGGGCGAGCCGTCGTCGGCACCGGCCAGCGGTGTCCGGAGGATGCCCGGCAGCGTGTCACCCTCGCAGGCCAGCACCACCCCTCGCCGGGTCACCGCCACGTCCGGCCGGCAGGGCAGCACGTAGGGGTCCACCACCGGGAGCCGGGTGGGGGCCGCGCCCGGCACCGACACGACGAGGTCGTCGCCTTCGATCGAGAGACCCACCGGCTCCCCGGCGGACGTGACGAGCCGGTCACCGCGGGTCTGCAGCTCCGAGCCGCTCGCCCCGCCGACCACCGCGGGATCGAGCACCAGGCGGACCGAGCCGCGGTCGAGCGACCGCACGCCCACGGTGCCGTCCCGCAGGGAGAGGTCGCCCTGGATGCCCTCCAGCCGGTAGTCGGCGGTACGGACGGGCAGGTCGGCGAGCGTGCCGTCCGTGACC
>CAIPVR010000137.1 GCA_903868545.1 uncultured Actinomycetes bacterium
ACCGGCGCCGACGCGTTCACCGCCGTGTCGTTCTCGTGGCCGCACTTCCTGGACCTCGCCGTGTACCCGGACCGGTTGGTGCTGCGTGCCGTCGGCGCCGACGGCACCGTCGGCGACGAGACCGTCCTGTCGCCCTGAGGGTCGGCCTGTTGCCAAGAGGGCCCAGCCTGTCGGCCAGAGGGCCCGGACCCCCCCCGGGACCGTTCGGTGGGTCTAGGGTGTCGGCAGGGGATGAACACCGTTAACCCAGGGGGACACATGAAGAAGTTGCTCGTGTCGATGCTCGTCGCCGCGCTGGCGGTCTGCGGGTCGGTGGTCGGCTCCGCCGGTCCGGCCGGTGCGGCGGAGGTGGCCTGCGGCGGGTTCTCCTCGTCGGCCGGTCGGTGCGTCAACACGCAGCTCACGATCGGCGGCACGTCCTACAACGTCGACTGGTACCTGCCGAACGCCACCGCCTCGGGCCTGATGCTCCTCGAGCACGGCTTCTCCCGCGGGTGCGGCAACCTGCGCAACACCTCGAAGGCCGTGATGGAGAAGGGCCTCATGGTGCTGTGCCTGAACGCCGACATGACCGGCGGCAACCCGGGTCTCGCCACCGCCCTCGGCGACGCCCTGGTCGGCCGGACCGTCGCGCCACCCGCCGGCAGGGCCCTGCCGGCGACCTACGTGGTCGGTGGTCACTCCGCCGGGGGCCACTTCGCCAGCGTCGTCGGCGCCCGGCTCGCAGCGCTGGGCTACGCGGGACTCAGGGGCGCGGTGCTCTTCGACCCGGTGGCACAGGGCGGGTTCTCCGCCAATGTCGCCGCCATCTCCGCCGGGGGCGCCCGGCCGGTGCTCTCCGTGGCCGCCCGGCCGTCGGCCATCAACCTGACCAACAACTCCTTCGGTGCCCTCACCTCGTTGGTGAACCCGTTCGTGGGGGTCCAGCTGGTGTGGACGGGCTTCCTGCTCGGCGTGCCCTACGGCGGCAGCTGCCACACCGACGTGGAGGGTGACAACGGCGATCTCGTCGGCAACACCGCCGCGCTGTGCACGCCGAACGGCACCCAGACCGCCCGCCTGCGCGACCTGTCGTCGACCTGGGCCCGCGACCTGGCCACCGGCACCCGCACCGCGGCCTACTGGTGCACCGACGCCGCCAACCGTGCGACCTGCGGCTCGGCGGTGTCGAAGCTCGTGGGCGGCTCGCTGCCGGTCGCCGCGCTGATCCCGGTGAGCTGACCGCCCTGGGTCGAGCTGTACGGTGCCGCACCCGTCGTCCGGTGATCGCTACGGTGCGGTGTGGCCGACCCGACGAACAGCCCGACACCTGAGCCGCCCGTCGATCCCGTGCATCGGCTCGCGGGCTCCGAGGTGGAGGTGGGCGCCCTCGGCGTGGGCACCTGGGCCTGGGGGGACCGGGCCACCTGGGGGATGGGCGGCTACGACACCGACCTCACCCTGGACACCATCCGCGAGGCGTGGACCGCGTCGCTCGAGGCCGGGGTCGGCTTCTTCGACACCGCCGAGGTGTACGGCGACGGGGAGAGCGAGCGCATCATCGGGCGGATGCTCGCGGAGACCCCGGCGGAGCGCCGGCGGGGTGTGGTGCTGGCCACGAAGTTCATGCCGGCACCCTGGAAGGTGCGCGTGCGGGACGCACTCCTCGCCGCGGCGAGGGCCTCGCTGGGTCGCCTCGGCGTGGAGTCCGTCGACCTGTACCAGATCCACGGTCCGATCAGCCTGCGCTCGCACGGCGCCCTGGCCGACGCGCTGGCCGCCGCCCACGACGCCGGACTCGTGCGCGCCGTCGGCGTGTCGAACTACTCGGTGCGCGAGACGCGTGCCGTCGACGACGCGCTGCGGGCCCGAGGCCTGCGGCTCGCCACCAACCAGGTGGAGTACTCGCTGCTGCGGACCATGCCGGAGACGAGCGGGCTGCTCCGGGAGTGCCGCGACCGGGGCATCGTGGTGCTCGCCTACTCGCCGATCGGCCAGGGTCGGCTCACCGGGAAGTACTCGGCCGCCTCGCCGCCGCCGGCGGGCCGGAACTTCAGTGACCACGACATGACGCTGGTGGATCCGGTCGTGGCGAGGCTCCGGGAACTCGGCGACGCGCACGGCGGCCGCACGCCGGGCCAGGTGGCGCTCAACTGGATCATCCGCAAGGGGGCGGTGCCGATCCCGGGCGCGAAGAACCGCGCCCAGGCCGTGGAGAACGCCGGTGCTCTCGGCTGGGCACTGACCGACGACGAGGTCGCCGCGCTCGACGAGCTGTCGCTCGCCGGCCGGCGAGCGCTCCGCCACCGCGTGTGGCAGCACGGTTGAGGCCCACGGTGCAGCCGCCGACCCCCGCCGACCCTGCCGGTCCCGGCGAGCCTTCCCGTCCCGCCGAGCCTTCCGGTCCCGCCGGCCGCGGCGACCGGGCCGGCAGGGATGACCGGGCGCGCACCGTCGCCCGGTGGGTGCTCGGGTCGGCCCTGCTGGTCGCCGGGGTGGGCCACCTCACCGCCCAGCGCCAGGAGTTCCAGGCGCAGGTCCCCGCGTGGTTCCCCGCCGACGCGGACCTGGTGGTAGTGGTGTCGGGCGTGGTCGAGGTGCTGCTGGGCGCCGCGCTGATCCTGGCGGGCCGACGGGCCGCCCCGGTGGGCGTGGTGGTCGCGGGCTTCTTCATCGTGATCTTCCCCGGCAACATCGCCCAGTTCGTCGAACACACGAGCGCCTTCGGCCTCGATACCGACGCGAAGCGGTTCGTCCGGCTGTTCTTCCAGCCGGTGCTCGTGGTGTGGGCCCTCTGGTCGACCGGCGGGTGGCGATGGCTCCGCTCCCGCCTCTCGTCGCGGGCCGCCTGAGCTGCCCGGCATGACCGGGGCGGTCGCCGGGCGTCGGGGTCAGTCGCCCGCGACCGCGGCCTCGATCGCGGCGATGTCGATCCGGCCCATTGTCATCATCGACTCCATCACCCGCTTGGCGGTCGCCGGGTCCGGATGGGCCAGCCCGTCGAGCAGCGCCCGGGGCGTGATCTGCCACGAGAACCCCCACCGGTCCTTGCACCAGCCGCAGGCGCTCTCCGCCCCGCCGTCCGCCACGAGGGCGTCCCAGTAGCGGTCGGTCTCGGCCTGGTCCTCGGTGACGACCATGAAGCTGACCGCTTCGTCGGGGGTGAAGGCCGGCCCGCCGTTGAGTGCCATGAACGGGCGTCCGAGGAGGGTGAAACCCACGGTCAGTTCGTCGCCGGCCGACCCGCCTGGGTAGTCGGAGGCCGCGGACCTGACCTCGTCGAGGCGGCTGTCGGGGAACGTCCGCACGTAGAACTCGGCGGCCGTGCGGGCCTCGCCGTGGTCGAACCAGAGGACGGTGGTGAGTCGGTCGGTCATCGGGCCCCTCTCGGGTCGGGGGTGGGTCGGG
>CAIPVR010000138.1 GCA_903868545.1 uncultured Actinomycetes bacterium
GGCGTCGTTCGACCTCGTCGTGGTCCGCTCCACGTGGGACTACGTCCCCCGCCGCCACGAGTTCCTGGCGTGGGCGAGGTCGGTGGAGGAGGTGACCGAGCTCGCGAACCCCGCCGCCGTGCTCCGCTGGAACACCGACAAGCGCTACCTCCACGACCTCGGGACCGCCGGGGTGCCGACGGCCCCCACGACCTTCCTCCTGGCCGCGGACCTCGACCCGGAGGACTCGGCCACCCGCGGGGTGGTGCGGGCCGCCGTGCCCGACGGCGGTGACGTGGTGGTCAAGCCCACGGTTTCGGCCGGTTCCCGCGACACCGTGCGGCACCGGCCGGAGCACGGCGACGCGGCCGCCGACCACGCGATCGACCTCCTGGCCGCCGGCCGCGACGTGATGGTGCAGCCGTACCTCGAACAGGTCGACTCGGTCGGCGAGACCGGGATGGTGTTCCTCGGCGGTGAGTTCAGCCACGGCTTCCGCAAGGGCCCGCTGCTCGAACCCGGCGGCGCACCGGTGAGCGGGCTGTACGCCGAGGAGGAGATCTCACCGCGGGTCCCGTCCGCAGCGGAACGCGAGGTGGCCGGGACCGTGCTGGCCGCCGTGGCCGACCGGTTCGGCGAGGACGCGCTCCTCTACGCCCGCGTGGACGTGCTCCCGGGCCCGGACGGCACGCCGGTGCTGCTGGAACTGGAGCTCACCGAGCCCTCGTTCTTCCTGGCCTGCGACGGCGGTGCACCGGTGCGCATGGCCCACGCCTTCCTCGACCGCGCCCGGGCCGCCGCCGCCCGCGGCTGAGCCCGGCACCGGTGCGGGCGACGCCGGCACCGGGCAGCGGGCCGTTCAGGAACGGGTGGCGACCAGGAGGAACTCCACGGTGCCGTTGTCGCGCACCGACAGGCCCGGGGGTTGGGGCGTCTCGATCCCGAAGTCGGAGAACGTCACCGGGATCGAGCCCAGGATCTGGAGTTCCGCACCCGCACGCTTGACCTGGAGGGTCGTGGTCACCGGTCGGGCCTCACCCTTCAGCGTGAGCGTGCCGTCGACGGGGATCTCCACGGTGGCACCGTCGGCGGGCAACTGCGTCACGGTGACCGGCTGCGCCGTGAACGTGGCCGTGGGGAACTGCTCCGCGTCCATGATCCGGGTCCGGAACGCGCCGTCCCGGAACGAGGAGTCGGACGTGATCGACGCCACGTCGACGGTGGCCGTGATGTCGGAGACCTGTTCGCCGGCCACGGTGAAGCCGCCGGTCACCTTGTTCGTGCGACCCACCGCCTCGATGTTGGCGAGGCCGCCGATGCGGTCCTCGAGCACCCGGTAGCCGGCGGTCGAACGGTCCGACAGCACCCAGGTGCCGTCGAGCTCGTCGCCGCCCGTGGCCCCGCCGGACGGCGCCGAGGTGGTGCCCCCGTCGGCCGTGGTGGGGGTGGCGTCGTCGAAGGTCAGTTCCTCCGGGCCGTCACCACCGCCGAGGAGCAGCAGGGCGGCGACGCCGCCGCCCACGACCACGAGCACGGCCACGACGGCCAGGACGATCTTCGAGTTACGGCTCATGCGGCCTGCAACACCGAGCGGCGCCCGGTCCATCCCGCCATGAGGTCCCGGCCGGTGACGCGGCCGGGGACGGACCCGTCAGTCGATGCCCGAGCGTCGGCCGTTCGCCACGAACACGGCACCCACCGCGACCGCGACCAGGGCGCCGGCCCCGCCGAGCACCCACACCCACGGCGAACCGCCGCCGCCTTCCTCGGCGTCCGCGGGGGCGCTCGTGACGGCGGCGTCGTCGGTGACGCCACCGGCGTCGCCGGCGGTCGAGGGGTCGGTCGTGGGTGTGGTGGACGGACCGGTCGCCGCGGTGACCGGGGCCGCGGCCGACGGCGGGTCCACGCCGACGGGCACGGTCGCGGTGGCCGGCGGCTCGACCGAGGTGACCCGCAGCGACCAGCCACCCGGCGAGGGCAGCGTGACCGCCCCCGAGTAGACACCGGGCTCCCCGTCGACCGGCGACAGGGTCACCGGGGTGAGTTCGCCGCCGTCCGACGAACCGGCCACGGTCACCGTCGCCTCCTCCGCCGCGTGGCCGTCACCCGTGAAGGTCACCTTCACCCGGACCTCGACGGTGGACCCGGTGACCGTGGCTCCGAGGACCTCGATGCGGCCGGGACCCCCGTGGGCGGACGCCGTGCCGGAGGCCGGACCGAGGAGGAACGCGAGCGCCGCCACGAGGCCGGCGACGACGCGACCGGGCCGGCCCGGGCGCCGGGGAGCGGACGGGCGTGTCATGGGATCGGCACCTCGAAGGTCGTACGGGCGGGGACGCCGCGGGTCACCACGGTGAGCCGGAACGACCAACGGCCCGGCGTGAGCTGCACGTCGGTCGCGACCGCGTGGCTCGGCGTCAGCGGCGTGACCGGCACCCGTCGAGGCTCCACCCCGCGGGCGGACACCCGCAACTCCGCGGCGTCGACGGCGGCGAGGGAACCGTCACGCGCCAGGTAGTAGAGGTGGACCGTGTTCGGGCCCGCACGGCCCGGCTCCACCTGCAACCTGACGGTGACGTCGCCCGCCTGACGCACCAGCGAGACGGGCCTGGCCGCCGCCTCCACCGCCGGCGGAGTGGCCACCAGCACGGCCGTGACCGCGAGCACCCCCACGCCCACGAGCGCCTCGGCCCGGAGGCCACCGAGAAGTCCACCGACCGTGGCGTCGGGCGGCGCCAGCCGGCGACGTGCCCACAGACCGATGGCGAGCATCGCGAGCGCTCCCGCGAGCTTGGCCAGCAGGAGGCGTCCGTGATCCGTGGAGGTGAGCGCGCCGAGCGAGCGGGTCTGCAGCCACCCACCCACCACACCGGTGAGCACCACCAGCGGGGCGGCCACCAGCGCCATCGCGCTGAAGCGGCGGACGCGGTCGCGGTCGCCGTCCCAGGTGAGCACCAGCACTCCCAGCCCACCGACCCAGGCCGCCGCGGCGAGCACGTGCAGCGCGTCGGCTGCCACGGCCACCGCCGCCGGGCTGGCCGTGGCGGCGTGACCCCCGATCGAGGGCAGCACCAGGGTGGCGAGGACGCAGAGCGCGGCCACCCACGGCCACCGCCGCAGCAGCGGCCGGCCGGCCACCGCGAGCACCAGCACGAGCGCCACGACCACACGGGTCGCGAGCACACCGCCGGAGCGGCCCGAGCCGATGAGCTCGCCCACGCGGCCCGGGCCGTCGGCCAGGCCTCCGCCGGCGAGCTCGGCGGCGGCACCGAGCACCAGCAGGCCGGTGCCGAACAGGGTGGCCGCCGCCGCGGGGAGGAGCAGCCGCCGGGTGGCGTCGCTCCCGCCGCTCCAGCGGCCGCCGGCACGATCCACCCACAGGGCCATGGCGAGCACACCGCCGGCCAGCAGTGCGCCCGAGTAGGCCACCCAGCGCCCGAGGCCCTGCAGCAGCCGGGAACCGGCCGAACCGCCCCGAGCGGCCTCCAGCGGCGCCGAACCCGTGCGCCGCTCCACGTGGTAGAGGAACGAGCCGCTGATCACGTGGCCGTCGTCGCTCAGCACCCGGTAGCTCACCGTGTAGGACCCGGCCGGCACCTCGGAGTCCACCGCGACGGTGAGCACGCGACCACCACCGCCGGTTCGGACGGTGCCGCGGGACACCACCGAACCCGACGGGTCGAGCACCCGCACACCGTCGCCACCCGACTCGACGGGCTGGTCGAAGGTGAGGCGCACCGAGGCGGGACGGGTGGCCAGCACCTCGTCGTTCGTCGGGTCCGACGCCACGAGCGTCGCGTGCGCGCCGGCCACTCCCGCTCCTGGTCCGGCCATCGCGAACAACCCGAGCAGCACCGCGAGCGCACGGGCCGCCACCACGGTGCGCGGGGTGCGATGGGCGGTCACGGCGCCCGATCGTACCGACGCGGGCCGGCCGGCCCGTTCGGCCGTGGCGGACGGCGCGCCTAGATTCCGCCTCCCGGACCACAGGGGGACCCATGGCTGACGTTCCGATCGACGAGCAGGTGCGCTACGAGGTGGCCGACGGCATCGCGCGCATCACGATCAACGCCCCGGACCAGGGCAACTCGCTCACCGCAGCGATGCGGGACCGCATCACCGACCGCCTCGAGTGGTCCTCGGCCGACCACAACGTGCGCGTCGTGGTGCTCGGTGCCGCGGGCGAGCGCCACTTCTGCACCGGCGCCAACCTCGGCGGACCGCAGCCCGAGGTGCCGGCCCGACCGGACGACGCCCCCGACCGGCTGCTCGGCGACGCCGCCCGCATGATCCGCCGCGGATGGCAGCGGCTGGTGGCCGCGGTGCTCGACAACGAGAAGCCCGTGGTGGCAGCGGTGAACGGCACCGCGGCGGGCGGTGGCGCCAACCTCGTGCTGGCCTGCGACCTCGTGGTGATGGCCGACACGGCGAAGCTGGTGGAGGTGTTCGTGCGCCGGGGCATCCTCCCCGACGCCGGTGGCGCCTACCTGCTCCCCCGCATCGTCGGACCGCAGGTGGCCAAGGAGTTGATGTTCCTGGCCGACGACGTGCCGGCCGAGCGCTGCCGGGAACTCGGCATCGCCAACCGGGTGGTGCCGGCCGCGGACCTGGCCGCGACGGTGGACGAACTCGCCGGGCGCCTCGCCGATGCCCCCACCAAGGCCCTCGGTCTCACCAAGTGGCTCGTCAACCGGTCGTTCGAGTCGAGCCGGCACACGGCGTTCGAGGAGGAGGCCACCGCGCAGGAGTTGCTCACGGCGTCGGTGGACTTCAACGAGGGTCTCGCCGCGTTCAGGGAGCGGCGGAACCCGACCTTCCGGGGGTTCTGAGCCCCCCGGGGGACCGCGTACCCGACCCGCCACCGCGGTCGGGACGCCCACCGGGACCGGGCCGGCGGCCACCCGCACGGCGCTGTCCGTTGCGGTCGGACCCGGTGGCCTCGGTCCGGGGCCTGGGCCCCGGGGCGACGAGCGCATCCGTGGTTCGCGTCCACAGCGTCGTGCGGGCGGTCATCCGATCCACCGGCGAACCGGTGGAGGGGACTTCGTCCCCACCTGCAACTCTGCGCCCAGGTAGTTCTCCCGTCAAGGGTCGTTCGGGCCCGACCCAGTGTGACGACTTTTCATTGCTTTTCATGTTGTCCCGTGTCAGTTTGCTCGGATGGAGGCCGAACGGAGGTGCAGGACGATCCACGGGGCCACCCCGGGTCCGCCGCGGGGTCCGGCCCGGCGGGTCCCCCGCTGGTGGGGCCGGTTCCGGTGCGGGGCCGCGCTGCTGCTGCTCGCCGCCGGCGTCGCGGGCGCCGCGTGTTCGCCGGAGGAC
>CAIPVR010000139.1 GCA_903868545.1 uncultured Actinomycetes bacterium
CCTCGCCGCCGTCCTGCTCAGTAGCGGCACAGCATCTGCAGGTATCCCGTTCGTGACCACCACGATCCCCGGCGGCCCGACGCTGTCGTTGCCCCCGTCCTCCACGACGACGAGCTCCAGTTCGACCACCACCACGATGCCCGGGCCCTTCCTGTCGGCCTTCACCGTGACGCTCGGGACCGGCGCCGACGACAAGCGGAGCGACAGCTCGGTCGAGATCGAGCTGCGGACCGCATCATCCACGCGGACCTTCGTCGTCTCCCCGAAGGGGGAGACCCTGACCGCAGGATCGACCGTCGGGAGGCGCTTCATCCCGGCGACGGGGCTCCGTCCGACGGCGATCACCGATTGGTGCGTGAGGTTCAACCGGGGACCCGGTGACGGCCTCCTGCTCGCTCCCGACTCGTGGAGCCTGCAGACGCTGCGTGTGGCCGGCACCCTCGTGTCCCCGGCCGGCTCGGTCACCTTCGTGGACACCACCCCGGCGGTCCGCCTCGAGAGCTCGTTGCCCCAGTGCTACCGGCAGCCGCCGGCGATCTGCGGCAACTGGAGCGGCTCGTTCACCGGTGATAGCGGTACGTCATCGACCATCACCGCTTCGTTCCCGTCCGGCTGCAACCCGGCGTCGGTCGCCGGCATGCTGACCTTCGGGCCTGGCGTAACCGCAACGGTGTGTGGCACGACGGGGCCGGTTCCCACCACTCCCAGGGACGGTGTCGTGTTCGACCGCGTGTCGGCGACCTCCGACGGGACCTCGGCGAGGTACCGGGGCGGCTTCAACTTCCCCACTTCGTCACCGGTTGGCGAGGTTCAGGTCGGCGTGACGATCGACGGCACCGTGACCGCCGCGACCTTCTCGGGGACCTGGACGGTGAGCGCCCTCGGCTGCTCGACCACATACGGCTTCTCGACCCGCCGGCCCTGAACCCGCCCCGGCCAGGCCGGTTCAGGCCGTCGCGCCGAGGGCCACGGGCCTCGTGGCCCGGGTTTCGCTGCGGAGCACCGCCCGTCCGACGAGGGCGCTCAGCGCCACCAGCAGCACCGCCGGCGCCACCAGGGCGGCGCGGGGACCGAAACGGTCGACCGCCACCCCCACGGTGATCGCCCCGATCCCCAGCGCCGCCATCTGCGACCCCTCCACCACGCTGAACGCCTGCCCGAGGAGCGCGAGACTCGCCACCCGCTGGAGGAGCGTCCTCGACGCCACCTCGGCGCAGGCAGCGCCGACGCCGGCACCGGCCAGCAGCGCCGCGGCCGCCCACAGGTCGGTCCGCACGGCCAGCACGAGGAGGGCGACCGCCCACGACATCAGCCCGACGAGAATCCAGCGGCCGAGCCGCCGGCGGGTCACCGCACCCAGCGCGGCGCCGCCCATCACCATGCCGGCCCCGAACGCTGCGTTGAGCCACGCAGCGGTCGACCCGGACATCCCGAGGAGGTCCACCGCGGTCACCACGTAGGCCAGGTCGAGCGCACCGATCAGGAGGGCGATCAGGGCCAGCACGGCGGTGAGCACCCCGACCGACGGCACGGCCAGCACCGAGCGCAGCTCCCCGAGGACGTCGCGGGGCAGCGCGACCCGGCATCCGGCGGCCACCCCGGCCGGCGTGCCGGCGGTGATCAGGGCCCCGGTCAGGGCGACGACGGCCATCGTGGCGAACACGGCGCCGACCCCGCCGGCCGATAGGAGCAGCGCCGCGAGGACCGGCCCGAGGAGCATGCCGACGCCGTCGAGGCCACCGACCACCCCGTTGGTCCGGGCCAGCGCGTCGTCGTCGGTGACCAGGCGGGGGAGCAGGCAGGCCAGGCACGGCCGCGTGGTGGTGACGGCGGTGGCGGCCACCACGGCGCCGGCGCAGGCGACGACCCGGCCGGGGCCGTCACCGTCGAGGACGAACCAGGCGGCCACCCATGCCATGCCGACGGCCTGGACCACCAGCCCGGTCCGCAGGACCGGGCCCGCCCCGTGGCGCCCCACCAGACTCCCCACCACGGGGGCGAACGCCGCCGCCGGCAGCAGCTGGAGCACCATGACCCCGGTCGCCTCGCGGACCCCGCCGGCGGCGTACGCGGCGGTGGCGAGACCGATCCAGACGCCGAACTCGGCGATCCGGAAGCCCAGGTAGGCGGCGAGCAGACGGCGGAGCGTTCCCACGCCCCGGACGCTACGGAGGGGTTCTTACGGCACCCTTAGCCCCGGTCGGGGGCGTCAGGCCGGGGTTCTCAGGCCGGGTGCTCCAGCCGGCGGCGGGCCCGCGACGCCTCCCGTTCGAGGCCGGCCTCGTCGGCCGAGGCAGCGAGGGCCTCGCCGAGCCCGAACTGCTCGGGCAGGCGGTCCCACAGGGCCCACACGGTGCTCCGGCCGGCCTGGTCGCCGGGCGCCGCCTCCAGCAGGCCCACGGCGAGGTCCACCACCCTGCGGTCCAGTTCCCAGCGGTCCTCGTCGAGCTCCTCGTCGTAGGCGAACTGCGCGGCGCACAGGGAGGAG
>CAIPVR010000140.1 GCA_903868545.1 uncultured Actinomycetes bacterium
ACCGCTCGTTGAGGTCGCGGGTGCCGAGGTGGGCGAGCACCCCCGTCGTGCGCTCGTCGTCGGCCCAGTGGCTGAGCAGGTCAGGCGCCCGTACGTCGCCACGCAGCCCACCGGCCACCAGCGACGACACCCCGACACGGCGACGGGCGAGCTCACCGGCCAGCGCCGCGCCGAGCGGACCGGGACCGACCAGGACCCCCACCCGGCCGGCGTCGAGCACCGGCCCGGGGGCGTCGAGCAGGTGCAACCGGACCGCGGGGTCGGTGTCGACCAGTCCCCGCACCCCCGGACCCAGCAGCCGCATCCCCGAGCCGCGGGCGGCGGCCACCAGTTCGCCGTCGTGCACCGGGAGGTCGTCGAGGAGCACGAGCGACCCCGACCCGTGGCCCGCCACGACCGGCACCAGCGCCCGGACCAGCGCGGGGGGCGCGGCCACGAGCACGGCGTCCGCCCCCCCGGGTAACCCGTCCAGACCGGCCGCGACGCGCTCGACCGGGTCCGGCGACCCGCTGACGTCGAGCAGATGGACCGACCCCCGGTAGCCGTGGTCCTGCACCTGTGCCGCAGCGGCACGGGCGCGACCGGAGCCGAGCTCCAAGGCCACGATCGTGGCCGGGGCCAGGAGCCGTCGGACCGACGCCGCCTCCGCCCGGCGTTCGCGCTGGTCCATCGCGGCCACCACCTCGTCGGTCGGGTCGAGGTCGAAGGCCACCTCCACCACGCCGGCGTCGAGCTGGGAGGCCACCTCGTAGCCGGCGGCGGAGAACAGGGCGAGCATCCGGCGGTTGTTCGCGAGCGTCGACGCCGTGAACCGCCGCAGGCCCCGCTCCCGGCCGGCGGCGGCGAGGAACTCGAGCAGGACCATGCCGAGCCCCCGCCCCTGGTGGTCGTCGTCCACGAAGAACGCCACCTCGGCGGTGTCGGTGCCCGAGTAGCGCTCGTAGCGCGCCACCGCGACGAGGTCGCCGGCGAGCTCCCCGACGAAGGCCACGCGGTCCCGATGGTCCACGTGCGTGAAGTGGTGGACCTCCCGCCTGCTCAGGCGGGGCCGCGGCGAGAAGAAACGGAAGTACACCGACTCGGGCGACTGGCGGTCGTGGAAGCGCACGAGCGCCTCCGCGTCGTCGGGCCGGATCGGCCGGATGTGCACCGTGTGGCCGTCCCGCAGGACGACATCCGCCACCCAGTTCCCGGGGAAGGGCTCCCCGTCAGCACCGGACTCCGAGCGGCCGGGTTCCACGGGGGCGGACTCTACCGGGCGCTCCCCCTCGGCAGGGCTAGCCTCCGCCCACGTCCCGCACTCCCCGGAGTGGCCAATGCACACCAGCGACACGCGAACCGGCGGGGCCCCCGAGGCCGACGCCCTCGCGGACCTCGCGGCCCGCTACTGGGATGCCGCGATGGCCCGTTCGCCGCTCGCCGCCACCCTGCTCGGACGCCACGACCACGACGCCGAGCTCGACGACCTGTCCGAGGCCGCCGACGCCGCCCACGCCGACCGGCTCTCCTCGCTGCTCGCCGGGGCCCGCGGACTCGACCCCGCCGGGCTCGACGCGGCGGGCCGGGTGACGCGGTCCCTCCTCGTGCACCAACTCGAGGTCGGGTTGGAGGCCATGGAGCTGCGACTGGTGGAACTCGCCTCCGACCAGATGCTCGGCCCCCACGCCGAGCTGCTGATGGTGGCCCCGCAGCTCACCTACCCGGAGCCGGACCACGCCCGGGCCGCGCTGCGCCGCCACCAACAGGTGCCCCGCATGCTGGAGGGCGCGCTCGACCGCTTCCGGGCCGGACTCGCCGCGGGCCGGGCACCGGCGGCGTGCGTGCTGGCCCGCTCGCTCAACTCGCTCGACGGCTATCTGGCCACCCCGGTCGACGAGGACCCCTTCACCGCCGCCGGCCTCCCGGAGGACTGGGACGGCGCCGACGGGTGGCGCGACACCGTGCGCGGCCAGGTGCGCGACGTGATCCGCCCCGCGTTCGAGCGCTACCGGGACGCACTGCGCGACGAGTTGCTCCCCGTCGCCCGCCCCGACGACCGTGCCGGCTGGTCGTGGCTCCCCGACGGCGAACGCCTGTACGCCGCGCTGGTGCGATCGCACACCACGCTGACGCTGTCGCCCGCCGACCTGCACCGGCTCGGCCGTCACCACACCGAGGAACTGCTCCCTGAGGAGTACGCCGAGGTCGCGCCGGAGGTGCTGGGCACCGGCGAGCTCACGGAGGTGTTCCGGCGCCTCCGCACCGACCCGGCGCTCCGCCACGTGGACGCGGGGGAGATCGTGGCGGTGGCCGAGGCGTCGGTGGCGCGGGCGACCGCGGCCATGGGCCCGTGGTTCGGGCGGCTCCCGACGTCGCCGTGCCGGGTGACGCCCGTGCCCGAGTTCCTCGCCGCCGACGCCCCCTACGCGTACTACTTCCCACCGGCACCCGACGGGTCCCGCCCCGGGACCTACTTCATCAACACCGCCGACCCCACCGAGGCGTCGCGCACGGAGGCGGAGAGCATCGCCTTCCACGAGGCGATCCCGGGCCACCACCTGCAGCTGGCGATCGCGCAGGATCTCGACGGGCTGCCGGAGTTCCAACGTCACGACGGCGCCACCTCCTACATCGAGGGATGGGGACTGTACGCGGAGCGGCTCGCCGACGAGATGGGCCTCTACTCCGGACCCCTCGACCGACTCGGCATGCTCACCGCCGACTCGTGGCGATCGGCCCGCCTCGTCGTCGACACGGGCCTGCACGCCCTCGGCTGGAGCCGCCAGGAGGCGGTGGACTACTTCGCCGAGCACACGCCCGTGCCCATCGATCAGGTGGTGCCCGAGGTGGACCGCTACCTCGCGATGCCGGCGCAGGCGCTCAGCTACAAGGTGGGCCAGCTCGAGATCCAGCGGCTCCGGGCCGAAGCGCAGGACCGCCTGGGTGAGGGCTTCGACCTCGCCGGCTTCCACGACACGGTCCTTGGCTCGGGTGCGGTGACGCTCCCGGTGCTCGCCGACCTCGTGCACGACTGGATCGAACGAACGGGGGACCCCGCATGACCGCCACCGTCCATCACCGCACCTGTCCACTGTGCGAGGCCACCTGCGGCCTCGAGATCGAGGTGGCCGACGGCGCGGTGCGCCGCATCCGCGGCGACCGCGACGACGTGTTCTCCCACGGCTTCATCTGCCCGAAGGGGTCCACCCTCAAGCAACTCCACGACGACCCCGACCGCCTGCGACGACCGCTCGTGCGCCGCGACGGCGTGCACGTCGAGGTGTCGTGGGAGGACGCCTTCGCCGAGGTGGAGCGCCTGCTGGTGCCGCTGCGCGAGCGCCACGGAGCCGACTCGGTGGCCCTCTACCTCGGCAACCCGAACGCCCACACGATCGCCGGGGCCGTCTTCGGCCGACCGCTGATCCAGGCGCTGGGGACCAAGAACCTCTACTCGGCCTCCACCGTGGACCAGATGCCGCGCCACGTCTCGAGCGGATTCCTCTACGGCAACCCGGGCGCGATGCCCGTGCCCGACCTCGACCGCACCGACTACCTGCTGATGCTCGGCGCGGACCCGCTCGAGTCCAACGGCAGCCTGTGCACCGCACCGGACTTCCCCGGACGACTGGCCGCCATCCGGGCCCGGGGCGGACGGGTGGTGGTGGTCGACCCGCGCCGGAGCCGCAGCGCCGAGGCGGCCGACGAGCACCTGTCGATCCGGCCCGGCACCGACGCGCTCTGGCTGTGCGCCCTCGCCCATGCCGTGCTCGACGCCGGCACCGCCGGGCCGGGGTCGCACCTCGACGGTCTCGTGAGCGGCCTCGACGCCCTGCCCGCCGCGCTGGCGCCCTTCTCGCCGGAGGCCGTGGCCGACCACTGCGGGATCGACGCCGGCACCACTCGCCGGGTGGCCGCCGAGCTCGCCGACGGCCGACGCGCCGCGGTGTACACCCGTATCGGCACCCACACCGCTGCGTTCGGCACACTCAGCTCATGGGCGGGCGACGTGCTCACGCTCGTGACCGGCAACCTCGACCGGGCCGGCGGGATGATGTGGGCCACCCCGTGCCACGGCCGGCCGCCGGTGCCCGGCCGGCCCCCCGGCGGACGGGGGTTCCGGACCGGCCGCTGGGGATCGCGGGTGTCCGGACGGCCCGAGGTGCGCTCGGAACTCCCGGTCGCGGTGCTTGCCGAGGAGATCGAGACGCCGGGCGAGGGGAAGGTCCGCGCCCTCGTGACCGTGGCCGGCAACCCGGCACGCTCCACCCCCGACTCGGCCCGCCTCGAACGGGCGCTCGCCGACCTCGACGCCATGGTCTCGGTGGACATCTACCTCAACGAGACCACGCGCCACGCCGACGTGATCCTCCCCCCGCCCTCCGCGCTGGAGAAGTCGCACTTCGACTTCGCGTTCTACGGCCTGTCGGTGCGCAACGTCGCCAACTGGTCCGCGCCGGTGTTCCCCGCCGAAGGACCGGGTGAGCACGAGATCCTGGCCCGCCTGGCCCTGATCGTGGCCGGGCAGGGCGCCGCGGCGGACCCGGAGGTGATCTACGGGCTCATCGGCGCGCAGCTCGCACAGCAGGCCACCTCCCAGGAGGGCGGCCCGCTCGCCGGCCGCGACCCCGACGAACTCCTCGCCGAGGTGGCCCACGAGCCCGTGCCCGAGCGGTTCATCGACCTGATGGTGCGCTCGGGCCCGTACGGCGACCAGTTCGGCGCCGTCCCCGGTGGCCTCAGCATGGAGCGGCTCCGGGCCGCGCCCCACGGCGTCGACCTCGGCCCGCTCGAACCGCGCGCCGCAGAAGTGCTGCGCACCACCAGCGGGACGATCGAACTCGACCGGCCCGAGGTGCTCGACGATCTGCGGCGCCTCGCCGCCGTGCTCGACGAGGAGCCGGCCGACGGGGTGGTGCTCGTCGGCCGCCGCCACCTCCGATCGAACAACTCGTGGATGCACAACCTCGAGGTGCTGGTGAAGGGTCGACCGCGGTGCACCCTGCTCGTGCACCCCGAGGATGCCGAACGCCTCGGACTCACCGACGGGGCCGAGGCCGTGGTGCGCTCCGCCGTGGGAGAGGTGACCGCGCCGGTGGAGGTGACCGACCGGATGCGACCCGGGGTGGTGAGCCTGCCCCACGGCTGGGGCCACGACGCCTCCGGCACACGGCTCGAGGTGGCGGCGCGCCACGCCGGGGTCAACTCCAACATGCTGACCGACGGGTCCGTCCTCGACCCGCTGAGCGGCAACTGCGCCCTCAACGCCATCCCCGTGGAGCTCGCGCCGGCCCCCTGACTCGCCCGCTCTGTGTCGCGGGCGCGCACCGATCGGTGTTCAGCCGCGACACAGAGCTGGGTCAGGAGGGTTCGAGCTCCGCAGTGAGCAGGTCGGCCAGTTCGAGCGGACGGTCGCCCTGCACGCTGTGACCGGCGCCGTCGACCACCACCACGCGGGCGTCCGGTCGGCGGCGACGCAGTTCGGCCACGTCCTCGTCGTCGACCACGGGGCTGACACCGCCGCGCACCAGCAGCAACGGGGCGGTGGCGGCACCGATGGCGTCCCACAGGCGCTCGGGCCCCATCGCCTGCGGATCCCCGGCGAGCGGCCGACGGTCGTAGTTCCACTCCCATGTCCCGTCGTCGGTGCGGTGGGCGTTGTGGAGGATCCCCCGCCGCAGGGACTCGGGCGTGCGGGTGGGGTTGAACTCGAGGGTGCGGGCGAAGATCTCGCCGAACGAGGCGAAGGACTGCGGGCCCTCGATGAAGGCGTGCACCTCGGAGGCCTTGTCGCGGGTGACCCCCGGGGTGATGTCCACCAGCACCAGCCGGCGGACGAGCTCCGGCCGGGCGTGCACCACGCCCACGGCGGTGAGGCCCCCCAGCGACATGCCGACGAGGACGTCCGCGTCCGGGGCGAGGGCCTCCACCACGGCGGCCACGTCGGCGGCGTTGCTCACCGGGTCGTACGCACGGTCGCCGCGCCAGTCGGAGCGGCCGTGGCCCGGGAGGTCGACGGCGAGCAGTGGCACCGGCCGCAGGGCCAGCGCCACCGTGTCCCAGGTGTGGGCGTTCTGGGCGCCGCCGTGGAGCAGCACCGCCCGGGGTGGGCCGTCACCCCAGCGGAGCCCCGACATGCGGCGCCCGTCGGCCAGCACGTGCTCCACCCGCTCCACCTCCGGCGGCCGGTCCCACGGGAGGTCGTACTCGGCGCAGTTCTCGTGGAAGTGGCCGAACTCGTCGTAGCGGAAGCCGTCCTCGTCGGGATCCGCACCGGGCACGTCGACGGTCATCGCCCCAGCATCGCAGACCCGGCACCCGGGGGCGCCCCGGCGACCGCACCCCCCGGGGCTACGATCACGGCCCGGTCCGAGGGGACCGACAGGGGGGTCTCCATGGCAAGCACGTCCACCCGGCGGACGACGGCGGGCGCGTCCGGGGCACGGCACGGCACACGGCGGGGCGCGCTGGTGGCGACGCTCGCGACCATCGCCGTGCTCGCCGCCGCGTGCACCCAGGACGTGGGATCGCAGGCCGAGCGCAACGCCGCTCGCTCCGTGACGGGTTCCTCCTCGACCACGATCACGCGGCCCGACCTGCCCCGCCTCGCCGACGACGTGGGGGACGCCCCGTTCAGCGCCAGGGGCAGCGTGAACCAGGTGGTCGTGCTCGGCGCCCCGAAGGGTGCCCGGCTCGCTCTCCACGACGCCGACGGCGTGGCCGTCGCCCAGGGCACGGCGGACGACCAGGGCTCCTACCTGTTCCGGCTCGTGCCGGCGGGCGAGGGCTACCGGGTGGCGACCGTGGGCGGCAGGACCGTGGCCTCGGGAGAGGTGGAGGTCGCCGACCCGGAGGACTCCACCCCTCCACAGTCCTTCTACGACGGCCAGCAGCTGCAACCCGGCTACCAGTACATCGCCACCCGTGACGGCACCACCCTGGCCGCGTCGGTGTACCTGCCGGGCCCGCCCGAGGCGGGCCCGTACCCGACGGTGGTGGAGTACTCCGGCTACGACCCGGCGAAGCCCGCCAGCAACCTCATCGAGGCCAATGCCGACAAGCTCAAGGGCGTGGTCGGCGACGACCCGCAGGCCCTCTGCGGGCTCGTGCCGTTCGCCTGCAACGCACCGTCGCAGCCGGGCTCCCTCCTCGCCAGCGCCATGGGGTACGCGGTCGTGGCGGTCAACATCCGCGGCACCGGCTGTTCCGGCGGCGCCTACGACTTCTTCGAGCCGCTCCAGCTGCTCGACGGCTACGACGTGATCGAGACCGTCGCCGCCCAGCCGTGGGTGAAGGGCGGCAAGGTCGGCATGGTCGGCCTGTCCTATCCCGGCATCAGCCAGCTGTTCGTGGCGTCCACCCAGCCGCCGAACCTGGCGGCCATCACCCCGCTGTCCGTCTACGACGACACGGTGCGGGGGGTGCTCGCCCCCGGGGGCATCTTCAACAAGGGCTTCGCGCTCAAGTGGGCCGACGAGGTCCTCACGAAGGCGAAGCCGTACGGCCAGGGCTGGGAGCAGGCCCGGGTGGACGCCGGCGACACCACCTGCGCCGAGAACCAGAAGCTGCGCGGCCAGAACGTCGACGCCTCGGCGAAGGCGCTCAAGTACAAGTACTACGACCGCTCGGTGGCCGACCCGCTGTCGCCCGCGCTGTTCGCCGACAGGATCGAGGTGCCGGTGTTCCTCACCGGCTCCTACCAGGACGAGCAGACCGGCGGGCGCTTCCCGCTGCTGTTCGACGACTTCACCAATGCGCCGGTGACCCGCTTCTCGGCGTGGAACGGGGCGCACGCCGACGGGTTCGGCCCGGTGAACCTCGTGGAGTGGAAGACGTTCCTCGACCTGTACGTGGGCGACCAGCTCGCCCCGGTGCCGGCCCCGGTGAAGCTGTTCCTCCCGCTCGTCATGCAGGAGATCTTCGACGCCCAGGTGTCGCTGCCCGACCAGCGGTTCCTCGACCAGCCCTCCACCGACGCGGCCCGGGCCGCGTACGAGCGGGAGGCGCCGATCCGGCTGCTGTTCGAGAGCGGCGCCGGTGACCCCGACCAGCCCGGTGCGCCGGTGCCCACGGCGGAGGCCCGCACCACGTCGTTCCCGCCGCCGGGTACCACCGCCACCGCCTGGTACTTCCAGCCCGACGGCTCGCTCGGCACCCGGCGGCCGACCGCCGACGGTGGGGCCAGCACCTTCGGCGTGGACCGGGCACTCGGCGACCTGACCACCTTCGACGACGGCGACGGCAACAACATCTTCCACGCGGACGCCCGTTACGACTGGAAGCAGGAGCCCGACGGGAAGGCCACCGTGTTCGTCAGCCCGCCCCTGGAGAAGGACGCGGTCCTGGCCGGCACCGCCAGCGCCGACCTGTGGATCCGCACCGATGTGCCCGACACCGACCTCGGCGTCACCCTCTCGGAGGTGCGGCCCGACGGCAAGGAGGTCTACATCCAGTCGGGCTTCCTGCGCTCCTCGCTACGGAGGACGGCGAAGGGCTCCACCGACCTCCTGCCGCTGCACACGGGCTACGAGGCCGACGCCGCGCCCCTGCCCCGGGACGAGTTCACCGAGGCGCGGGTGGAGGTGCTCCCCTTCGCGCACATCGCGCGGGCCGGCTCGCGCATCCGGATCTCGGTCCACACCGCCGGCGGCGACAAGCCGGGCTGGAGCTGGATCCTCACGCCGAACCCGCCGGGTACCACGGTGGACGTCGGCCACTCCGCCGACCACCCGAGCCGGATCGTGCTGCCCGTGACCTCCGGCCTGCTGTCGTCGTACCCGGCGCAGCTCCCGCCGTGCGGCTCGCTGCGGGGCCAGCCGTGCCGGGACTTCGTGCCCTTCACCAACGCGCCGGCGGACTGACCGACCGCGGGCACGCCGACCAGCGGTCGGGCGGAGGGTCGGCTCCCGAGGTCAGGGGTCCACCAACGTGAACGGCGCGTCCTCGGCCGCGTCGTCGTTGGTCACCACGTCGTTGGTGACCCTGACGTAGCAGGTGGTGTTCTTCTGGATGCCGGGCGCCGCCACGTCGGCCTCGGCGA
>CAIPVR010000141.1 GCA_903868545.1 uncultured Actinomycetes bacterium
CGGCGCGACCGGCTCGGGCGCGGGCGCCACCGGCTCGGGAGCCGGCGCAGCCGCCGGGGCGGCCGCCGGAGCCGCTGCGGCGCCCTCCCCACCGAGCACGGCGAGCACAGTGCCCACGTCGACCGTGTCGCCCTCCTGCACCCGGATCTCGGTGATCACACCCGCGGCCGGCGACGGCACCTCGGTGTCGACCTTGTCGGTGGACACCTCGAAGAGCGGCTCGTCCTCCGCCACGGCCTCGCCCACCGCCTTGAACCAGCGGGTGATGGTGCCCTCGGTGACGGACTCGCCGAGTTGCGGCATCACGATGTCGGCCATGTCGTTGCCTTTCGGGTGGTGTTCCCCTCGGGTCCGGCGGCGACGCCGTCCCGCGTACTTGTCTCGAACTTGTGTCTCAGCAGCAACCG
Organism: uncultured Actinomycetes bacterium; assembly: GCA_903868545.1. Taxonomy (GTDB): domain Bacteria; phylum Actinomycetota; class Acidimicrobiia; order Acidimicrobiales; family Microtrichaceae; genus CAIPVR01. The sequence continues at coordinate 408 of CAIPVR010000141.1, forward strand.
GGTGCGGACGGGGGCTGTTCCCCGGCCGACCCGGCCGCTACCCGTGCAGCGAACGACCGGTCAGGGCCAGCACGGACTCGCCGAACAGCTCGGTGAGCGACGGGTGCGGCTGCAGGAACTCGGCCACCTCGTCGACCGTGGCCTCCCAGTTGACCGCCAGGTAACCGCCCGAGAGCTGCTCGGTCACCCACGGGCCCACCATGTGCACCCCGAGGATCCGGCCACCGGTGCCGTCCTCGTTGCGCTCGGCGATGATCTTCACGAGCCCGTCGGTCTCACCGAGGATCTGGGCCCGGCTGTTGCCGGCGAAGCGGTGGCGGGAGGTGACCACGTCGTAGCCCGCCTCCTTGGCCGCGGCCTCGGAGTAGCCGGCGAAGGCCACCTCGGGGTGGCAGTAGATGGCCCACGGGACCTTGCCGTCGTCCACCGGGGCCGGATCCTCGCCGAGCAGGTCCTTGATGGCCACGATCGCCTCGGCGAAGGCCACGTGGGCGAGTTGCGGCGAGTCGATCACGTCGCCCACGGCCCACACGCCGGGCTCGGCGGTGCGACAGGTGGCGTCCACCTCGATGTGCCCACGGGGGCCGGTGCCCACCAGCGTGCCCGGACGGAGGAGCCCCTCGGTGAGCGGCCGCCGGCCGACCGACACCACCACCAGGTCGCACTCCACCTCCTCGCCCTCGCCGAACTCCACCACCGTGCCCGTGCCCGCGCCCGTGCCCGCGCCCGTGGGCGACCGCCGGTGACCCGTGACGGCCACACCGGTGCGGATGTCGATCCCCTTCTTCTTGAAGGCCTGCTGCACCACGCGGGTGACGTCGTCGTCGCAACCCGGGAGGATCTTGGGGAGTGCCTCGAGGATGGTGACCTGGCTGCCGAGGTCGGCCAGCGTGGAGGCGAACTCGCAGCCGATGGCACCACCGCCGATCACCACCGCCCGGTAGGGCACCTGCGGGATGTGGAAGAACTCGTCGGAGGTGACGACGGCGCCCCCGGGCTCGAAGCCCGGGATGGTGCGGGGCACGGATCCGCTGGCCAGCACCACGGCGTCGCCGGTGAGCGTGACGCGCTCACCGGTGGCCGCCACGACCTCCACGGTGCGGCTCGGCCCGAGCGTCCCGGTGCCGTTCAGCACCGTCACCTTGCGCCCCTTGAGGAGCTGGCCGAGCCCGCCGACGAGCTTGTCGATCACGGCCTGCTTGCGGCCCTGGGTGACGGTCCAGTCGAGCGCCTTGGGCTCCACCACCACCCCGAAGTCGCCGGCGTGCTTGACCGTGCGCACCACCGCTGCGGTCTCGAGGAGTTCCTTGGCCGGGATGCACCCACGGTTGAGGCAGGTGCCGCCCACGGTGTCGCGTTCCACCATCGCCACCTGCAGTCCCGCGGAGGCGGCGTAGAGGGCGGCGGCGTACCCGCCGGGCCCACCACCGATGACGACCAGGTCGAAGTGCGTCGTGTCCACGGTCCGAGACTAGACGGGCACGCCGCTGCGCCGGTTCGGCCCGCCCCTCCCGTTCGGCGCGACCCCGGGTCGGCGCCCGGTCCACCACCGCCGCACGGAACGGCGGCGGGGCTCAGATGACCTGCGCCGCCTGCACCGCGAACGCGATCAGCACGGCCAGACCGCAGAGGAGGGCGAGGATGATCAACATCCGGGTGCTCACGAAGCCGAGGATACGGGGCGCGACCCACCCGCACCCGGCGCTCACCTCCGCGGCGCGGGGTGGGGGCGGGCCCGGACGCCACCGCTAGGGTGACGTCTCGCCGCGTCCGGCGCGGTACGGGCGTCGGGCGACGCCCTGGTTCCCCGAGGCTCTGGAGGACAGGTGCGCGACGCACTCGGAGAGGTTCAGTCGGTGCTCGTGCTGGGCGGCGGGTCCGACATCGGCCGGGCGCTGTGCACGCGGCTGGCCCGGGGCCGGTGCCGCACGGTGGTGCTGGCCGGCCGACCCGAGGACGGCATGGAGGCGGTGGCCGAGGCGGTGCGCTCGGCCGGGGCCACCACGGTGGAGATCGTCCACTGGGAGGCCACCGACCCCCAGGGCCACGACCGGGTGGTCGACGACGTCTTCGACCGCTTCGGCGACATCGACCTCGTGTACGTCCCCGCGGGCATCCTGGGCAGCCAGGAGGCCTTCGACGCCGACCCTGCGTTCGCCGCCACGGCGGTCGACATCAATCTCGGCGGCGTCGTCGCGGTCTGCCTCGCCGTGGCACGGCGGCTCCGGGCTCAGGGCCACGGGTCGATCGTGTTGATGTCGTCGGTGGCGGGCGTGCGGGCCCGCAAGGACAACTACGTCTACGGAGCGACCAAGGCCGGCCTCGACGCGTTCGGCCAGGGGCTCGGCGATGCACTGGTGGGCTCGGGCGTGCGCGTGATGGTGGTACGCCCCGGCTTCGTGCACACGAAGATGACCGAGGGGATGGACGCCGCCCCGTTCTCCACCACCCCCGACAAGGTCGCCTCGCTGATCGTCGACGGCCTCGCCACCGGCAAGGAGATCGTGTGGGCCCCGCCGGTGCTGCGCTTCCCGTTCGCGGTCTTCCGCCTCCTGCCCCGCGCGCTCTGGCGCCGGGTGGCCGAACGGGGCTGACCCCCGGCACGGGGCCGGCGGAATGCCGACGCCGCCGCCACCGTTCAAGCTCCACGACGGTCGCGACGCAGCGGCCGGCAGCCCGAGGAGCAGCCACATGGACATCGCCGTCACCGGATCCACCGGTCTGATCGGGACTCGGCTCGTCCGCGACCTCTCCGCCGAGGGCCACCGGGTACTCCGCCTCGTGCGCCCGGGCTCCGGCCCGTCGGGCGGCGACACCGCCGTCTGGGACCCGGCGGCAGGAACGATCGACGCGGCCGCCCTCGAGGGCATCGACGCCGTGGTGCACCTCGCCGGCGAGGGCATCGCCGAGAAGCGCTGGACCGACGAACAGAAGGACCGGATCCTGTCGTCGCGCACCGAAGGCACGGGGCTGCTGGCCCGCACGCTGGCCGGCCTCGACCGTCCGCCGGCAACGTTCCTGAGCGGCTCGGCGATCGGCTACTACGGCGACACCGGCGACAGCGTCACCGACGAGTCCGGTTCCGCCGGGGACGACTTCCCGGCCCGGGTGTGCGTGCAGTGGGAGGCGGCCGCTGCCCCGGCGGTGGAGGCGGGTCTGCGGGTGGCGTACCTGCGCACCGGGATCGTGCTCGACGCCGGGGGCGGGGCGCTGGGCCGCCAGCTCCCCTTCTTCAGGTTCGGCCTGGGGGGCCGGGCTGGGTCGGGGCGCCAGTACCTCAGCTGGATCACCCTGCGCGACGAGGTCCGTGCCATCCGGTTCCTGCTCGACGCCGGGATCGCAGGACCCGTGAACCTCACCGCGCCTGCGCCCGTGACCAACGCCGAGTTCACGAAGACCCTCGGGCGGGTGCTCGGCCGGCCCACCACGATCCTGCCGATGTTCGGGCCCCGCCTCCTGTTCGGGCGCGAACTCGCCGACTCGCTGCTCCTCACGAGCCAGCGCGTCGTGCCCGCTGCGCTCGAGGCGGCGGGGTTCAGCTTCGAGGACCCCGAGCTCGAGGGCGGCCTCCGTGCCGTGCTGGGCCGGTCGCCGGCGGTAGCGTCGGCCGCATGAGCGACACGAGCGTCTCGGCCTCGCGGGTCATCGCCGCGGAGCCCCAGGCCCTGTTCGACCTGGTGGCGGACCCCAGCATGCACGCGGTGATCGACGGCTCCGACTCCGTCCGCGGCACGCGTGGCGGCAGCCGGAAGCTCGGCATGGGCGACCGGTTCACCACCAGCATGCGGATCGGCGTCCCGTACCTGATCTCCAACAGGGTCGTGGAGTACGAGGAGGGACGGCGCATCGCGTGGGCGCACCTCGGACGTTGGCGCTGGCGCTGGGAGTTCGTGCCGGTGGACGGTGGCACCGAGGTCACCGAGACCTTCGACTGGTCGTCGTCGCCGGCCAGGGCCTACGTCACGTTCGCAGGGTGGCCCGCCCGCAACCGGGCCAATATCGAGCGCACCCTCGAGCGCCTCGACGCCTACGTCACCAACAAGCGCTCGGCCACCTGATCAGGTGGGGGCGTCCACGGACGCGACCTCGGTCGCGGCCTTCGACTTCGACGGAACGATCTCCCGTCGCGACACGCTGATCGCGTTCCTCGCCAAGGTGTCCGGGCCCTCGCGGTTCGCCGCCGGCTGGGCTCGTCTCGGTGGCGCGGGCGCCCGGGGCCGCGTGGACGTGCGCGACCGCGACGAGGTGAAGGCCGAGCTCATACGGGTGCTCCTCGCCGGCCGCAGCGAGGCCGACCTGCACCGCCGGGGCGAGTTGTACGCACGCGACCTGCTGTCGGACTCGCTCCGGCCGGAGGTGGTCGACCGCGTCCGGCACCACCGCGCCCGCGGCCACCGGACCGTGATCGTGTCGGCCTCGCTCGTGTACTACCTGATCCCCCTGGCACGTGAGCTGGGCATCGACGGGGTGATCGGGGTGGAGCCGGAGGTGGACGACGGCGTGCTCACCGGCGCGCTGCGCCACCCCAACGTGCGGGCCGAGCAGAAGGCGGTGCGCCTCCGCGGCTGGCTGGGCCTCGGGCCCGACGAACCGCTCCGTCGCACCCTGTGGGCCTACGGCAACACGTCCGGCGACCATGCGCTGCTGGCCATGGCCGACCATGCCTTCTGGCTCGGCCGGCCGTCGAAACTGCCGGCCGGCGCCCTGCTCTTCACCCCCGAGTCGCCGCTCGACTGACCGCCCCCGGACGCGACGGACCCGCTGCGTCCGGCCTCCCCCTGAACGGCCGGACACAACGGGTCCTGTCACACGCGGGCCGGAGCCCCGTGGATCAGTGGCTCAGCTCACTTCGGCTGCATGCGGGTGCCGGTGTCGATCCGCACCGACTCGCCGTTGATGTAGCTGTTGCGGATCAGTTCCACCGCGAGCGACGCGTACTCCGACGGGTACCCGAGGCGCTTGGGGAAGAGGGTGTCCTTCTTCAGGTGGTTCTTCATGTCCTCGTTGCCGCCGTAGATGGGCGTGTCGAAGAACCCGGGGATGATCGTGTTGACGCGGATGCCCACCGCGGCGAGGTCGCGGGCGAGCACCAACGTCATGCCCACCACGCCGGCCTTGGACGCCGTGTAGGACACCTGGCCGATCTGGCCCTCGAGGGCGGCGACCGAGGCGGTGTTCACGATGGCGCCGCGGGCACCGTCCTCGTCGACCGCGTCGGTGGTCGACATGGCGGTGGCGGCGAGGCGGGTCACGTTGAAGGTGCCGACGAGGTTGATGTCGATGACCTTCTTGAAGATCTCGAGGTCGTGGGCCGACTCGTAGGTGCCGTCACGGCCGATCGTGCGGGTGGCCCAGCCGATGCCGGCGGAGTTCACCACCGCTCGGAGCGGGCCCATCTCCTTGGCGGCCTCGACCGCGGCGATCACCTGCTCGGCGTCGGTCACGTCGGCAGGGGCGAAGATGCCACCCACCTCCTTCGCGAGGGCCTGGCCCTTCTCCTCCTGGCGGTCGAGGTCGAGGACGACGACACGGGCGCCCTGCTCGGCGAGGGCGCGCACGGCCGCCTCGCCGAGGCCCGAGGCCCCACCGGTGACGAGTGCAGAGGTTCCGTTGAGATCCAGCATGCGGGGAACTGTATTGACCGACCGGTCAAGATCCCAAACCCGGTCCGGTGCGCCCGCCGGGGACCTCAGGTCACGTCGGGCCCGGGAGGTGGACCCCAACCACCACCGCCCGGCGTGAGCATCCGGAGCACGTCGCCGGCGGCCAGCCGGACCGTGCACTTGTCGGGCAATCGCTCGGCGCGCGCCTCGTCCCCTCCCGGGAGGAGCCAGTTCTCCCCCACCGCACCCGGCCCACCCCCGCCGAGGCCCCACGGGGCGCTCACCCGCCGCTCGGTGATGAGCGACACGACCACGTCGTCGAGCACGAGGAGTTCGCGCTCGATCCCCTCGCCGCCCGGCGCGGCGCCGTCGCCGCCGCTCCCCCGGCGCAGCCGCTGGCGCAGCACCCGCATCGGGTAAGCCCGTTCCAGCGCCTCGACCGGCGTGTTGCGCGTGTTGGTCATCCCGGTGTGCACGCCGCTCATGCCGGCCAGCGGCCGTGCACCCGGCACCCCGGGTCGCGGCGGCCGCCCGCCCTGCCCCCCGCCGATCGTCTCGTAGTACACCCACGCCGCACCGGACGCCCCCGGGTGTGCCCTGCCCACGAGGAGGTTGTTCATCGTCCCCTGTGACGCCGCGGCAACGCGGTCCGGCACGGCCTGCGCCAACGCCCGCAGGCACACGTCCGCGATCCGCTGCGACACCTCCACGTTCCCGGCACCCACCGCGGCAGGGAACCGCGCCGCCACCAGGGACCCTGCCGGGGCGAGCACCCGGACCGGCCGCATCACCCCCGCGTTCGCCGGGAGGTCGGGGTCGAGCGCGGCGCGCACGGCGAAGGCGACGCAACTGACCGTCACCGCCTCGGGTGCGTTCACGTTCCCGGGGCGCTGCGCGTCGGTGCCCGCGAAGTCGAAGGTGAGCCGGCCGTCGCGGTGGCGCACCGTGCAGACGATCGCCGCCGGTCCCGACGGGCCGTCGTTCCCACCGGTGGAGTCGACCACGTCCGACGCGGCCCACTCCCCCTCCGGGAGTCCGAGCAACGCGGCGCGACAGCAGCGTTCCCCGTGGTCGAGCACCTCGCCGAACGAGCCCGACGCGAGCCCGGCGAGCCGGGCCACGCCCACGGCGTTGGCGCCGACCTGCGCGTCGAGGTCGCCGGCGCGCTCCTCCGGGGTGCGCGACCCGGCGAGGACGATCGCCACCGTGTCGTCGGCCACCCGCACCGGCGGCAGCCGGAGCCCCTCCTGCTGGATCTCGGTGGCGTCCGCCGGCATCGACCCGGGGGCCGCACCTCCGAGGTCGGCGTGGTGCGCCCTGTTCGCCGCCCATCCGACCAGCACGCCGTCCACCCAGCACGGTGCCACCAGGGTGAGGTCGTTCAGGTGGGTGCCGCCCGCGTAGGGGTCGTTCACCATCGCCTGCTCGCCCGGGCCGAGCGACGTGCCGAACCGTTCGATGACCGCGGCCACCGACGCGGGCAGCGACCCGAGGTGCACCGGAATGTGCGCCGCCTGGGCGAGCACCCGGCCCTGTGCGTCGAACACCGCTGCGGAGCAGTCGGCCCGCTCCTTGATGTTGGGGCTGAACGCCGAGCGGCGCAGCACCGCCCCCATCTCCTCTGCGATGCCGGTGAGTCGGGCGATCAGGACCTGCAGTTCGGCGGCCCCGCCGGCGGCCGATTCGCTCCCTGCCACCCGGCGCCCGGCGGCCCCGTGCCCGGTCGGACCGCTCACGATCGGCCCCGTCGACGCAGCACCAGCGAACCCAGCGGACCCTCGGTGCCCTCCCATCCCGGCGGCACCCAGATCGTGCAGTCGTCGCGGGTGAGCGCGACGGGGCCGGTGACCCGTTGAGCCCACCGTCCCGCCCACCCGGCGAGCACGTCCTCGATCGGCGCGGGGGCCGGTCGGGTGGCCACGGCCCTCACCGCGGTCACCTCCACCGGGTGCCCGGGACGCTCGTAACCGTTGCGGGCCCGGTGCTCGGCCGCGAACGCCCCGGGACCGGGCACGGTGAGCTCATGGCTCTGTCCGGCGTAGCGGGCGTCGACCGAGGTCCGGACCGTGGCGCCCGGCAGCAGCCGGCCGGCCTCCTCCGCGAGCTGCCGCACCTCCTCGGCGAGTCCGCCGAGGTGCGCCGGACGGGGACGGGACCGCACCAGCTCCCGGCGGCGCGGCGAGGTGAGCAGGCCCACCGCGGAGAGCACACCCGCCGCCGCGGGCACGATCACGGCGGCCATGCCCAGCGACTCCGCCAGCGCGCAGGCGTGCAGCGGTCCGGCGCCACCGAAGGCCACCAGCGCCAGGCCGGCCGGATCGAGGCCCCGCTCGACCGAGACCCGACGGATCGCCTGCTCCATTCCTGCCTCCACCACCCGGATCACCCCGTCGGCGTCCACCCCGGCCACCTCGAGGGCGGCGGCCGCGGCCGCCCGGTCGAGTTCGCCGATGCCGGCGAGGGCGACCCCGGCGGGGAGCCGGCCCGCCACGAGGTCCGCGTCGGTGACCGTCGGGGCGGTCCCGCCCCGCCGGTAGCAGGCGGGGCCCGGCACGGCCCCGGCCGAGGCCGGCCCGACCACGAGCGCGCCGCCCGCGTCGAGCCGGGCGATGCTGCCGCCCCCGGCACCCACCGTGTGGACGTCGACCGACGGCAGGCGCACCGGGTGCCCGGCCACCTCGTGCTGGGCCACCTCGGCCGGCGCCCCGTCGAGGACGAGGCACACGTCGGTGCTCGTGCCGCCCATGTCGAAGCTCACCGCGTCGGGGAATCCGCAGGCCACGGCCACGGCGGCCGCGGCCCGGGCCCCGGCTGCGGGACCCGACAGGAGCAGGGCCGCCGGCGTCGCCGCAGCGGTGTCGAGGTCGACCAGACCACCGGCGGAGGTCATGACGGCCACCTCGTCGGCCTCGCCCTCCAGCCCGGCGAGGTAGGGGGCGCACACCGGTCGCAGGGCGGCGTTCAGCACCGTGGTGACCGTGCGCTCGTACTCGCGGAACTCGGGTGACACCTCATGGCTGGCCGACACGTCCCAGCCCCGTGACCGCAGGCGGGCCGCCACCTCCCGTTCGTGGACCGGCTCGAGATCCGCGTGCAGCAGGCACACGGCCACGGCCTCCACACCGTCGGCCGGGGACGGCACCTCGCCCCCCAGCGGCACGAGCACGGCGCCCGTGGCGTCAAGACGTCCCCCCACCTCGAGCCGGTCGGACCGGCCCACGAGCGGTGCCGGCCGGTCGTGCCACGGGTCGTACAGCGAGGGCCGGTGCTGACGGCCGATCTCGACCACGTCGGCGAGCCCCTCGGTGCAGACCAGCGCCACCCGCGCGACGGTGCCCTCGAGCACGGCGTTGGTGGCCACGGTGGTGCCGTGCGCCAACAGCGCCGGGCGCGGCCCCGGCCCGGTGAGGGCGGCCAGGCCGTCACGCACGGCGGCGCCGGGATCCGCCGGGGTGCTCGGGATCTTCAGGATCCGCCCGTCCGTGCCGACCACATCGGTGAACGTCCCGCCGCTGTCGGCCCCGACCAACACCCGACGCACGGTAGCGGCACGTCATCGACCGACCCGCCCGGAGGACCGATGTCCGACAGTCTCGACGACGACCCCGCGATCCACCGGCTCGCCGCGCACCGCGTACCGGGTGGCACCCCCCACCTGCCGCGCCTGTCCGGGGCGGCCTCCATGGCGCTCCCCGAGCCGGAGCCCGACGAGGCGCCGTCGGTGGTGATGGTGGCCGAGGGGTTCGCCCCCGACGGGGCCGGGTCCGGTGATCCGGCCGACGACTCGTTCTCCGCGTGGTCCACGACCGAGTCGCTGTTCCGGGACGGAACCGGAGATGCGGCCGATGCGGACGCCAACGACCACCGCTCCGACGGGGAGCCGCCGGAACCGCACGCGGCGCTGGGGGTGGACCCCGACGCCTCGTGGTCCGAGATCCGCTCGGCGCACCGCAAGCTCCTCGCCGAGTTGCACCCCGACCGCTTCGTGACCGCGTCCGAGGCCGATCGCCGCGCCGCGGCCCGCCGGCTCGGCGACGCCAACCAGGCGTTCCACCAGCTGTCGCGCGAGCGCGCCGACCGCTGAGGCCGGGCCGCTGAGGCAGGGTCGTCGGCGCCGCCACCTCAGAGGTCGAGGACCCAGACCTCCTCGCCGAGGGCCTCCTCGAACCGGCGCAGCACCAGTTCCGCCTCGGGGTCCTCGCCGTCGGTGAGCACCACGGCGGCCGCCGCGTTCGCCCGGAGCCAGCCGTCGCGACGGGCGAGGGCCGCCCGTCGGCCCTCGGGATCGGGCGGCCGTCGGCGCTCCAGCACGATCACCTGCTCCGCTCGTTCCAGCGCGCCCTCGAACGCCCGTCGTTCACCCGCCGGCCGGTCCGACACCGGATCGGGGTACGGCAGCACCGCCACGTAGGGCACCCCGGCGGCCACCGCGGCCCGGGCCCCGAGTTCCTCGGCACCGGGACGGAGGCCGGTGAGCACCACGAGGTCCGGCGACAGCTCACGCTGCGCGCCGAGCACCTCGGCGAGTCGCCGCGCCGCGGTGGCGCCCCGCCCGGAGGCGGCGAGCCCCCGGTCGCGGAGGCCCACGACCACCACCAGC
>CAIPVR010000142.1 GCA_903868545.1 uncultured Actinomycetes bacterium
CGCTCCGGACGGCGGCGGCGATGCGCCGGGCGGTCTCCCGCAGCACGTCGTCGCCGAAGCCGTGCCCCGCGGTGTCGTTCACGAGCTTGAACCGGTCGAGGTCCACGAAGAGCAGCGCCCCGACGGGCTCGCCCGACCGCAACCGTTCGAGCAGCGCCGGCCGGTTCGGAAGTCCGGTCAGTGCGTCCTCGTGCGCCATCCGGGCGATCTCATGGCGGGCCTCGTCACTGGCCCGGCGGGCGGCCCGCTCCGCGGCAACGGTGCGAGCGACGCGGAAGGTGAGCACTGCCCCGAGGGCGGCGGTGCTGAGCAGGAAGACGACGTCGTCCACGTCGCCGAACAGCGCGAGGCACACCGCCGCGGTGATGCTCGGCGCCAGGGCCGACACCCCGAGGAGGACGAAGCGGACCGCCCCCCCCTCGCGCAGAGGACCGGGAGCGGCCACCCGAACGGCGGCGGGCGAGAGCAGGGCGTTGAGCAGCATCACGTACGACAGCGAGTAGCCGACGTCGGTCCAGGCCACGGTCGAGGGAGCGTAGGACCAACCGGCGTACACGAGGTCCGACACGGTGAAGATCCCGACGAAGGCGGCGAGCCAGCCGAGTGCCCGCCGATCCATGGACGGCAGCAGGAGGACGCCGACCAGCGCCCCGAGGACGGCAAGGTCGAGGAAGGGGTAGGCGACCAGCACGACCTGGGCGAGCAGGTCCCCGGCCTCCCCCAACCCCCCGGGCGCCACCACCACTGCCTGCCAGGCGACGAGGACGAACCCCAGCGCGACGGTCAAACCGTCGACGAACGCGGCGCGCCCGTCCCGGCCCGCCCGACCGTTGGCGATCACCCACAGCCCGGCGAAGAGCAGTGGGTAACCCGCCAGGTACAGCACGTCGGCCGGTGACACCCACGGGACCTCCGCCCCGGCGATGCTCAGCCAGATCCACATCAGGTCGCCGAGGAGGAACAGTCCCACGGAGGCAGTGATCAGCGCCCACGCCGTCCGGGTCCGTCCCGGCGATCGGCGTGCCACCACTACACCGATGACGACTGCTGACAGAGCCAGCAGATTCGAGTGGGGGTCGACGCCGGCGAGGAAGTCGGAGCCCAACGGCGTGCGACCCATGACCTCGAGCACGTTGATGCCGACCACCACCGCACCGGCGACGTTGACGGTCCACCTCAGATGCTGGCGATCGACCGACGGCACCCCCCCGACCACCCCACCAGTCTGGAGCACGACGGTGGCAAAACGACAGGGTTCGGCCGGAAATCGCACGTCGGGCCGAGCGGCGCCACGCCCGTGGAGCCACGTGCGGGGGTGGGCCCCACCCGTCCCCCGACGCGGCGGAACCCCTGCAGTTGCAGGGGTTCCGTGCCGTCGGGCTGGGGAGATTCGAACTCCCGACCTCTTGACCCCCAGTCAAGCGCGCTAACCAAACTGCGCCACAGCCCGGGGAGCGATCACTGTAGCCAAGGCCCCGCGGCCCCCACGAACGCGCCCCCGACGGCGGCGGAACGGGCCCGCCGCTGCTCGGCTGCCCACCATTCCCCGAGCGCGATCGGAACGCCGCTGGGCAACGGATCGACGCCCACACGGCCAGGGAACGACCGTTTCAGGGATCGACAAGCACCTCGGCGACCGCCGGCGGAGCGCCGCGGAGCCGGTGCACGACCCGGGCGGGTGAGCCCACGGCGACGGTGTAGGACGGCAGGTCGTCGCAGACGACCGAGTTCGCACCCACCGTCACATGGTCGCCGATCGTGACACCCGGGAGGACGACGACCCCGGTCCCGAGCCATGAGCCGTTGCCGATGCGGACGGGCCGCGCCGGCTTCATCCGGAGACCGATCGGGACGGTCGGGTCCGACGGGTCGTGATCGGCATCGAGTAGGTGCACACCCGGGCCCAGCCACACGTCGTCGCCGATCTCGACGCGGCGGTGCGCGACGACCGAGAGGCCCGGCGCCGCCCACACCCGTGATCCGATCTCGATCACGGGCGACGTGCCGCGGTGACCCTGCTCCGGAACGGCCGCCAGGCTGGCGCCCGCCGAGATGAGCGTGTCGGTCCCGATCGCGATGCGCCCCACGCCCAGCAGCGTGGAGTGTGGCTGCTGGATCATCGACCGTTCACCGAAGCCCGCGAATCCGAGGTGGCGACCGTCGTCAGGCCCGATGTAGGCCCACCGCAGCGTGGAGCGGGCGACGCCCACGGCGGCGGTGGCGGCGGCGTGCAGCAACGGGTGGACCAGCCGGACCTTCACCTCGTCGACGACGCGTGTCGGCGCGAGGGAGCGGAGGGACGGGACGGGCACCGCAGGACGGTAGCAACGGGCCGCGGCGACGACGCAGCCCGACGGGGTCCGACGTCCTGGGTCACCGGGCCGGTGGGACCGCAGTTGCGCGGCGGATGCCCGGCGTGGGCGGCGAGCACGCAGCACTGTGCCGGCACTGCCCTGATCCGGCAGTAGCTGCACGGCTGGGTGGACCGAGGTAGGCCTGAGGGTTACCGACGTGGGTTCATGCCGACAGCGTCGTAGGTGTCGACCTCCAGGTTCAGGCGCTGACCGACCAGCGCCAGCATCTTCGTGGTCGACACGAGATGGAGACGCTTCGTCGGAATCTCCGCCTCTGGGATCTCTGGGGCGCGTCGGAACCAGGTTGTGCCCGCAGTGCCAGGAATCCGCACGGTGCGCCCGGTCAGTAGGTCGGCACGAATCAACGCGCGCCCCCGCCCATCGAGTTGGCCATGCTCGTAGCGAAGCCCGGCGATCTCCGACGCCTCCAGTCGATTCCATCCGCCCGCCTGCAGGTACTCGATCTGTGCGCCGGCCGAGGTCGTCGCCAAACGGAACGGCCGCCACGAGGCGATGACGACGAGGGCGAACACGAGCGCCCACACCATGAGCACGGACCAGCTCTTGAGCGCAGCAGTGGTCGCGATCGCGAACCCGGCGACGATGAACGGAGCAGGGCCGAACCGCACCACCCATTCACGATCCCTCCGAGCTGCCTCCCCCACAGCCAAACGGTACCGGGACCATGTGAACGTCCTCAGAGCACTCCACGACCAGCGCTCGTCAGCGCCAAGAAGAGCGGCACTTCCGGCACTGTCCTGATCCGGCACTTCATGCCCTCCGGGGTACAGGGTCTCGAACGGGTGTTATCCGAACCCGCCCAGGACAACCCAGAGCATCACCACGTACGAAAGAGCAAGCGAGCACAGCGTTGCGGCCGTAACGAAGTAGGGCCTAGCCCGTCTGGACCAGATGGCGCCGACCCCGAGCCCGATGCAGAGCACGAAGATCAGCGGCCAGAGAGTGGGCCCCGTGCCAGCCGCCTCGAAGGCGAAATAGCCGGTCAGGAAGCCCAGAACGACATACCCGGCCCAGGTGACCCGTTGTGCGATGGGCGAATCGGATCGAACCACCTGGCGAGAGTACGAGACCCCAAGCCCGAAGGGCCGGCGGACACTTTCGTGCGGGCGCTAACGGCGTCCGGCAATGGCCTCAGTCTCATCGCGTCAGCCCATCGAAGCGGTGGCGAGACGCATGAGTTCGGAGGATTCGCCCGCCGGATACGTGCCGCTACTGACTGTCCGGGTTGGAGTGTCAGAGGGTGGTTCTACGGTACGAACTGATGTTCGACCCGGCCGCTTCCGACCCCGATCCTGACGCCGTTGGGCGTGACGACGCCCTGGAGCAGCTTCGTGCCGGGCTCGCCGCCCAACTCGACGATCACACGGTCATCGGCGGGGTCCGCGGCCTGTCCGACGACCAACTCCTCTCCCACCTCCGCCGCCTCGAACGCGACCGCCGCCGCCTCGACGCCGCCACCCTGGAGGCCAGCGCCGAGCTCGCCGCCCGCGGCCTGCCCCAACGCCGAACCGGGCACCGCCCCGCCACCTTCCTCGCCGTCGAACACCACCTCGAGAAGACCGACGCCCACCGCCGCGTCCGATTGGGTGTGTTCTGCCGCGACTTCACCGCGCTCGCCGACGCGCTCCGCGCCGGCGAACTCACCATCGCTCACGTCGCGCTCGTCGCGTCGGTCACCAATCCCCGCAACCACGACGCCCTCCACGCCGCCCAGCACCACCTCATCGACGCCGCCCAGGACGTCCGCTTCGAACGATGGGCCGACGACGTCCGCGCCCTCGCCCGTCACGCCGATCCCGACGGCAACGAACCCCACCCCGAACACCGCTCCCTCACCTGGGGCCGAACCGGCGACCTCCTCCGCTTCCGCGGCCAACTCACCGGCGACGACGCCACCACCTTCGAACACCTCCTCGACACCCACGCCGATCGCCTCTTCCGCCGCCACCGCAACGTCACCACCGCCACCAACGGCGAACTCCCCGCCCCCACCCGCAACCAACTCCACGCCGATGCCCTCGTCGACCTGATCCGCCGCGGCGCCACCACCACCGACCCCAAAGCCACCGTCGCGGACATCACCGTGGTCGTCCCGGCAGATCACCCCGCCCTCACCGGCACCACCACCGATCTCGACCCGCTCGACCCCACCTGGCAGGCCTGCGACCACCGCGGCCAACACATCGCGGAGCTCCTCCTCACCCCCCGGCTCTGCACCGCCGACATCACCCCCGTCATCATCACCGTCCGCGGCGGCGAACCCCTCCACGTCGGCACCAGCCAACGCCTCGCCACCCCCACCCAACGCCGCGCCGCGCGCGTCCGCGACGGCGGCTGCATCTTCCCCGGCTGCGACACCGGCCCCAACTGGTGCGACCAACACCACGTGGTGCGCCCCACCGACGGCGGAACCACCGACCCCGACAACCTCGCCAGCCTCTGCCGCACCCACCACGGCACCATCCACACCAACGGCTGGCACATGACCGCCCACGGCCACGGCCGCTTCACCATCACCACCCCACGCGGCACCACCCTCCCCTGCCAACGCCACGGCAGACCCACCCCACCACTCGAATGAGCCCGGCCCCGCTCAGCGGATGAGCCACTCCACGCCCTGGATGAGCCGCCAGCCCAGGTAGATCGCGAGCGCGGCCACCAGCAACCAGAAGTGCCACGGCGCCTTGGTGCGCTCCTCCTCGCGCCCCTCCGCGAGCGACTGCTGCACGGCCGGACGCTCGTCGGGCGCTGCCACGTGGTGACCCTCGGGACAGTCCCCGTCCGCACTCAGCGTGGAGGGCGTGTAGAAGCGGCTGCAGTCCTCACACCAGGGCACGGCGTTCCCTCACACCGGCGGCACGCCGTGGCGCCGGTTCGAGAAGTGCCGGTCCTTGCCCTCGGCGCGCGACAGTCGACGGTGCACCTCGTCGCGCAGGTCCTCGTACTCCACCACGGCGTCCACCACGAGCTCGGAGGCCAGCCGCAGGAGGTCCACG
>CAIPVR010000143.1 GCA_903868545.1 uncultured Actinomycetes bacterium
CACCACGGCGGTGGCGGCGGAGATCCCGGCGCCCACGAGGACGTGGAGCCGGAGGCGTCGCGCCGCCACCGCCACCAGCCAGGCCAGCGCCACCGGCACCGCCAGGACACGCAGGAACCCCCAGCCGAGGAACACCCGGGTGAACGACGCCGCCGTGCCCAGCGCGAGCGCCAGCGCGCCCAACTCGGCCGCCGGCAACGTCACCCGCTCCGGGTCGCGTCCGGTGCTCACCGGCGGCGCTCCCACGCCCGCTCGAGCGGTTCGCTCCCGTCCCAGGACACCACCGCCGGTCCGCCACGGACCGGCTCCACGCCTGGCCTCGTGGCCACCAGCACCCGGAGGCCGTACCGGTGGGTGCGGGTGGCCAGCCCGCCGTGCTCGTCGGCGCCGAGCAGGCCGGTGGCCACCACGAGCCGGCCCGACGCGGTGCGGGCCAGTCGGGCGGCGGCGCCGGTGAGGGACCCACCGCCCCCCGGTTCGACCGAGGCGAGACGGTCGAGCAGTTCGTCGGCGAGTTCGGCGGCGCCACCGAAACCGGAGTCGTCGCCGTCGGTGGTGACCAGCCGCACGAGCTCGCCCTGGCGGGCCGACAACACGATCACGCTCGCGGCGGCCGACACGGCCCGCTCGAACGCGTCGTCCGCCGCGGGGTCACCCGTCCCCTCGTACGGGGCACCGCCCGCGGACGCGTATGCCGATCGGCGGAGGTCGAGCAGCACGGTCGTGCGGTGCTGCCACGGCTGGTCGAACTGGCGCACCATCGGCGTCCCGGTCCGGGCGGTGGTGCGCCAGTGGATGCGTCGGATGTCGTCGCCCGGCTCGTAGGTGCGGAGCGCGGCGAACTCCTCGTCCACGGTGGAGTTCGACGCGAGCGCCCGCACCCCGTGCTCGGGCTCCTCGCCGGGTGCCGGCGGCAGCGGCGCGAGATCCCGGATGCGGGGCAGCACGATCACCGTGTCGGTCCCCGGACGGCGCACGCTCGAGCGGGCCAGACCGAAGGGGTCCTCCACCACGAGCCGCAGTGGCCCCACCGAGAACACCCCCCGGCGGGCGGTGGGGAAGGCGTGCAGCGCGTCACGGGTGGCCCCGGCGGGCAACGGAGCCAGCCGCATCCGGGCCTGGCCGAAGCGGTCCACCTCGTCGAGCAGCAGGAGGACCGGGGTGCGGGCCCGGCCCGTGTTGCGGGCACGGAGGTGGATCCGGCACGCCTCGTCCATCTGCACCCGCGGCGGCACGGCCGAGCGGTGGACCTCCAGGCGCACGGGGACCGAGCGCACCATCACGGCCGCCACCGCCACGGCGACCAGCGCGGCCACCCCCAGCGCGGCCAGCTCGGGCTGACCGATCAGCCACCCGGCCACCAGCCCGGCGACCCCGACGGCCAGCACGGCCCATCCGCTGCGGGTCGGGCGGGCGCGGGGGGTGGCGCGGGTGCTGCGGGCCACGGGGCCCTCAGCCCGGGACGGGGGCCGAGCGCAGCAGGTCGGCCACGGCGTCGGTCGCCCCGAGGCCGCGCAACTGGGCCTCCGGGGCCAGCACCATTCGGTGGGCGAGCACCGGCGCAGCGAGCTGCTTCACGTCGTCCGGGGCCACGTAGTCCCGGCCGGCGGCGGCGGCCCACACGCGGGCGGCGCGCAGGAGCCCGAGCGCGGCGCGGGGCGACATGCCCAGGGTGAACGTGGGGGAGCGGCGGCTGCGGTCGGCGAGGTCCACCAGGTACTCGGCCAGCGCCGGGGCCACGTGCACCCTCGAGGCGTGGGCCGACATGCGGATCACGTCCGCGGCGGCGGCCACCGGCCCGAGCCGGCCGAGCATCTCGTCGTGGTCCTCCTCGCGGAGCAGCGCCAGTTCGTCGTCGCGGCTCGGGTACCCCACCGAGAGCCGCATGAGGAACCGGTCGAGCTGGCTCTCGGGCAGCGGGAAGGTGCCCTGGTGCTCCAGCGGGTTCTGGGTGGCGATCACCATGAAGGGTCGGGGCAGGTCGTAGGTGGTGCCGTCGACGGTGACCTGTTCCTCGGCCATCGCCTCGAGGAGGGCGGACTGGGTCTTCGGCGAGGCCCGGTTGATCTCGTCGCCGAGGAGCAGGTTGGCGAAGACCGGTCCGGGTCGGAAGTCGAAGCTGGCGTCCTGCTGGTTCCAGACGGTGGAGCCGAGCACGTCGGAGGGGAGGAGGTCGGGGGTGAACTGCACCCGCCCGAACCGGGCCTTCACCGACCGGGCCAGGGCCTTGGCGAGCGTGGTCTTGCCCACACCCGGCACGTCCTCCACGAGGAGGTGACCCTGGGCCACGAGGCAGGTCACGGCGAGGCGGATCACGTGGTCCTTGCCCCGCACCACCGAGCCGACGTTGGCGCAGATGGCGTCGAACGCCCCGGCGAAGGTCCGGGTCCGTTCGGGCTCCGTCGTGGTCACCGCCGCAGTCTGCCACTGCACCTGCGGCCGGCCGACGCGCGATCCGGTACCGTCGCCGGCGGTGACGCACCTGCTGGCCCTCGACGTGGGCGGGACCAAGCTCGCCGCCGCCGTGGTGGACGACTCGGGGACGGTCCTCGGCCGCGCCACCCGGCCCACCGTCGGTGCCGACGGGGACGCCCTGTTCCGCGAGGTGGGCGCGGTGCTGTCCGAGGCGCAACGGGCCGCGGGCACCGAGGCCGTGCCCGCCGTGGTGGGGGTGGGCTGCGGCGGGCCGATGTCGCCGGGCGGGGAGGTGGTGTCGCCGCTCAACATCCCGCAGTGGCGGGGCTTCCCCCTTCGCTCGGCGCTGGCGGAGTGGAGCGGGCTGCCCGTGTTCGTGGACAACGACGCGAAGGCCCTCGCGCTGGGCGAGGGCCGCTGGGGTGCCGCGGTGGGCGAGCGGGACTTCCTGGCGATGGTGGTGTCCACCGGGGTGGGGGGCGGGATCGTGCTCGACGGGCGCCTGCTCGACGGCGCGGCGGCCAACGCGGGCCACATCGGCCACGTGGTGGTGGACCCGCTCGGGCGCCCGTGCGCGTGCGGGGCCCGGGGCTGTCTCGAGGCCGAGGTGTCGGGCCCGTCCATCGCGGCGGTCACCGGCGCGCCGGCGGCGGACGCCCCCTGGGAGGTGCGGGTGCGTGCCGGCCGACTCGTCGGTCGGGCCGTCGCGTCGGTGGCCAACCTGTTGGACCTCCGCCTGGCCGTGGTGGCCGGGTCGGTGGCGCTGGGGTTCGGCGAGCCGTTCTTCGCCGCAGCGCAGACCGAGGCCGACCGCAGCGCCCGCCTCGCGTTCTCCCAGGGCCTGCGGATCGTGCCGTCCGGGTTCGCCGGCCACGAGGGGCCGCTGCTCGGGGCTGCCGCGGTCGGCCTCGCGGGCCTCGCCACCGTAGGGTGATCGACGTGGCCACCCGTGTCCCCCGAGGCGCCGTGGGCGCGCTCGTGCGCCGTCCCGACCTGTGGCCCACCGTGGTCGCACAGGCACTGCGCCTCGCCCGGCACGGCTGGTGGCGCGAGCCGCCGTACCTGCCGGTGCCACCCGAGGAGTACCTGCGCTTCCGGATGGTCACGAACTACGGCGGCGACGGCGACCCGGCCGCAGCGACCGGACGCGACCTCGTGGCCTACCTCGAGTGGTGCCGGGCCTGGCCACGGGTCACCGGGCGCGGGTGAACGACCTCCCGGCGCGCCTCCGCCTGGTGCGCGTGCGGGTGCCGTTGCGGTCCGCCCGACGCAGCGCCCACGGCACCGAGCAGGTGCGCGACTCGGTGCTGGTCGCCTGGACGGGAGCGGCCGGGGTGGAGGGCTGGGCCGAGTGCCCGACCCTCGCGTCCCCCGGCTACGCCACCGAGACCACCGACGCCGCGTGGCAGGGTCTCACCACCGAGCACGGCCCGGCGTAGGTCACCGCCCGGAGCGCCGGTGCGCCATCGCCGGGTCCGGTGCCCGGACTGCCCGCCGCCACCTCGGCGCTGGCCGACGCCGCGCTCGACGCGCGGCTGCGCGCCGGGGGTCGAAGCTTGCGCGACGAGTTGGGGGCCACGCGGTCCTCGGTGGCATGGACCGCCGTGCTGGCCGGGGTGGGCGGCCGCCCCGCCGACCTGGCCGACGACGCAGTGGCCGCGGTGGCGCAGGGCGCGTCGGCGGTGAAGGTGAAGGTCGCGGGTCCGGGCGATCTCGACGCCGTGGACGCAATCCGGGAGGCGGTGTCGGTCGGCGTGGCGGTCGACGCCAACGGTTCCCTCGACGAGCGGCCCGACCTGCTGGAGCACCTCGACGGGCTCGGCCTGAGGTACCTGGAGCAGCCGGTGGCCCCGGGTCGCACCTGGGACGAGATCGCGGCGTTGCGGGCCCGGTTGCGCACCCCGCTGGTGCTGGACGAGTCGCTGCGGTCCCCCGACGCGGTCCGGGCCGCGGTGCTCGCCGGCGCCGTGGACGGGGTGTCGGTGAAGCCGGCGCGCCTCGGGGGTGTTGCCGCGGCCGCGGCCGCGGCCCGGTTCGCTGCGGACCACGGCGCCGCGGTGTTCGTGGGCGGGATGTACGAGTTGGGCCTGGGCCGGGCCGCGGCGCTGGCGGTGGCGGCGTTGGCCGAGTGTGCGTGGCCCACCGACCTCGGGCCGAGCAGCCGCTACGTGGAGGAGGACCTCACGGATCCACTCGTGCTCGACGAGCGGGGCGGGGTGGTCCTGCCGGAGGGGCCGGGCTGCGGGCGCTCACCGCTCCCGGCGGCACTCGAGCGGTGGACGGTCGACGAGGTGCTCCTGGGGTGACGGTGCTCCTGGGGTGACGGTGCTCCCGGGGTGACGGTGCTCCCGGGGTGACGGTGCTCCCGGGTCGGGTCACTCGCCCATGCCGTGGGCCTGCCACCGCTGCACGTGGTGCTCGGCCGGCGTGATGTCGATCGGGACCTCGGGCCAGTTGCCGGCGGCCACGTCCTCGACGAACTCGAGCATCCGGTAGGGGATCGTCCTCGGTCCGTGGTCGAGCAGCTCCTCCACGGTCCACCACCGCATCTGGGTGAACGCCACCGCCTCGAGGTACTCGAGGCCCTGCGGCCCGGTGCTCGTGCCGTCACAGCGGGCCACGTGGATCCACTCGTCCTGGTCGAAGTGGTACCCGCCGAAGGTGTACTCCACCCGCTGGGTCCACACGCAGGGACCGATGTCGGCGTCGCCGATGCCTGCCTCCTCCCAGAGTTCCCGGCGCACGGCCTCGACGATCTCCTCACCCGGGTCCACCCCGCCCCCGGGGATCTCCCACCAGCCGACGGTGCTGCGCCGCGCCGGGTCCCGGGCCTCGATCAGCAGTACCCGGTCCTGCGGGTCGAGCACCACCACGCGGGCCGCCCGTCGCCGTGACCAGGACCCTCCTGCTGCTCCGCCGCCCGTGATCGCTCCCATGTGGGCGGAGGCTACGACGGAACTGCTGCCGGCCGGGCAGGTCGGCCTCGGGGGCATCGGTCCGTCCCTCGTGTGCTGACCGGCCGCGCCCGTTTACCCTGCGGAGGTGGCACCCGAGGACGGCGCTCCGTGACCGGCGAGAACGGCGACCTGCCGGTCTGGGCGGCGGGCGGGTCGGTGGTGCCGTCGGCGGGCGGGTCGGTGGTGCCGTCGGCGGGCGTGACGGAGGAGCCGGCCCGACCGGCGGGACTGCGCCGTCGCCGCCGTGAGCGCACGACGGCGCTCCTCTCTGTGGTGGCCGTGGTGTCCGGCCTGCTCCTGTTCGTGACGGTGGTCCCCACGCTGGTCGGCGCCGCGCCCCTGGTGCAGTCGGTTCCCGTCCCGGCGACGCTCACCGCCGACTGCACCCCGGGCACCTACTCCGTGTTCGAACGCTCCCGGGCCGACGGCGTCTCCGGGGTCCCGGCCGACGGTGTGAGCGTGCTGGGACCCGACGGACTCCCGGTGACGGTGCGCGTCCCCGCCCGTGCCGCGGTGCTGGAGCGCCCCGATGCCCGGTGGGTGGCCGTGGCCGAGTTCCCGGTGGTCGTGGCGGGCGCCTACGACGTGCGGGTGGCGGGGGAGGAGAGCGTGGTGGCCGTGGAGCGCACCGACGTCGACGCCGTCACCGTCCCCTGGCCCGTGGTGGTACCCGCTGCGCTGGTGCTCTGCGGGGCGCTGGCCGCCATGGTGGTGCTGTCGGTGCGGGGTCGCAGGCCGGCCGGACCCGTCACCTGAGCGGTGCGGGGATCCTGGGAGGTCGAGCACCGTCGCGGTGGTGCGGCGGCGCTGCACGGGGCCGACGTCCCCGCCCGACGACTCGTCCGGGTGCACGAGGTGCTCGCCCCGGCGGTGGTGCTCGGCAGCACCCAGTCGGAACGTCTGCTCGATCCCGGGGCGGTGGGTACGGGTGGCCCGGAGGTGGTCCGTCGCCGCTCGGGCGGGGGAGCGGTCCACCTCGTGCCCGGTGCCCAGGTGTGGGTCGACGTGGTGGTGCCGGCGGGCGACGACCTCTGGGACGACGACGTGGGCCGGGCCACGTGGTGGCTGGGTGACGCCTGGGCCCGGGCGCTCGACGGGGCGGGTCGGGAGCGGTCCCCGGCGGTGGTGCACCGCGGCGGGGTGACCGACCGGGCCGCGGCGCGGATCGCCTGTTTCGCCGCGCTCGGCCCGGGTGAGGTGGCGCGCTCGGGTGCCAAGGTGGTGGGGATCTCCCAGCGGCGCACGCGCCACCTGTCCCGTTTCCAGTGCGTGGCCTACCTGGACTGGGACCCGACGCTGCTGACGGGTCTGCTGGTCGCGGAGGCGGCCGCCGCGGTCGCCGAGGCCCTCGCTGACCGGGTCGGCACGGTCGACGGGGCGGTGCTCGACCGCTTCCTCGACGCGCTCCCCGACTGACCCGGTCCTGACCCCCTGCTCTGTGTCGCGTGGGCGTGGCGATCCCTACCTCGACGCGCCACAGAGCCGGGATACTCCGGAAAATCGCGCGGATAGCGCGAACTACAACGCTGTAAACGTTGTCAGGTGGAGCAAGGTGGAATAGGGTGGCTCGAAGTGGAGGACAGGGGGGCAACGGAGCCCCTCGTCCTCCAGCATTCGAGGGCGCCGCATCGGAGCGGTCGCCGGCCCATCCGCCCGCCACCTCGCCCGAGGCAACGTGGACTTCTACGACTCCTTCGAGCACACGATCGACAGCAAGGGCCGTCTCGTGCTGCCCGCGTCGTACCGGGCGGCGTTCGCCGAGGGAGGATTCGTCACCTATCTCGGCAACTCGGCCGGCCTGTTCACCTCCGGGGAGTGGGAGCGCTACCGCCGTCGCCTCGAGGCGAGCGGTGAGTTCGACCGGGCCCAGCTCCAGTACCTGTTCTCCTTCGTCACCCCGTTCCAGCCCGACGCCCAGAACCGCATCGGGCTGAGCGTCCGTCTGCGGGAGAAGGTCGGCCTCGACCGCGACGTCACCGTGGTCGGGTCGGGCAACTACGCCGCGGTCTATGCCCGTGACGTGTGGAACTCGCTCGAGGCCCGGATGGAGGAGCCCGACGACGACGGCGCCACCATCGTCGACCGCTTCGCCCGGCTGGAGTTCCTGTGAACCCGGGTCCCCGACATCCGTCCCCGGCACCGGCGGGCCCGGCGCCCGGCGGGCCTCCGACCGGCGTGTGGGTTGGCACCGCACTCCGTCCGCGACCAATCGAGCCGTCCGGGGAGACATCCCGGCGGCGTACGCCCGGTCGGAGGCCCGCCCGGCGCCGTGGCCCGCTGTGCCCGATCGGGGAGCGCCGTGCCCGATGACGCCTTCGTCCACGTCCCCGTGCTCCTCGACCTGGTCGTGGAACTCCTCGCGCCCGTCCCCGACGGGCTCTTCGTGGACGCCACCCTCGGCGGCGGCGGCCATGCCGAGGCGGTGCTCGACGCCCACCCGGGCCTGCGCCTCCTCGGACTCGACCGCGACGACGCGGCCTGCGCGGCCGCGGCGGAGCGCCTCGCCCGGTTCGGGGACCGGGTGGAGATCGTCCGTTCCGGCTTCGACCAGCTGGAGCGACTCGTGACCGACAGGACCAACGAAGGAGCCAGTGCCGTGCTGTTCGACCTCGGTGTCTCGTCCCCCCAGCTCGATGTGGCCGAACGCGGCTTCTCCTACCGCTCCGGCGGCCCGCTCGACATGAGGATGGACCGGCGGCAGTCCTTCAGCGCGCTCGACGTGGTGAACGACTACTCCTTCCCCCAGCTCGCCCGTGTCCTCACTGCGTTCGGCGAGGAGCGCCACGCCCACCGCATCGCCCGGGCCATCGTCGACGCCCGGCCCATCGTGAGCACCGAGCAGCTCGCCTCGGTGGTGCGCGACGCGATCCCGGCGCCGGCCCGTCGCCACGGGGGCAACCCGGCCAAGCGCACGTTCCAGGCCATCCGCATCGAGGTGAACCGGGAGCTCGAACAGCTCGCGGACGCCCTCGACGGCGCGGTGTCGGTGCTCCAGCCCGGTGGGCGGGTCGTGGTGATGTCGTACCACTCGCTCGAGGACCGCATGGTCAAGGAGCACCTGCGCGACGCCTCCACCGGTGGGTGTACCTGCCCGCCCGGTCTTCCCTGCGCCTGCGGTGCGGTGCCGACCGTGCGCCTGCTCAAGCGCGGCGCATGGAAGGCGGATGCCGACGAGGTGGCCGCCAACCGTCGCTCCGAGAGCGTGCGGGTGCGTGCCGCCGAGCGGATCCCGGAGCCCGCATGACGGCGGTCCGCTCCCGGCACTCCGCGCCGCGGGCCCGTGCGGTCGCACCCTCCGCCCGGTCCGGCGCGGCCCGGCCCCGTTCGTCGGCCCGGTCGCTCCCCCAGGAGTCGACCGGGCCGCGGCTCACCGTCGTCGCCGTCCCGCGGACCGGGTGGCGCCGTGTGCTGGCCGGCGCCGTCGCACTGCTCCTCCTGGTGATGGCGGCCTCGTTGTTCGTGCAGGGGGAGCGGATCTCGATCCAGGAGCGCTCCGACCTGCTCGCCACGAAGATCGCCCGGGCCGACGAGCGCGGCCGTGAACTGCGGGTGCAGGTGGCGACTGCCGAGTCGCCGGAGCGCATCCTCGACCAGGCCGCCGCCATGGGGATGGTGGAACCCGGCCCCGCGGCCGCGGTGCCCGCTGCGGACCCCTCCGCTCCGGTGGGCGGGTCCGCACCGGTCCCCGGGGAGTCGTCCGGCCCCGGCCGCACCGGGGTCGGGCCGGGGTGAGTTCCCGGTCCAGCGGCCCCGGGTCGCGTCGGCCGTCGGGTGGGCGGGGGCGGCGTGCCGACGAGCGCCCGGCGCTCCGGCGCACCCCGTCGTCGGCCTCCACCGGCCG
>CAIPVR010000144.1 GCA_903868545.1 uncultured Actinomycetes bacterium
GGTGTTCATGAGGGGCGAGTGTAGGGAGGGGTGGACGGCGGGCCGTAGCCGACGGCCCCGAGGGAGGGCGTCGGCGGACGGGTCGCTAGGGTGCGCGCCGTCCGTCACCCCCGACCCCACGGAGCAGCGACCATGGCACGTCTCGACGGGAAGGTCTGTCTCATCACCGGCGCCGCAGCCGGACTCGGCCGCACCGCCGCGGAGCTCTTCGCCGCCGAGGGCGCCGACGTGGTCATCGCCGACGTGGGTGACGGCGGCGACGCCGTCGCGGCGATCGCCGCAGCCGGCGGGCGGGCCGCGTTCGTGTCCACCGACGTGACCGACGAGGACTCGGTCCGGGCCGCGATCGACTTCGCGGTGACCGAGTTCGGCGGCCTCCACGTGCTGTACAACAACGCCGGGGTGTCGCTCGCCGACGACGACGGCGTCACCAACACCGGCACCGACGTGTGGGACACCACCCTCCGGGTGAACGTCACCGGCGTCGCCCTGGGCTGCAAGCACGGGATCCCCGCGATGCTCGACACCGTCCGGCGCGATCGCGACGCCGGGCGCACCGCCGGCGCATCGATCATCAACGTGGCGAGCTTCGTGGCCCACCTCGGCGCGGCCACCCCGCAGATCGCCTACACCGCGTCGAAGGGCGCCGTGCTGTCGATGACCCGCGAGATCGCGGTGATCCACGCCCGGGAGGGCATCCGGGCGAACGCGCTCTGCCCCGGCCCGGTGCTCACGCCGCTCCTCGCGAAGTACCTCGACGACGACGCCAAGCGGCAGCGCCGCCTCGTGCACATCCCGATGGGGCGTTTCGGCGAGGCGCGCGAGATCGCCAACGGCGCCCTCTTCCTCGCCTCTGACGAATCGTCGTTCATGACCGGCCAGTCCCTGCTGGTCGACGGGGGCATCACGGCGGCCTACACCACCCCTGAGTAGGCCCGAGCGCTCCCGCCGCCGCGGTCGCGTCATCCATCGCGGGGACCACCGGCCGGTAGGTTGGTCCCGATGGGTCGCGACGTCATCGACGACCGGCTCCTCGGGGCGCTCCACCTCCGGGCCCTCACGAGGGCGGGCCTGCGCCACGACCCCGCCGCGGAGCATGTTGCGTTCCAGGCCGGAACGATCGACGCTCTGCTGGCGGGCGACTACGACGGCGACGCCACCATCGGCGAGTTGCTCGACCACGGCGACCTCGGCATCGGCACGACCCAGGGCCTCGGCGGCGAGTTGGTGATCGTGGACGGCCGGGCATTCCTCGTCGACGGCGCCGGCACCGTGTCGGCCGTGGGGCGGGACGTCCGGACGCCGTTCGCCGTCGTGTGCCGCTTCGCCCCCGAGGTCTCGGTGACCGCCCACGGGCTCGATCCCGACGGGCTCCGCTCGCGGATCGAGGAGTGCGCGCCCGCCGGTCGGTCGGTCCTGGCCGTCCGGGTGGACGGCAGGTTCGAGGACCTGCGGCTCCGGAGCGTGCGGGCTCCCGGCCGACCGTACCCACCCCTCGCGGAGGTCACGGCCCACCAGCGCGAATGGACCGTGGCCCGGGCGGACGGGACGCTCGTCGGGTTCCGGTTCCCCGACGCCGCCGCCGGCGTGGAGGTGCCCGGGTTCCACCTCCACTTCCTCTCGGCGGACCACCTCGTGGGCGGCCACGTGCTGGCGGCCACACTCGTCGACGGCACCATCGCCGTCGACGGGGGCGACGAGCTCCACGTCGAACTGCCCGCACACCTCGGGCTCGGTGTGCCGGGCGCCGCCGACCGGGCCGCCATCCGCTCGATGGAGGGCGGCTGAAGGTCAGGGAGCCGGGCCCGGTGCGGGTGACGTGTCGCCGCTGATGACCCCGGGCCGCCGAGTCTCTACCATCACCGCATGTCCCCCTCCGGCACGATCGACATCACCACCCTCGCCCGACTCGTGGACGAGGGACGCATCGACACCGTCGTGGTCGCGTTCACCGACCTGCAGGGCCGGCTGATGGGCAAGCGGGTGACGGGCCGCTTCTTCCTCGACCACGTGCTCGGCGACGGCGGCGACCCGGCCACCGGTGAGGGGATCGAGGCCTGCGACTACCTGCTCACCGTCGACGTCGACATGAACGTGGTGGAGGGGTACCGCTTCGCCAACTGGGAGGCGGGTTACGGCGACTTCCGGGCCCGGCCCGACCTCTCCACCCTGCGGGTCACGCCGTGGCTGGAGGGCACCGCGCTCGTCCTCGCCGACGTGCTCGACAACGGGACCGACGCACCGGTCGCCGTGTCCCCCCGACAGGTGCTGCGGCGCCAGTTGGACCGGGCGGCGGAGATGGGCCTGCAGGTCATGGTCGGCTCGGAACTGGAGTTCTTCGCCTACGACACCGGCTACGACGAACTCGCACGCGGGCACTACCGGGACCTCGAGGCCCGCACGAGCAGTTGGTACAACCTCGACTACCACATCCTCCAGACCACGAAGGACGAGCCCCTCCTGCGCGAACTGCGCAACCAGATGCTCGCCGCCGGACTGCCGGTCGAGTTCTCGAAGGGTGAGGCGTCACCGGGCCAGCACGAGCTCAACCTGCGCTACGCCGACGCGCTGACGATGGCCGACCACCACACCATCTACAAGAACGGGGCCAAGGAGATCGCCCACCTCCAGGGCAAGGCGATCACGTTCATGGCCAAGCCCCGCATCGACGAGCCCGGTTCGAGCTGCCACATCCACTCCTCCATCTGGAGTCTCGACGGGGAGCCGCTGTGCCCGGGCGACGGCCCGCACCACATGAGCGACCGGATGCGGGCGTGGATGGGCGGGCTGCAGGCGCACTCACGGGAGCTGTCGCTCTGCTTCGCCCCGTTCGTGAACTCCTACAAGCGCTACCAGCCCGGTTCCTGGGCCCCCACCGCGGTGGTGTGGTCCCCCGACAACCGCACCTGCGGGCTCCGCCTCGTGGGTCACGGCGCCGGGATGCGGGTGGAGTCGCGGATCCCGGGCGCCGACTGCAATCCCTACATCGCCTTCGCCGCCGTGGTGGCCGCCGGCCTCGACGGTCTGGAACGGGGCCTCGACTGCGGCGATCCGTTCAGCGGCAACGGGTACACGGCGACCGACGTGGAACGAATCCCCTGGAACCTCGTCGAGGCCATCGAGGCGTTCCGCTCCTCGGAGCTGGCGGTCGAGGCCTTCGGCGAGGACGTGCACTTCCATCTGCTGCACACCGCGGAGGCGGAATGGCGTGCGTTCAACAACGTCGTCACCGAGTGGGAACTCCGCCGCAACTTCGAGCGGATCTGACCGGAGGACCCGGCTGTGGGCACCCACCAGTTCGACACCACCCTCCGCTGGACCGGCAACGACGGCCGCGGCACCGCGCCGAAGGACTTCGGCCGCGACGGCGAGCTCGAGGCCGAGGGCCGACCCACGTTGCCCACCCTGCCGCCGTCGGCCTTCGCCGGCGGCGAGGGCGGTTGGAGCCCGGAGCACCTGCTCGTGGGAGCGGTGAGCCAGTGCCACATGCTCTGGTACCTGCACCTGTGCCAGCGCAACGGCGTGGTGGTGGAGGACTACGTGGACCACGCGTCCGGCGAGCTCGAGGTCACGGGGTCGAAGGCCGGATGGCCTCGGTCACCCTCCGGGCCGAGGTCCGCATCTCCGCCGGCGACCCGCAGGCGGCGACGGAACTCTTCACCACCGCCGGCGAGCTGTGTTACGTCGCCCGCTCGCTGAACTGCCCGGTCCACCACGTGGTCGAGGTCACCGGGCCGTGAGCGCGGGCGACCGGCCCGCACCGGACGACTATCGTTGCGGTCGCACATGTCGGGTGGCCGTGGCGGCCACCCCCGCCCCCTGGAGATGACGATGCCGACGAACGAGGAACTGTCCGACCGACTCGACGCGCTGGAGGCACGGGTCGACGACCTGTCCAAGGCCCTCATGGACGAGAAGGTCGAGTCGCTCCGGGCCCGCATCGAGGAACTCGAGGTGCAGATGAACCTCGGCGCCAAGGACGCCCGCGACCAGCTCGCTCCCGTGGTGGACCAACTCCGCAACCGCTTCCTCGACCTCCGGGCGCTCGTCGACCAGGCCGGTTCGGCCGCCACGTCCGCGGCGGGCGACCTGCGCGGGCGCCTCGAGGACACCGCGTCGAAGATCCGACCGGGATCCTGAGCCGGCGCTGCGGGAAGGGCTGCGGAGCCGCCGACTGACCGGGGACGACGACCCGCACTCACTGGACCGCGGCGCCCAGATCGCCCGGGTGCTCGCCCGCCGCGGCGTCCATCACGTGAGGGCGCTGCTGCGGGACCGCGCGGCCGGGGTGCGCCCCCCGGCACCGCGCGGCGCCGTGGAGTTCCGCCGTGCCCTCACGGAGCTCGGTCCGGCCGCGGTGAAGCTCGGTCAGTTGCTGTCGACCCGGGGCGACCTCCTCCCGCCGGGCTACCGCGAGGAGCTCACCCTCCTGCAGGCCCAGGTGCCACCGGTCCCCTACGCCGAGGTGGCCGCCACCGTGGCCGCCGAACTGGGGCACGGCCCGGAGGACCTGTTCGCCACCTTCGACCGGGAACCGTTGGCGGCGGCGTCGATCGGACAGGTCCACGCCGCCACCCTCCACGACGGCACCGACGCCGTGGTGAAGGTGCGCCGCGCCGACGTGGCCCGCCTCGTGGAGGCCGACCTGCACCTCCTGCACCGGGTGGCCGGCCTCGCCGCGGCCCTCGGCGAGCGCACCCGCGACCGCTACGACCCGGAGGGACTGGCCGAGGAGTTCGCCGGGGCGCTGCGGCGCGAGTGCGACTACCGCGTGGAGGCGGCGGTGGCGGCGGAGCTGCACGACCACTTCCGCACGGCGGACCTCCCGGTACAGGTGCCCACCGTCCACCCGGCGCTCAGCACCGAGGGCGTGCTCACCATGGACCGGGTGCGGGGAATCCGCCTCGACGACGTGACGGGCCTGGTCGACGGGGGACTCGACCCGGCCGAGGTGGCCGAGGCGTTCGCGGACGCGTTCATGTCGATGGTGTTCGGCTTCGGGGTGTTCCACGCCGATCCGCACCCGGGGAACGTGTTCGTGCAGCCCGACGGGTCACTGGCGCTCGTCGACTTCGGCAAGCACGGCCGCGTGGACGGACGGATGAAGGACGCCCTGGCGATGGTGCTCGCCTCCCTGGTCGGCGGCGACCTCGACGGCCTGGTGCACGCGCTCGAGTCGATGGAGATGGCCCGCAGCGACGTCGACCGGGATGCCCTGCGCGACGACCTGGCCGTGCTGGTGCACCGCTACGGGCACCGACCCCTGAAGGAGATCCAGGTGGGACCGGTGTTCGGGGAGGTCATGGCGGTGGTCCGCCGACACCACCTGCGGCTCCCCCCCGACCTGATGCTGCTGCTCGCCACGGTCGTCATGTGCGAGGGAGTGGCCGTGGATCTCGACCCCGACTTCGAGCTGCAACCCGTCCTGCTCCGCTGGGCGGCGCGGGGCGGCGCCGGCTCCACCTGAGGGGGGGGAACTCCCCCTGAGGGCCGACCGGCCCGAGGGCGCCGGGACCGACGGCGGTCGGCGAGGACGGCCGTTCAGTCGGCGAGGATGGCCGACACGGCCTGCAGGTAGCGAGCGGTGCCGATGATCGGCGCGATCGCCTCCAGCGTCGCCATGAGCTCGTCGGGGGTGATGGTCCCGTCGGCGAGCTCGAGGTTGGTGCGCCACGACACGGGCGGTGCCCCGCTGGCCGCGAGGGCGGCGACGCGCACGAGGAACGTCGTGCGGAGGTCCAAGCCGTTGTCCTGGGCGCTCTCGTTCAGCCGGGCGGCCACGGCCATGGCGGTGTTCGAGCCCTCGAGCAGCCGGCGGATCTCCTCCACCCGCTCCCGTGCCGCGGACTCGTCCTGGTCGTCGCTCATGGCGGCCACCCTACCGGTGGCGGGGTCCGCCGGGACGGTGCGCCGGGGCGGCGAGCTCAGGCGACGCGGATCGGCAGGAGGCGGGGACCCCGGACCTGGCCACCGGACCAGCGGACGGCGTCGGGATCGGCCAGGGAGAAGTCGGGGTAGCGGGCGAGCCAGCGCTCCAGCGCGATCCGCAGCTCGGTACGGGCCAGGTTCGACCCGAGGCAGCGGTGCACACCGAGGCCGAACGCCGAGTGGCGGTTCGCCTTGCGGTCGATGAGCACCTCGTCGGGGCGGTCGAACACCTCGGGGTCGCGGTTGGCGGCGGGGAACGGGAGCAGCACCCAGTCCTCGGCCTTCATCGGACATCCGGCGTACTCCATGTCCTCCTTGACGAGCCGGGCCATGGTGACCGGCGCGTAGGCGCGGAGGAACTCCTCGATCGCGAACGGCATGAGCTCGGGCTCGGCCACGAGGCGCTCACGGTCCTCCGGGTGACCGGCCAGGTGCCAGATCGACGCACCGATCGCCGACCATGTGGTGTCGATGCCGGCGAGGAGCAGCAGCGCCATGGCGCCCATGATCGTCTCGGGCGGCATCGGCTCACCGTCGAGCTCCGCCTCGATCAGGTACGTCGTCAGGTCGTCGCGCGGCTCGGCGAGGTGGTCCTGCACCCGCTCGAACAGATACGTGATGAGCCCCGCGATGTAGCCCCAGCGCTCCTCCATCGGCACGTTGACCGACTCCAGCAGCTGGTGCACGAACTCGCGGTGCTGGTCCGCGTCCTCCCGGGGGAAGCCCAGCATGTCGGTGATGACCCGCACGGGGATGTGCTGCGCGTAGTCCACCGCGGCGTCGACCACGTCGCGACCCTCCATCGCGTCGAGGAGCTCGTCGCAGTACGCCACCATCGACGGTTCCAGCGCCTGGATCGCCTTCGGGGCGAACGGCGGCAGCAGCACACGGCGGAAGTCGCCGTGGAAGGGCGGGTCGGACGAGATCGGCGGCGCGATGCCCATCGGGGCGAGGTCCATCGGCGGCCGGTTGTTGTTCATGAGCGGCGAGCGCGAGGAGAACCTCTCCGTGTCGTGCGCGATGGCCGACACGTCCTCGTGGCGGACCGGCAGCCACGCCCCGCCGTACCGCTCGGTGTGCGCCACCGGGCAGCGCTCCCGCAGCTCGTCCCAGATGGGGAACGGGTCGGCGGCGTACACCGGGTCGGTGTGGTCGAAGTCGGTGGCGAAATCCTCCACCGGGCCGGTGATGGCCACCACGTCCCGACCGAGGTCGCCGAGGTCGAAGTCCTCCAGCGGGCCCTGGCTGAACCGGTCGTCCACACTCATCTCGTCACCTCCGGCCGGTCCCGATCCCCCCGGGACCGGACCGAACGTACTTCGGGCCACACCGCTGCGGGTGGGCGCGTGGCGGGAGTCACTCGCCCCGCCGGCCGGTCGCCGCAGGACCCCGTTGCCGCCCTCGGGTCCTTGCACCTACCGTGCAACAACCCGAGCGAGGAGCGGCGAGATGGACGTCCTGCGCACACCCGACGAGCGGTTCGCCGGCCTGCCCGACTGGCCCTACGAACCCCACTACACCGAGGTGGACGATCCGCTCGACGGCACCGTGCTGCGGATCGCGCGGTTGGACGAGGGACCGGCGGACGCCGCACCGGTGCTGTGTCTGCACGGCGAGCCGTCGTGGTCCTACCTGTACCGCCACATGGTGCCCGTGCTCACGGCGGCGGGGCACCGGGTGGTGGCCCCCGACCTCGTGGGATTCGGACGCTCCGACAAGCCGGCGGAACGGACCGACTACACCTACGCCCGCCACGTCGCCTGGATGTCGGCCTGGCTCGAGGCGGTGGACCTCCGGGGCATCACGCTCGTCTGCCAGGACTGGGGCGGCCTCATCGGTCTCCGACTCGCCACCGCGTTCCCCGACCGTTTCGACCGACTCGTGGTGGCCAACACGTTCCTGCCCACCGGCGACCGGGACCCGGGCGACGGGTTCCGGGCATGGCGCGAGTTCTCCCAGAGCGTCCCGGAGTTCGACTGCGGCGCGGTCATCGACATGGGCACCACCGGCACGCTCCCCCCGGAGGTGCTGGACGCCTACCGCGCCCCGTTCCCCGACCAGCGCTTCGTGGCCGGGGCCCGCCAGTTCCCCACCCTCGTGCCCGCCACCCCCGACGACCCGGAGTCGGGCCCGAACCGGGCGGCGTGGGAGGTGCTCGAGGCGTGGGACCGCCCCGTGTTGTGCGCCTTCAGCGACCGCGACCCCGTGACCGGCGGGGCCGACCGGGTCTTCCTCGAGCGGGTGCCCGGCACCGCCGGCCGGGCCCACACCACGATCCAGGGGGGTGGGCACTTCCTCCAGGAGGACCGGGGCCCCGAACTCGCCCGCGTCGTGGTCGACTTCATCGCGGCCAACCCCGTGGGCCCGGATCGGTGACCACCCCGGGCCCCAGCCCCGACGGGCGGGTGGCGCGCGGCGAGCGCACCCGGGCCGCGATCGTGGAGGCCTTCGTGGACCTCGTCGGCGATGGCGTCGCCCACCCCCGGGCGCGCCAGATCGCCGAGCGCGCCGGTGTCTCCGTGCGCTCGATCTTCCAACACTTCGAGGACCTCGACGGCGTGCGCGCCGACGTGGTCGCGCTGCAGGCCCGGCGGATCCGCCCGCTCGTGGACGGCCTCGACCCCGACGGCGACATCGGCACCCGGATCACCGCCCTCGTCGACCAACGGGCCCGGCTCTACGAGTTCGTCACCCCGATGCGACGGACCATGGAGTCCGCCGGCAGCAGCGAGGCGATCGAACGGGGCCTGCACGAGCTCGACACGACCCTCCGCTCGCAGGTCGCCGCACAGTTCGCTCCGGAGTTGCAGGCCCTCGAGCGCACCAGCCGTCAGGACCTGCTGGCGGCGCTCGACGCATGGTGCTCCTTCGCCACCTGGGACCACCTGCGCCGGAGCGGCGGGCGCTCCGTGCTGCAGGCCCGCCGGGCGTTGCGAACCGGCCTCGGCCGTCTGCTGGGCTGAGGCGCCGGGGGCCGGGCGCCGGACGGCGGCATCAGCCCGCGGTCGGACCGAGGCGGCGCAGCCCCTCCTCGAAGAGGTCCACGAGATCGGCCGCCCCGCGGAGCTCCGTTGCGGCGACCGCACGGCCGTACGGCTGGTTCCACCACCCCCCGTCGGAACCGACCGGCGGGGGCGACCACGGACCCACGTACGCGTAGGGCACCGGGTGCCCGTCGTCGCCCGGCGACACCCCGAGGTTGCACTCGTCCACCGACACGGCGAGGTCGAAGTGCTCCGGCCACAGCACGGGTGGGGCCACGCCGTACCTCGCCACGATCACCGAGAGGGCCTCGGCTCCGACCGCGAGCCAGTCGGCCAGCGCAGCGACGGCCACCGGGTCGAGTCGGAGCGGCAGGTCCGGCTCCAGCGCGGTCGCCGCCCCGTAGACCGGCGGCGCGCCCGGCACGAGGTCGAGGAACGTCCCGGCCGCGCCGATCGTGGTGACCGGGAGCCTCCGTTCCACCTCGCCCTCCACGCACACCAGCTCGACCCCTTCGATCCGGACCTCCCGGGTGGTGCCGTCCGCGGGGACGGGGTGGGTACCGATACCGCCGGCGGTGGGTCGCAGCCCGATGCGCCCCTCGGACCGGTGGCGGTCGGCCGCGAGCACCTGCTCGGCGAGCCGGTGCAGTCCGTCCACCGTGCGGCGGAGGACGGCCGCGGCCACCCCGGCGGGCAGACCCGGGGTGGTCCCTGCGAACGGGTTGGTCGTCAC
>CAIPVR010000145.1 GCA_903868545.1 uncultured Actinomycetes bacterium
GACCTCTCGCACCTGCGGATCATGCTGAACGGCGCCGAGCCGGTCGACGCGCCCACCTTCCGGAAGTTCTTCGAGGCCGGATCGAGGTTCGGCCTCGACCCTGCCGGTGCGTTCCCCGCGTTCGGCATGGCCGAGGTGTGCATCGCCGGCTGCTTCCCGTCGCCCGGCAAGGGCCTCCGCACCGACTGGGTGGACCGCGACGCGCTCGAGGTCGACCGCGAGGCGCGGCCGGTGGAGGCCGACTCCGAGGGCGGGACCGAGCTCGCCATCCTCGGCGCACCCGTCCCGGGCCTCGAGATCGCCATCGTGGAACCCGACGGTGGTGAGCGGCTCGGCGACCGACGGGTGGGCGAACTCCTCATCCGGGGGAACTCGCTGACCACCGGCTACTACCGGAATCCGGCCGCCACCGAGGAGCTCATCCGCGACGGCTGGCTGCACACCGGCGACCTCGCCTACACGGTGGGCGGGGAGCTCGTGGTGTGCGGGCGCATCAAGGACGTCATCATCGTGGGTGGGCGCAACGTCTACCCCCAGGACGTCGAGAAGGTGGTCGGCGAGATCGACGGGGTCCGCACGGGCAACGTGATCGCCTTCGGCGTCGCCGGCCGCAACGGCGCCCAGAACATGATCGTGGTGGCCGAATCGAAGCCCGGGCATCCTGACGACCTCGCCCGGACGATCACCCGTGAGGTCACCCGGTCCGTGGGCATCCCACCGAAGGAAGTGGTGCTCGTGGAGCCGGGCTCCGTGCCCAAGACCTCGTCCGGCAAGCTGCAGCGGTCGGCCTGCCGGATCCAGTTCCAGAGCGGCGAGCTGGCCCGCATCGGCTGATCCGGCCCGCCCCGGACCGACGGTCGGTGACCCCGGCGCTCGGTCAGCCGTCGGACAGCTCGGCGAGGACCGGGAGCCAGGTGTCGGGGTCGGCCCGGTACGGCGCGTAGAACATGATGCGGTCGATCACGTCGCCGTACCGCTCCTGCAGGCCGGCAGCCAGCCGGGACGGTTCCGCCACGACCGCGAACGCGTCGAGGACCTCGTCGTCGACGGCGTCGCCCATCTCCGCCCAGCGCCCGTCCTTCGACATGGCGTGCAGCTCGTCGCCGAGCTCGCCCCAGCCGTGGAGGTCCAGCACGCCGCGGTACGCCGGTGTGGAGCCGTAGAACGCGATCTGCGACCGCGTGGCCGCGGCGGACGCGGCCATCTCCTCCTCGGTGGTGCCGGTGACCACGAAGGCCGGACCCGAGATCTCGAAGTCCTCACGCCGGCGACCCGAACGCGCCCGGCCGCGCTCGAGCGCGGGGAGCGTCACCTCGCGCAGGTACCGCTCGGTGGTGAAGCCGTGGCAGAAGAAGCCGTCGCACACCTCGCCGGCCACCTCGGTCATCAGTTCGCCCACACCGGCGAGGAACACCTTCGGGGTGCCGTAGGGGTTCGGGCCCGGGTCGAACATGGGCGTCATGAGCGTGTGGCTGTAGAAGTCGCCGCGGAAGTCGAGCCGTGATCCGTCCTGCCAGGAGGCCCAGATGGCCCGGGTGGCCGCGATGAACTCCCTCATGCGTGCGGCCGGACGGGACCACTCCATCGAGAACCGCCGGGTGACGTGGGCCTTCACCTGCGAACCGAGGCCCAGCACGAAGCGCCCATGGCTGTGCCGCTGCAGGTCGTGGCCGATGTTGGCGACGAGCATCGGGTTGCGGGCGAACGCCACCGCGATCGAGGTGCCGAGCTCGATGCGGCGGGTGGGTCCGGTCGCGAGGGCCAGCGGCAGGAACGGGTCGTTCTTGATCTCGGCCGTCCATGCCCCGGCGTAGCCGGCGTCCTCCAGGCTCACGGCCTGTTCGGCGGCGGTGTCGAGATCGGTGGGCAGGGGTGCATCGACCTTCACGGCCGGGGAACGTAGCCCGTGCCGCCGACCCGCGACGGGCGTGACCTGCGACACGCCGGTGGCGCGGCTCGGCTACGGTCCGGGCCTACGTCACCGGCGCAGCCGACCGGTGCCAACCGGGGGGAGCGCGGGTGGCGGGAGCCACGATGGACCGGACCGACGCCGCAGCCATGGCACGTCGTGCCCTGCGGACCTTCGGCCCGGCCCTCCTGATCGTGGCGATCCAGCAGATCTGGTTCCCCATGCCGTCGGGTGCCGTGCTCTCCGGCACGATCCTCGGACTCCTCGGCAGCCTCGCCGCAGTGGGTCTGGCGCTCATCTGGCGGGCCAACCGGGTCATCAACTTCGCGCAGGGCGACCTGGGGGTGTTCCCGGCCACGCTCACCGTGCTGCTCATCACGCTCGCCGGAGTGCCGTGGCTGGTGGGCCTCGTCGCCGGCCTCGGCGCGGCCGTGCTCCTCGGCGTGCTGGCCGACCTGCTGGTCATCCGGCGGTTCTTCCGCTCCCCGCGCCTGATCATGACCGTGGCCACGATCGGTCTGGCCCAGGTGGTGGGTTTCGGTTCCCTCCTGCTGCCCCAGGCCTGGGGTGAGGGTCCCGCGATCCGGACACTGCCGCCGCCGTTGGAGCTGACGTGGTCCGTGGGCGGGGTGATCTTCGACGCCAACGACGTGATCGCCCTGGTGGCCGCGCCGCTGCTGCTCGCTGCCGTGGCCACCCTGCTCCGGGCCACCGACACCGGCGTCGCGGTGCGCGCGGCGGCGGACCGCTCCGACCGCGCTGCGATGCTGGGCATCCCGGTCCGCCGTCTCGAGGCGCAGGTGTGGACGATGGCCACGGTGCTGAGCTTCTGCTCGGTCGTGCTCACCGCCGGGGTGGCGAGCCTGCCGTTCGGCTTCGGCCTCGGCCTCGAGGTGGTGCTGCGGGCGCTCGCGGCGCTGGTGATCGG
This sequence comes from uncultured Actinomycetes bacterium, assembly GCA_903868545.1. GTDB lineage: Bacteria > Actinomycetota > Acidimicrobiia > Acidimicrobiales > Microtrichaceae > CAIPVR01. Next base: position 2,838 of record CAIPVR010000145.1, read on the forward strand.
CCGGATGACCCACCTGGTGTCCGTCGCATCGGTGGCGGTGGCCATCGGCGTGCTGGAGGCGGGGGTGCGGTGGAACACCGGCGACGCCTACCTGATGGCGCCGATCCTTGCCGCGCTGATCGTGGTGTCGCTGCTGGTGCAGCGCGTCGGCGACAGCCGGGCCGACCGTGACGACTCGTCGTCGTGGCAGGGCATCGGCGACGTGCGTCCGGTCCCCCCCGTGCTCGCCCGCCTCCCGGAGGTCCGCCTCGGCCGTCTCGCCGGCGCCCTGGTGCTCGCGGTGGTGGTGCTGGCGGGGCCGCTGCTGCTGGGGACCAACGGCCAACTGAAGGCCGGGGTGGTGCTGGTGTTCGCCATCGTCGGCTCGTCGATCGTGGTGCTCACCGGGTGGGCCGGCCAGGTGTCGCTCGGCCAGATGGCGTTCGTGGGCGCCGGGGCCTCGGTCGGCGCGTGGGCGATGGTGGAACGCGGCTGGGACCCGGTGGTGACGATGCTCGTCGCGGGCGCCGTGGGTGCCGTGGTGGCAGTGCTGGTGGGCCTGCCGGCGCTCCGACTGCGCGGTATGTACCTCGCCGTGACCACGCTCGCGCTGTCGCTGGCCGCGTCGTCGTGGATCTTCTCGAACAAGGTCGCTCGGTGGATCCCGGCCGGGTCGTTCCGGCGCCCGGACCTGCTGGGCCGCATCCCGCTCGACTCGCCGCTGCGCCTCTACTACTTCGCCCTCGCGGTGCTCTGCCTGGTGTTGGTGGCGCTGAGAGGCGTGCGGCGGAGTCGCACCGGGCGCGTGCTGGTGGCGTTGCGCGACAACGAGGCGGGCGTGACCGCGTTCGGGGTGGGGGTCACGCGGGCGAAGCTCACGGCGTTCGCGATCTCCGGGGCGGTGGCCGCCGTGGCCGGTGTGGTGCTGGTGCTCCACCAGGCCGCGTTCCGGGAGGTGACCTACGGTCCCGACGAGAGCCTCAACGTGTTCGTGGCCACGGTGATCGGCGGTCTCGGCAGCCTGGCCGGTGCCGTGATCGGGGCCGTGTTCCAGCGGGGTGCCCAATGGCTCATGCCGGCGCCGTGGTCGTTCCTGGCCACGGGTGCCGGTGTGCTGATGGTGCTGCTGGCGCTGCCCGACGGCCTCGGCGGTCTCCTCTGGCGGGTGCGCGACCGCTACCTGCGGTGGGCGGCGCGCCGTCACGGGGTGGCATCCCTGGCGGTGGACCGCACCCACCTCGGTGACCAGGTCGTGGACGCGGGCGTGGAGCCGGTGCCGCAGGACCCGGGTGCGGAACTGGCCGAGGAGGCCGTGAGGTGAGCGCCCCGACCACGGCCGAGGCGCCGGCCCCGCCCGCCGAGCGCATCACGTGGACCGACCTGCGGGAGTCGGCCCGGGGCGTGGTGGCGCCACGCCGGTGGTGGGCGGCGCTACGGCGACCCGGTCGGGCCATGAAGGACCTGGTGGGGACCGGCCCGGTGTTCCCGCTCATCATCCTGTTCGGCCTCAACATGGTCGACGAGTTCGACCGCACCGGGTTCGGCATCCTCCTGCCGAACATCCGTGACGCGTTCGGGATGTCGAACACCGGCATCCTCACCCTCGTGGGGCTCACGGCGCTCGGAGCCCTGCTGCTCCAGATGCCCATCGCGATCTGGGCGGACCGTGGCAACCGGGTGCTCATCACACTGCTCGGCGCCACCACGTGGGCAGTGTTCTCGGTCATGACCGGCGCGGCGACCGCCACCTGGATGCTCGTGGTGGCGCGCACCGGGACCGGCATCGGGCGTGCCGTGGTGGACCCCACCCACAACTCCCTGCTCAGCGACTACTACCCGGTGGACCGCCGGCCGGCGGTGTTCTCGTTCCACCGGGCGGCGAACGTGCTCGGGCAGTTCCTCGGCCCGCTCCTCGCCGGCGTCCTGGCCTTCACCTTCACGTGGCGGGTGCCGTTCTACGTGTTCGCCGTCCCCACCCTCGTCCTCGTGCTCGTGGGCCTGCGGATGAAGGAGCCGCTGCGCGGCGCCCAGGAGCGCCTGGCCAGCGGCGCCTCCGAGGAGGTGGCCGACACGGAGGAGCCGGTGCCCAGCTTCGCCGAGGCCTGGCGCCTCCTCTGGAAGATCGATGTGCTCCGGCGCATCTGGTACGCGGTGCCGTTCCTCGCGGTGAGCCTCATCGGGTTCGTGTCGCTGGCCGGCCTGCTCTACGAGGAGCTCTACCGGCTCGACGAGCTGCAGCGCGGCTACCTGGCGGCGTTCGTGGAGCCGTTCCAGCTGCTGGGCCTCGCGGTGGGCGCCCGGCTCGGCACCCGCCTGTTCCTCAAGGACCCGGCGTTGGTCTTCCGGTTCCTCAAGGGTGCGGCCTCGCTGGCGGCGGTGTTCGCCGCCGTGTTCGCGCTCGCTCCCAACCTCGTGGTGGCGGTGATCGCCAACATCGCGCTCACCGCCGTGCTCGCCATCCTGCTCCCCGGCATCCTGGCCACGCTGTCGCTGGCCATCCCGGCGCGGGCCCGGGCGGTGGGGTTCTCGGTCGCGTCGTGGTGGGCGATCCCCGGCCTCGCCCTCCTGCCGCTCATCGGATGGATCGCCGACAACTGGGGCATCCGGCTCGGGATGCTCGTGATGACGCCGATCCTCTGGATCGGCGGGCTGATGATCGCCTCCGGCGGCACGGTGATCCGCCGCGACATCGAGGACGTCTGGAAGTCCTCCGCGGCACGCTCCCAGGCGCTGGTGGACCGGCGGGCCGGACGGTCGAAGCTGCTGGTGGTGAAGGACCTGAACGTGGCGTACGGCAGCCTCCAGGTGCTCTTCGACGTGAACATGGAGGTCTCCGAGGGTGAGGTGGTCGCGCTGCTCGGCACCAACGGGGCCGGGAAGTCCACTCTCCTGCGGGCGGTCTCGGGCATCACCGAGGCCGACTTCGGGGCCGTCATCCTCGACGGCCGTGACATCACGCACTGCCCGCCCAACGAGATCGCTGCGTTCGGGATCACCCAGGTCCCCGGTGGCGCCGCGGTGTTCCCGTCGCTGTCGGTGCGCGAGAACCTCCGGGCCGCGGCGTGGTTGCTCCGCTCCGACCGCTCCGAGGCCGAGCGCCGGACCGAGGAGGTGCTCGAGGTCTTCCCGGTGCTGCGCGACCGGCTGGAGGAGCCGGCGGCGAACCTCTCGGGCGGCCAGCAGCAGATGCTCGGGCTCGGCATGGCCCTGTTGAGCCGGCCCAAGCTCCTCGTCATCGACGAGCTCAGCCTCGGCCTCGCCCCGGTGGTGGTGGGCAAGCTCACCGCCCTCGTGCGGGAGGTGGCCGCAGCGGGCACCACGGTGCTGTTGGTGGAGCAGTCGGTGAACATCGCGCTGCAGCTCGCCACCACCGCCTACTTCATGGAGCGCGGGCGGATCCGCTTCTCGGGCCCCGCCGCCGAGCTCCTCGACCGTCCCGACCTGCTCCGGGCGGTGTTCCTCGCCTCGGAGGACACCGCCGCCCCCGGCGCGGGACCCGCCGCCGGGCCGGCGTCCGACGGCGCGAC
>CAIPVR010000146.1 GCA_903868545.1 uncultured Actinomycetes bacterium
GGGCGGGAAGATCTCGGCGGCCAGTTCGGCGAGACGGATCGCTGTGAGCGGCGTGAGCTCCGACGGCTTCAGCACCACGGTGTTGCCGGTGGCGAGCGCGGGGCCGACCTTCCACGTGGCCATGTTGAGCGGGTAGTTCCACGGGGCGATCGACGCCACCACGCCCAGCGGGTCACGGCGCGTGAAACTCGTGTGGTCCTCCAGGTACTCCCCCGCGGCCCGACCCTCGAGGAACCGGGCGGCGGCGGCGAAGAACCGGAAGTTGTCGACGGTCAGGTCGAACTCGAAGTCGATGATGGAGAGCGGCTTGCCGACGTTGCGGCCCTCCAGCTCCTTCAGGTGGTCGAGGTCGTCCTCGATCGCATCGGCCAGCGCGCTGAGCCGCTCGTGACGGTGCCGCGGCGTGGTCTCCGACCAGTCGGTGAACGCCCGCTTCGCCGCGGCGACCGCGGCGTCCACGTCGACCGCGTCGGAGGAGGCCACCGAGGTGATCGCCTCGCCCGTGGCAGGGTCGACCACGTCGTCGACCGCTCCCGAAGTGGCTGGACGGAACTCGCCGTCGATGAAGTTCAGCGTCTGCATGGGCGACATCTTGCCCGGGCGACGCCCCGCCGGTCGCCCGGACCGCTAACGTGACGGGTGACACATCCGGTTGGCCGCCGGTGCGTCGGACATGGGCGATCCCGACACGAGGAGACGACCATGGCGCACGAACGACCGGAGTTCCTGGCGGGCACCGACCTCGCCCAGCTCTACGCCCGGGGCCAGTTGCCCACCGCCCCGGACGACCCCCGGGACCTCGAGTTCGGACCGGTGGGCACCATCGAGCCGACCGAGCCCGAGCAGACCGACGCCGTGGAGGCGTTCTGCGTGGCATGGGCGATGGGCTTCGCCCCCGACTCCCCCGAGCTCCGCGACCGCTGAGGCCCCGGACGCCCGGGCCGGCCGCCGCCGAACCGGGAATCAGTCCTCGAGCGCGGCGATGGCGTCCGCGATCGCGAGCGCCCGCCGGGCGTTGTCGACGTGCAGGTTCTCGATCTGCTTGCCGTCGACGGTGATCACGCCCTTGCCCTCGGCGAGCGCCGCCTCGAACGCCTCGATCACCCGCTTCGAGAACTCGACCTCGTCCTCCGACGGCGAGTACGCCGTGTTGCACGGCTCCACCTGCCCGGGATGGATGATGGTCTTGCCGTCGAAGCCCATCTGGGCGCCCTGCACGCACTCGGCGGTGAAGCCCTCGACGTCCTTCACGTCGTTGTAGACGCCGTCGAGGATCGCCGTGCCGGCCACCCGGGCGGCGTTCACGCACCGACCGAGGCCCCACAGCAGCGGCGCCCGGCCCGGCACCAACGCGGCCCGCAGCTCCTTCGCGAGGTCGTTGGTGCCCATCACCAGCACCGCGAGGCGTTCGGAACTGGTGGCGATCTCCACCGCGTTCTCGATCGCCGTCGGCGTCTCGAGCATCGCCCAGATGGCCGTGTGGTCGGGCACGCCGGCGCCCTCGATGATCTCCTCGATCCGGGCCACGTCCGCGGCGGAGTTCACCTTCGGCACGACGATGCCGGCCGGGCCCGCCTGCGCAGCCGAGCGGAGGTCGTCGACGGACCACTCGGTGTCGAGCCCGTTCACCCGGATCGTCAGCTCACGACGGCCGTACTCGCCGGACGCCACGGCGGCGGCCACCTTCTCGCGGGCCACCGCCTTCATGTCGGGCGCGACCGAGTCCTCGGTGTCGAAGATGATCGCGTCGACCGGCAGGCCCTTGGCCTTCTCCAGTGCCTTGTCGTTGGCGCCCGGCATGTAGAGCGCGGTGCGGCGGGGCTGGAACTCGCTCATCGGGGGGTCCCTCCTCGTACGGGGATCGGAAGCCGAACGGATCAGAAGCCGTACAGGTCGGCCAGGGCGGGGTCGCGGTCGGCGAGCTGGCGGGCCAGTTCCACCACCACCTTGCACTGCTTCACCGAGGCGTCGTCCTCCATCTTGCCGTTCAGCATGATGGCGCCCGTGCCGTCGCCCATCGCCTCGATGACCTCCTGGGCGTGGGCCACGTCCTTCGGGTCCGGCGAGAACACCTTCTTGGCGATGTCGATCTGCACGGGGTGCAGGCTCCACGCGCCCACACAGCCGAGCAGGTAGGCGTTGCGGAACTGGTCCTCGCAGGCGACCGTGTCCTTGATGTCGCCGAACGGGCCGTAGTACGGGAGGATCCCGGCCATCGCGCAGGCGTCGACCATGCGGGCGATCGTGTAGTGCCACAGGTCCTGCTGGTAGGAGGTGCGCTCGGCGTCGTAGGCCGGGCCGTCCTCGCCCTGCGGCGGGTCCTGACGCACCAGGTAGCCGGGGTGGCCGCCGCCCACACGGGTGGTCTTCATCCGCCGGTTCGCGGCGAGATCCGCGGGGCCGAGGCTGAGGCCCTGCATGCGCGGCGACGCCAGGCAGATCTCCTCCACGTTCGCCACGCCGCGGGCCGTCTCGAGGATCGCGTGCACCATCAGCGGCCGGGTGAGCCCCGCCCGGGCCTCGAGCTGCGCGAGGAGCCGGTCCACGTAGTGGATGTCCTCGGGACCCTCCACCTTGGGGACCATGATCACGTCGAGCTTGTCGCCCACCTCGGTGACGAGCGTGGTGAGGTCGTCGAGGACCCACGGGGAGTCGAGGCTGTTCACCCGGGTCCACAGCTGGGTGTCGCCGAGGTCCACCTCCTTGGCGACCTTCACGAGGCCGGCACGGGCCGCCTCCTTGGCGTCCATCGGGATGGCGTCCTCGAGGTTGCCGAGGAGCACGTCGACCGTCGGCGCGATGTCCGGCAGCTTGGCGGTCACCTTCTCGAGGTGGGGCGGGAAGAAGTGGATCATCCGGCTCGGCCGGAAGGGGATCTCGCGCAGCGGTTCGGGGGCACCGACGGCCAGCGGCTTGAAGAAGTCCTTGGGGCTCCGCATGAGCCCGAACGCTACGGCGACCGTGTCCGGGATGCCGAATCCGGGCCGGGACGGCCGGCACCGGTTTCTCCGGAGCCTTCCCGACCGTTCCGGGCGTTGCGGACCCCTATTTCGCAGGAGGGGTGTTCAGGAGTCGAAGCCGAGACCGAGCGAGTCGAGCAGGCGCAGCCAGGCCCCACGACGACCGTCGCGCTCGTCGGCCCGGGCGATCGCCCGCCGTGTCAGCTGGATGCCGACCGACCGCAACGGCTCCGGTGGGAACGGCAACAGACCCTTGCGCACGAGCGACAGGCCGAGCACCTCCGAGTCGGGCCGGTACAGCAGGTCGAGGCACACGCGGGCACCGAACCTGCTGGCCCCCACCCCGAGCCCGGTGTACCCCACGGCCCACGCCACCCGCCCGTCGAGCGCCGTGCCGAACCCCACCGAGAAACGGGTGGAGGTGTCGATCACCCCGCCCCACCGGTGCGTGAAGGCCAGGCCCTCCAGCTGCGGGAACGTGGCGAAGAAGTGCTCGGCCAGCTTCCGGGTGGTGGCCGGGTTGTCGTAGTACTCCGGGCGGATCCGGCCACCGGTGTGGAACACCGCGTCGTAGCCGCCCCAGAGGATCCGGGGCCCTCCGTCGGGGCCGCCGTCGGTCATCCGGTAGTAGTGGAACTGGTTGGCCGAGTCCGACACCCCCTGGCCGCTCCACCAGCCGATGGCCTCCCGCTGCGCCGGCGACAACGGCTCGGTGGCCAGCACGTGGTCGAACACCGGCACGACCCGACGGTTGACCGCCCGCACCGGCGAGTGGAACGCGTTGGTGCCCAGCACGACCGCGCCGCACCGCACCGAGCCCCGGTCCGTGCGCACGAGCACCCCGGCGCCGTGGCGCTCCAGCCCCGTCAGTCGCGTCCCCTCCGCGATCCGCACGCCGAGGCGACGGCACGCGTCGGCCAGTCCCCAGGCGAGCCGGGCGGGGTCCACCAGCGCCTCACCGGTGTGCTGCCACAGCCCTCCGAGGTAGGTGGGCGAGTCGATCTGGGCCCGGAGTTCGGGGCCGTCCAACCAGGTGACGCGCTCACCGTGCGCGGCCAGCAGGTCCGCGGTGTCGCGCAGGGCCGGGAGCTGCCACGGTCGGTCGGCCACCTGGAGGGCCCCGTCGACGCGCAGCCCGGCGTCGATCCCGTGGCGCCGGACCGATCCGAGCAGGCCGTCGAAGTTGGCGCTGGCCGCGGCCCCGATCGCCCCGAGGTCTGCGCCGAAGCGCTCCACGCCGTTCTGTATGCCGTGGGTGAGCGACGACGACACGAAACCGCCGTTGCGGCCGGAGGCCTCGCCGGCCACCGAGCCGGCTTCGATGAGGAGCACGTCGAGGTCGGGCCGGTCCTCGGCGGCCTGCAACGCCGCCCACAATCCCGTGAAGCCGGCGCCCACCACCACCAGGTCGGCGGTGGTGTCGCCCGCCAGCGGCTCGCCCTGTTCAGGGCGGCCGGGAGTGTCCAACCAGAGCACCGCCGGACGAGCCCCACGCAGGGCTGCCGTCGGATCCACGCTCTCACGCCTCTCGAGGTGTGCCGATCCCGCCGGTCCCCTGCGGGGTGCCCAGCGGTCGTCGCTCAGGCTAGCCCCGGCCGACTTCTCGGCGGTTGCGGTAGCCCTCAGCGCCCTGAGGACCCCCATTCCCCGGTGGTGGGCGGGGTACCGTCCGGACGTGCGAGCGGTCGTGTGCCAGGACTTCGGCGAACCCGAGACGTTGGAGCTCGAGGAACGGCCGTCACCGCCGTGCGGGCCGGGACGGGTGCGGGTGCGGGTCTGGGCGGCCGGGCTCAACTACGTCGACGCCCTGTTCGTGCAGGGCCGCTACCAGATCCGGCCACCCACACCCTTCACCCCCGGCTCGGAGCTCGCCGGCGAGGTGACCGAGGTGGGCGACGGGGTGGACGGGTGGACGGTGGGCGACCGCGTGATGGCCTCGGTCGGCCTGGGCGGCTTCGTCGACGAGATCGTCCTCCGGCCCGACCAACTGCTCGCCGTGCCCGAGGTCCTCGACTTCGGGCAGGCCGCCACCATGGGCCAGAGCTACGCCACCGCGTGGTTCACCCTCACCCGCCGCACGTCGGTGGGCGAGGGTGACCGCGTGCTCGTGCTCGGCGCCGCCGGCGGGGTGGGCCTCGCCTGCATCGACGTGGCCCGGTCGCTCGGGGCCAGCGTGATCGCCGCGGCGTCGAGCCCGGAGAAGCTGCAGCGCTGCATCGCCCGCGGCGCCCACAGCGTGATCGACACCTCGTCCGAGGACCTCAAGGGCCGGGCCCGCGAACTGTCCGACGGCGGCGTGGACGTGGTGGTGGACCCGGTCGGCGGACCGCTGAGCGAGCAGGCGCTGCGGTCGTTGCGCGAGGACGGCCGCCTGATGGTGGTGGGTTTCGCCTCCGGTGAGATCCCGCAGCTGCCCGCCAACCAGGTGCTGCTGCGCAACCGCCGGGTGATCGGCGTGGACTGGGGCGCGTGGGCCCTGCGGGACCCGGCGGCCAACGCCGACCTGCTCCGCGAGGTCCTCGACCGGGTGGCCGACGGGACCCTCCGGCCGGTGGAGCCGGTCACCTACCCGCTCGCCGAGGTGGCCACGGCGCTGCGTGACCTCCTCGAACGGCGGGTGGTGGGCAAGGCAGCGCTCGACTGCGCGGACCCCGCGCCGGCCGACGCCACCGTCGGACCCGACGGACCCATCGGGTCCGACGCTCCGGGCTGAGCCGTCAGCCGGCGGTCGCCGGGGCGGTGGTGGAGGTCCCGGCCGGGCCGGCCAGCGCCTGCAACGCCGCGTCGAGCTGGTCGATCGGCACCTCGCCGGAGCCGCGCTGGACCACCCTGCCGTCGGCGTCGACCATCACGAAGTAGGGGAAGCCGGGCAGACCGAACGCCGTGGCCGCCGTCCCGCTCGGGTCGTCGAGCAGCACCTGGGGCTGCCAGCCCTCGCGGGACAACCACCTCGAGGGCGGGTAGTTCGGCTTCGACTGGTCCACGCCGGTGCTCACCGTCCGCACCTGCACGTTCTTCGGGAGCTTCCCCTCGGCGATGTACTGCTGGATGAGGGGCACCTCCTTCTGGCAGTGCGGGCACCAGTGGGCGACGAAGAGAATCAGTTGCGGTTCGCCGTCGGGGCCGATGGTGATGTCGGAGCCGTCGAAGCTCTGGCCCTTGAGCGTGGGGATCACCTGGCCCACGGCCGGGTCCTTCGCCGGGTCGGCGAGCAGCGCGGTGGTGTCCTGCGGGTAGGCGGCGAGGTCCTCGCCCTCGACGGTGACCGTCGCGGTCTCCTGCTTCGAGTTCTTCGCCGCGGCGGCGCCGCTGTCGGCCGTGGCCGAGTCGCCCCCGCCGCCGCGGGTGAGCAGCACGGCCACGATGCCCAGCACCACGACCACCAGCACCACCGCGCCGATGATCAGCGGCACGTTGTTCTTCCCGTCCGTGTCGGTGGTGGAGTAGCCGTAGGGGCTCGCACCCCTGGACTTCGGGGGCTTGGGCTTCGCGTCGCTCATCGGGAGACCTCCTGGGCCCGGTCGACGGGCTCCTGGTCGGGGGTGTCGTGGTCGATCGTGCCGTCGTCGGCCGTCAGGGTACGTGGCGCGCCCCGCCGCGTCGGCGCGGGCCGGGCCAGCAGGACGAGCGTGAAGATCAGCGTGAAGCCCACCCATGCCATGCCGGGGATCGACAGGAAGTGGAACTTCCACACCCACACCGTCTCGCAGGGCACGGCGGCCCCCGAATCGCACACGGGGCTGGTGACGGTGTCGGGGAACCGCTCGAGCAGGTAGTGGTAGGTGGCGATCAGCCAGCCGATCACCACGAGGGGCACCACGTAGAACTTCACCGCCGTGTCGCGGCGCCACCACGCCACGGCGAGGAGCACCACGTTCGGGTACATGGCGATGCGCTGGTACCAGCACAGCGGGCACGGCGGGAACTTGGCGACCTCCGACATGTAGAGGCTGCCGAGCGTGCAGGTGAGCGCCACCGCGAACGCGAAGGGGATCGCCACCTGGCCGATGCCCTCACGGAGCGGCACCAGGGAGGCGGGGAGGCCGCCGGTCGCCCTGGCCACCACGCCCAGCACGACCACGGCGGCCACGAACACGAGGCCCAGCACGGCGAGGAGGGCGAAGAAGGTGCTGACGGTTTCGACATCCATGGTGTGAGGGCTCCACGGGTGCGGGCGGCGAAGCCGTCCCGACGCACGGGCACCGCGAACCCTACCGCCGGTTCCGTGACGGGCGGCACCCGCGCTGGGAAGTCGTACAGGCGCGATGGCGACCGGCCCACGGGTCCGCACGGCCGCCCGGGCCGGCCCCGGCACCGGTAGGGTGCGCGCCATGTCCGTCTACGACTCCGACCTGTCCGCCCTCGACGGCTCCGCCGACGTGATGGCCGCCGCCCGCGACAAGGTGACCCTGCTCGTCAACGTGGCCTCGAAGTGCGGGCTCACCCCGCAGTACACCCAGCTCGAGGAGCTCCAGCAGCGCTTCGGCGACCGCGGCTTCACCGTGCTCGGCGTGCCCTGCAACCAGTTCCTCGAGCAGGAGCCGGGCACCCCCGAGGAGATCGCCACGTTCTGCTCCACCACGTACGGGGTGACGTTCCCGCTGTCGGAGAAGATCGAGGTGAACGGCGAGGGCCGCCACTCCCTCTACACCGAGCTGACCGGGGTCGCCGATGCCGATGACGGCCACACCGGCGACATCCGCTGGAACTTCGAGAAGTTCCTCGTGGGCCGCGACGGCGAGGTGATCGCCCGCTTCGCCCCCACCGTGGCGCCCGACGACGAGAAGGTCGTGGGCGCCATCGAGTCCGCCCTCTGAGGTCACACGAGCCCGCCCCCGTCCCCGCTCTGTGTCGCGGTGACGCTCTCATGAGTACGTCACCGCGACACAGAGCCGGGGTCAGGGGGTGCCGATCGTGAGCACGGTGCGGAGCCCCCGGCCGGCCGCGAGGTCGGCCAGCGCCTCGTTGACCTCCTCGAGCGGCCGACGGGCCGTCACCAGCGCCTCGAGGTCGAGCCGGCCCGCCTGCCACAGCCCGACCAGCCTCGGGATGTCCCGCGGGCCCCAGCACGACCCCAACAGGCTGCCCACCAGACGCTTCTCGGTGAACATCGTGAGCGCCACGTTCACCCGCGCCTCCTGCTCCGGCGGCGGCGCACCGACCATCACCACCGTCCCGGCGCTGCGGACCGCCGCCAGCCCCTGCTCCACCAACGCGGCCTGACCCACTGCGTCGAAGGCGACGTCGGCACCGATCCCGGTGAGCGCGGTCGTGGCCTCGACCACGTCGGTCGCCGTCGGATCGAGCACGTCCGTCGCACCCAGCCGGAGCGCCTGCTCCCGCCTCGATTCCGACGGGTCCGACACGATGATCCGCGACGCGCCGGCCACCCGTGCGCCCTGCACGATCGACAGGCCCACTCCCCCGGCCCCGAGCACCAGGACCCGGTCGCCGGCCGAGACGCCACCGGTGTTGAGCGCGGCCCCCACCCCGGTCTGCACCGCGCAGCCCACCACGCACGCCACGTCGAGCGGCACGTCGGGATCGATGCGGACCGCGCCCGATTCGGACACCACCACCTCCTCGGCCCACGCCGCGAGGTTGAGGCCCCGGTAGACGGTCGCACCACCCCGCGACAGGCGCGTCGAGCCGTCGGGCAGCATCCCGGTGGCGATCCCCATCGAGTCCGAGCACACCGTGAACAGTCCCC
>CAIPVR010000147.1 GCA_903868545.1 uncultured Actinomycetes bacterium
CAGCCGGCGGGCCCACGAGCGCGACGAGGAGGAGCTCCGGCGCCGAGAGGAGCGGCTCGAGCTGGCCGCAGAACGCCGTCGCCACCCGGCCGGCCGCCGCCGAGCCGCCTGAGCCGGGCCAGCCGAGCCGGCCCACCCGTAGGATGCGGGCCATGTCCGACGTCGTCATCATCGATGCCCTCCGCACCCCGATCGGCCGCCGCAACGGCGGCCTGTCCACCGTGCATCCCGCCGACCTCCTCTCCGGCGTCCTCGCCGGACTCGTCGAGCGCACCGGCATCGACCCGGCCGCGGTCGGCCAGGTCGTCACCGGGTGCGTGTCGCAGGTGGGCGAGCAGTCGTTCAACATCGGCCGCACCGCATGGCTCGCCGCCGGTCTGCCCCGGGAGGTGGCCGCCACCACGGTCGACACCCAGTGCGGGTCGTCGCAGCAGGCCACCAACCTGGCCACCGCCCTCGTGGGCTCCGGCGTGGTCGACGTGGCGGTCGCCTGTGGCGTGGAGTCCATGAGCCGCGTCCCCATCGGTGCCAACTCGTCGAAGAAGCTCGGCCTCGGGGTACCCATCCCGAAGACCTACTTCGGTCGCTACGAGTTCACGTCCCAGTTCGAGGGCGCCGAGCGGATCGCGGAGCAGTGGGGGGTCACACGGGCCGACTGCGACGAGTTCGGCCTCGCGAGCCAGGAGCGTGCGGCACGGGCCTGGACCGAGGACCGCTTCGCCGGGCAGGTCCTCGACGTCGAGGCGCCCGACGTCGACGACGAGGGCAACCCCACCGGCACCAGCCACACGGTTACCCGCGACGAAGGTCTGCGGGAGACCTCGCTCGAGAAGCTCGCCTCCCTCAAGCCCGTCGCCCGCGAGGACGGCGTCCACACCGCGGGCTCGTCCTCGCAGATCTCCGACGGGGCCGCCGCCGTGCTCGTGACCACGGCGGAGCGGGCCGCCGAGCTGGGTCTCACCCCGCGGGCCCGGGTGGTGGACACCTGCCTGGTCGGGGTCGACCCGGTGCTCATGCTCACCGGACCGATGGACGCCACGAAGCACCTGCTCGCCCGCACCGGCCGCACCATCTCCGACATCGACGTGTTCGAGATCAACGAGGCGTTCGCGTCGGTGGTGCTGGGCTGGGCGCGCGAGGTGGGCGCCGACCTGGACCGCACCAACCCGAACGGCGGCGCGATCGCCCTGGGTCACCCCCTCGGCGCCACCGGGGCGTTCCTCATGACGAAGGCGCTCCACGAGCTGGAGCGCACCGACGGCGAGCAGGCCCTGATCTCGATGTGCTGCGGCGGCGGTCTCGGGACCGGCACGCTCATCGAGCGGATCTGAGCGACGCGGGTCCGGTGCCAGCTCCGTTCCGGGCGCACCGGACCCTCCCCGCCCGCCCGGGCCCGGCGCTCCTGGTGCTCGTGACGGCCGCCGTGCTGTTCCCGGTCATCGGGTGCGGCGGCCCCGACGACGCCGGCCGGTCCGGGGGCGCCACCGACGGGTCGGGCACCCCGGTGGAGTCCAACGGCACGGTCCGTCGCGTCGTCGACGGCGACACGCTCGTGGTCGACCTCGACGGCGAGGACGAGCGTGTCCGCCTCGTGGGCATCGACACACCGGAGAGCGTGAAGCCGAACTCGCCGGTGGAGTGCTTCGGCAAGGAGGCCGCCGCGCACACGACGCAGCTGCTGCCGAAGGGCACCCGGGTGCGGGTGGAGCTCGATGCCGAACCCCGCGACCGGTACGGCCGGCTGCTCGGCTACGTCCACCGGGCCGACGACGGCCTGTTCGTGAACCTCGCCCTCGCACGCGACGGTTACGCCAACCAGCTCACCATCCCGCCCAACGTGGCGTACGAGCCGGCGTTCCGCGCCGCGGTCCGGGAGGCACGCGCCGCCGGGGCCGGGCTCTGGTCGGCCTGCCGGGGGAACGACCCGTTCGCCCGCTGACCGTCAGCCGGCGCGCTGGAGGTCCCGCAGCTCCCGCCACCCGATCAGGTGCACCCCCGAACGCTGCACCATCGCCCGCAACTCCGAGTCACGGGTGAGCAGGTGGTGGTCGTCCACCCGGGCCGCCCAGTCCGGTGCCAGGGAGCGCAGTTCGCTGTGGTCGGTCGCCGGGTGGAAGAAGATCTCGGTGACACCGGGGCGCAGGTCACCCACCAGCTTCTCGAACGTGCGACGGGCACCCACCGCAGGGGTGAGCACGAGGTGGTCGGGCGACACCACACCCTCCTCGTCGGCGAGGTCGCGGAACGGGAAGCCGATCAGCTCCTCGCTCGAACGTCCCGACAGGCGCAGCGGCAACGCGAACTCAACGGCGAGATCCAGGTACACGTCGAAGAACTCGGGCCGCAGCTGCAGCGTGCCCATGTGGGAGTCGAGGTGGGTCACGTCGAAGCCCCAGAGGATGGCCCGCTCCACCTGCGCCCGGAGCTCGCGGCGGACCTCGTCGAGGTCCGCGTGGTCCCACACGTCCTCGACGGTCCTCGGGAAGCCGCCGTCACCGCCGAGGAGCGACGGCGCCTGCGTCACCGGCCCCCACCGGTACAGCTCCCACTCGGCGTTGAGTGTGAGGTGGACCCCCACGTCCTCACCCCGGTAGCGGGCGGCCGCCTCGCGCGCCCACGGGCACGGCACCATCAGCGAAGCGCTGGTGGCGAGGCCGTCGCGCAGGGCCTCGTACACGCCCTCGTTCGCCGAGTGGCACATCCCGAGGTCGTCGCAGTTCACGATCAGGAGTCGCGCGTCCGGGGGGTGCCCGAGACGCTCGGCGAGGCTGGCCACGACCCGACGCTAGTTCGGGGGCGGGATGTTTCACCCACCCGACCCGTTGGCCCGATGGGGAAACATCCCTTACAGTCGGTGCCAACGGCTCCGGGCGCAGGAACCGGTTGCCGCGGCGAGGGGGAAGTCGGTGGCGATGTCTCGAGGGTGGAAGTGGGCGGTCGGCGTGGCGTTCGCGTCGGTGGCGGTCCTCGCCGGGTGCACGTCGCCCCTCGTGCCGGCCCAGCCGGACGGCGGGTCCCCGCCGCCCACCACGGTGGCCACCCCGCCGCCACCTCCGCCCGAACCCGCCTCGGCGCTCCGGCCGGCACCGCTCGACTGCGCCAACTGGCGCTACGACGGCCTCGTGCCCACCCGGCCGCCGGAATGGGACGAGAACGAGTACCGCTTCGGCTCGGACCGCGACCCCAGCACCGCCTACTCCCCGCACCGACTGTGCGGCCAGGTGGGCGCCGCGGCCGACCTGGCGTGGACGCTCGACCGTGGCCGGGCCGACACCGTGATCGCGGTGCTCGACTCCGGGATCCTCTGGCGCAGCGGCGAGAAGATGCCCGACCTCGCCGACAAGACCTACCTCAACCGCGGTGAACTCCCCGCCCCGCAGCCCGCAGGGACCGGCGCCGACCCCTACGACAGCAACGGTGACGGCCGCTTCACGGTGACGGACTACGCGAAGGACCCGCGCGTCACGGACCGCAACGGCAGCAAGTTCCTCGACCCCGAGGACCTCATCCTGACCCCGGCGTTCAACGACCGAGCCGACACCGACGCGAACGGCTACGTCGACGACATCTCCGGCTGGGACTTCCAGAACGACGACAACAACCCGCTCGACGACGTGGAGTACGGCCACGGCTCCGGCGAGGCCCGCGACGCCGTCGGCGCCCACAACGGCACCGGCGACTACGGCACCTGCCCCGAGTGCCTGGCCCTGCACGTGCGGGTGGCCGATTCCTTCATCGCCGAGGGAGGGCGCTTCGCGGCGGGCGTGATCTTCGGCATCGACGCCGGCGCGGACGTGGTCCTCGAGGCCCTCGGCGCGATCTCCAACCCGGGCCAGGCCCAGGCCGCAGTGACCGCGGCCTACTCGCGTGGCGTGCCGATCATCGCCTCCATGGCCGACGAGCAGTCCCAGCACGCGAACCTCCCGGCCGCCATGAACCACACCATCCCGGTGAACTCGATCACCGAGCTGCCGGACCTCAGCCGACTCACCAAGGCGCTCGGCGGTCGCCGGGAGGCCCAGCTGCTGAACGGCTGCACCAACTACGGCGGCATCGCCTGGGTGTCGGTCCCCTCCACCGGGTGTTCGTCGGAGGCCACCGGCAATGCGGCCGGGATGATGGGCGTGATCCAGTCGGCCGCCCGCAACTCCGGCGTGGCCCCCCACCCCGACCTCGCCGCCCGCGGCCTCGTCGGGCCCGGACGCAACGTGCTGTCGGCCAACGAGGCCGCCCAGCTGTTCCGCTCCGGCGCCGACGACATCGACTTCGCCACCCCCAACGGCATCGACCGCGCCAACGAGTTCACCGACGAGTTCGGCCAGAGCCGCTTCCCCACCGCCCAGGGCTGGGACGCCACCCACGGCTACGGCCAGGTGAACCTCTTCGAGTCGGTCCGCGCCGTGGCGGAGGGCCGGATCCCGCCCGAGGCCGACGTCACGGCGCCCGAGTTCTTCGAGGTGCTCCCCACCTCCGGCTCCGTCCCGGTCGTCGGGCGCGTGGCGGCGGTGCGGGCCGCCTCCTACTCGTACCGGGTGGAGTGGACCACCGGCCTGCAGGAAGGCCCGTCCCCGGCCCGCGACGACTGGCGGGTGATCGCTGCCGAGGACGGCCTCACCGCACCGAAGGACGGGGTGCTCGCCGACCTCGACCTGGCCAGCGTGGCCGCGGCCCTGCCCGGCCGCGGCACCGGGACCCCGAGCGGACCCAACGGGATCCCCGACCAGGACCGCTTCACGGTGCGCATCCGCGTGGTCGTCACCGACGACGCCGGCCGCGTGGGGACCATCCACCGTCTCGTGCACGTCCACGACGACCCCGACCTCCGCACCTACCGCAAGGTCAGCGGCGCGGGCACCGCCTCCCCGGTCTTCGCCGACCTCGACGGCGACGGCGCCCAGGAACTCATCCTCGCCGCCGACGACGGCACCGTGCGCGCCCTGCGACCCGACGGGTCACAGCTGCCGGGCTGGCCGGCCAGCACGGCGCCGGCGCCCTACTGGCACGCCGACTCGCCGACGGTGGCGGCCGAGCGCATCCCCACGCCGGGTGGCGCGGTCTCGGTGGGTTCGCCCGCGGTGGCCGACATCGACCGCGACGGCGCGCCCGAGGTGGTGGTCACCGATCTCGACGGAGGGATCACCGTCATCGGCCGCGACGGGAAGGTGGAGGCCACCGCCCGCACCAACCCCGACTTCAGCCGCCAGTCGGCCACCGACCAGCGGAACCGCATGAAGCCGGGCTTCCTCGGGGGCGCGGCACTCGGCGACCTCGACGGCGACGGCGACCTCGAGATCGTGGCCGCCGCCCAGGACCGGCACCTGTACGCGTTCCACCACGACGGCTCGCCCGTCGCCGGGTTCCCGGTGCTGCTGGTGGACCCGGCCAAGGTCAGCGCGGTGGACCCGGTGACCAACCAGGTGACCTTCGCCGACCCGGTCACCACCGGTCAGGGTGGCGAGCTGGTGGCCACCCCTGCGCTCGGCGACCTCGACGGTGACGGCCTCGTCGACATCGTCGTGGGCGCACAGGAGCAGTACACCGAGCCGATCGACGTGTTCCCGCCGCTGGGCCAGGGCAACTCGCGCCTGTACGCGGTCTCGTCGAAGGGCACGCTGCAGGCCAAGGGCTCCGACCGGTCCCCCGCCCACCCCGACGACCGTGCGTACCTGCCGGGCTGGCCGGTGAAGGTGCCCATGGTGATCCTGCAGATCCTCCCGGCCATCGGCCAGGGCGTGGCCACCCAGGCCGCCATCGGTGACGTCGACGGCGACGGCGCCAACGAGGTGGTGGCCAACTCCGCCAGCGGCCAGCCCCGCGTGTACGACGCCGACGGCACCAACAACTACGCCAAGCCGTTCGGCCTCCCGATCGCCCTCAACTGGTTGGGAGCCACGCCACCGGGGACCAACGCCCCCGATTCCGACCTGATCATCGGCGCCTTCAGCGGTCCCGCCATCGGCAACCTGGGCTCGTGGCAGGGCAAGGACATCGCCGGCGCCACGAGCGGTGTCGGACGGGCCATCGATGCGCTCGCCCCCAACCGGCAGGTCCCCTCCAACCCGTCGATGACGGCCTGGTCCGGTGCCGACGGCGGCATCAAGCCGGGCTTCCCCAGGGTCACGGCCGACCTGGCCTTCTTCGTGACCCCGGCCATCGCGGACGTGACGGGCGACGGGGTGAACGAGGTGGTGGCCGGCAACGGCATCCACCTGCTCGACGCCTTCTCCACGACCGGGCCCCATCCGCCGGGCTGGCCGAAGCTGACCGGCGGCTGGGTGGTGGGCACCCCCGGTTTCGGTGACTGGGACGGCAACGGCACCGCCGAGGTGGCGGTGGTGCGCCGCGACGGCCGCCTCATGGTCTGGGACCTGCCGACCCCGTCGAACCGGATCGGCGACTGGATCCGCTTCGGCGGCAACGACCGCAACACCGGCTTCGTGCCCTGAGCCGTCGGGCCCGACGGATCGTCGGGCCGCGACCCCTCAGAGCCGGAGGCCGGTCGCGGGGTCGAACCAGTGCAGCCGGTCGGTCCGCAGGGCCAGCTCGAACGACTCGCCCACCCGCGCCGGGGTGCCGTCGGCGAGCTCCGCGCTCCAGCGGGCCGCGTCGGTCGGTTCGTGCAGCGCCTCGACCTCCTCGTCCTCGGTGAGGAGGTCGACGTGCACCGGCCGGGCGTCCACCGAGAACGACACGTGGAGGTGCGCCCCGAGGTTCTCCACGTGGTCCACCCCCACCTCCAGCCTCGGCAGGTCGTGACCGGCCGCCGCGGGGACCAGGTCCGACGGTCGGATACCGAGCACCACCTCACCCGAGCGCGCCGGCGGGTCCGGCACCTCGAAGTCGAGGCCGGCGAGTCGGACCCGCCCCCCGTCGAGCACCGCCCGGGCGAGGTTCATCTGCGGTGACCCGATGAAGCCGGCGACGAAGATGTTGGCCGGCTCGTGGAACAGCACGGTCGGGCGGTCGCACTGCTGCAGGACGCCGTTGCGCAGCACCGCCACCCGCTGGCCGAGGGTCATGGCCTCGATCTGGTCGTGGGTGACGTAGACGGTGGTCGTGCCGGTCCGGGCGTGCAGTTCCGCGAGCTCGCCACGGACGGTCACCCGGAGCTTGGCGTCGAGGTTGGACAGGGGCTCGTCCATCAGGAACGCCTGAGGGTCACGGACCAGCGCCCGGCCCATGGCCACCCGCTGGCGCTGGCCACCGGAGAGCTGGGCCGGCTTGCGGTCGAGCAGGTCGGTCAGCCCGAGCGTGTCGGCCACCGAGTCGACCCTCCCGTCGATCTGGTCGCGGGGGAACTTGCGGAGCTTCAGCCCGAAGGCGAGGTTCCTGCGGACGGTCATGTGCGGGTACAGCGCGTAGTTCTGGAACACCATCGCCACGTCGCGGTCACGGGCGGGCAGGTAGGTCACGTCCCGGTCACCGATGAGGATGCCGCCCGCGGTCACCGCCTCCAGTCCGGCGATCATCCGCAGCAGGGTCGACTTGCCGCAGCCCGACGGGCCCACGAGGACCATGAACTCACCGTCGGCGATCTCGAGGTGGACGTCGTCGACGGCGACGGTTCCCTTGTCGAAGACCTTGGACACGTGGTCGAGCGTGATCGCCGCCATGTCAGACATCCTCCCCGATCGCCGCCAGGTGGGCGGCGACCACCTCGTGGCCCTCCGGACGGTTGCGGAGGTGCCAGAGCCGGTCCTCCTCGGCCACCAGCCGGGAGAGCCCGGACCGGAGCCCGCCGGGCGGGGGGTCCGGATCGGCCCAGTCGAGCCGGTGGCGGGCCGCGGCGGTGCCCCAGCGGAGCGCCCCGGCCACCCATGCCAGTTCCTCGCGGAACAGTTCGGCCGACGGCCCGGCCGGCCGCGCCGCCCGGAGGAGTTCGTCGGCTGCCGCGAGCGAGCCGTCCACGGCGTCCAGCATGGCCGGGGTCATCCCGTTGAGCGCCAGCCCGATGGCCGCCATGCCGGACGTGCGGAACATCTCCGAGACCGACCCGGCCTCCGGGATGGCGGGTGCGACCAGGTCGTGCACCTCGCCGAGGCGCCGCCACACCTCGCCGAGCCCTGCGGTCCCGTCG
Source organism: uncultured Actinomycetes bacterium (assembly GCA_903868545.1). Taxonomy (GTDB): domain Bacteria; phylum Actinomycetota; class Acidimicrobiia; order Acidimicrobiales; family Microtrichaceae; genus CAIPVR01. Next base: position 8,078 of record CAIPVR010000147.1, read on the forward strand.
GCCACCAGGTCGAGCGCCGCCGCCAGGTCCGGGGGCCGGCCCGGGTTCCAGCCCAGCGCCGCGGCCCAGGTGAACCCCGGCCAGTCCGACACCGACGGCAGCGTCAGCCAGGTGGCCACGAGCATCCCCGCGGCGCCGTGGCGCACCCCTGCGGCCGCGGCCGCCTCGACGTTGCCGCGCATCGCGTGCCACCGGCCGGAGATCGACGTCCACCCCGAGGTGCCCGGGGCCACCCAGAACGGCACGCCGGCCGCCGAGATCCGGCCGCAGCGCTCGTCGAACGGGTGGTCGGCCTCGTAGCCCCACTCCACCAGGGTCACCCCGCCCGGCAGCTCGTCGAGCAGCTCCGGGTGGGGAGCCATGACGTCGGCCCACATCAGCATGTCCCGGCCGTCGAGGGCGGGCAGGTTCCGCAGTCGCCGGACCCACTCCATGTACTGGGTCCGTCGCTCCGGGGGCAGCGGCACGCAGAAGGACCCGTTGTCGACACCGGACCACGGCACCGGCGCGCCGGGCACGTCGAAGATGGCGTCCCACACCGCCGGATTGAGGTCGATGGGCTCGTCGAGGCCCACGTGCACCCGTGCCGCGTCGAAGGCCCGGGCCACGTTGGTCACCAGCTCGGCGGCCAGCTGCCAGGACGCCGGCAGGGCCGGGTCGAGGCAGGCCGCCGGTTCGTGGGCCGTCCCGTCGGGGGTGCTGTAGCCGCCCGGCAACGCGGCCAGGGCCGCGTGATCCGGGTGCGCCAGCCAGCGTTCCATGTGGCCGAGACAGTTCTGCTGGCCCACCAGTTCCACGTGGTGACGCGTCGCGTGACGGACCAGCCGTTCGACGTCGTCGGCGGTGTACGGCCCGACCGGACGACACACCTCCTCGTGGCCCGGGTGGTCGAAGGACGCCTCGAGGTACAGCTCGAGATGGTTGACCTTGAGCGCGGCCAACCGTTCGATCATCCACTCCAACGTCGCGACCGTGGGGACCCGGCCGCGGGACACGTCGAGCATCACGCCGCGTCGGTCGAGGACCGGTCGGTCCACCACCTCGAGGTCCTCGGGCACCGGCCGGCCCATCCGCTCGAGCAGCTCGAGCTGGGCGAGTGTGGACCGGGCCCGGTAGCGACCCACCTCCGTGGCGGCGTCGATCGTGACCGCACCCCGGCGGCGGCGCAGGCGGTACGCCTCCTCGTGCCCACCGGGCTCCGGGGCCTCGCCGTCGTCGAGCCAGCTGGCCCACGCCGGTTGCGGGCACAGCCCCCTCACGGGAGGCCCCATCGGTGGACGTCGTCGGCGAGCGCGGGTCCCACCCCGTCGGTGGCGAGGCCCGCCGCCTCCATGGCCAGCAGGACCGCGCCCACCGCGGGCGGGGCGGTCAGCACCGTGAACCGGGCGGCGGGCACCCGGGCGCGGACGGCCTCGGTGAACCCGTCGCGGAAGGCACCCTCGCCGTGCACGTGGATCCCGCCCGCGAGCACCACCTCCACCTCCTCACCGCACACCCCCAGCCGGTCGGCGAGGCCGGCCAGGTCACGCCCGTGGCGGGCACCGGCGCCACCCACCGCCGCCACCGCCACCTCGTCCCCCGCCGCGGCCACCGACATCACACGGGCCGCGAGGTCGTCCGGGAGCTGGACCCCGCCCCGGGTGAGCCCCTCGAACAGCTCCGGCACCGAGGCCACGCCCGCCGACGACAACAGCAGCTCGGTGAGGGCCGTGGCCGGACCGGTGTGGTGGTGTTCGGCGGCCACGGCCTCCACCCCGGCCATCAGTACCGTCCACGCACCGGAGCCCTCGCCCATGCCCACGCCCATGCTGCGGGCCACCTCACCCTGCGGGTTGCGGCCCGCGCACACGCCGCCGGTGCCGGCCACCGACACGCACCCCCATGAGCCCGACAACCCGGCCCGCAGCGCGGCGAACGAGTCGTTGAGCAGCACCTGCGGCCCGGCGAGACCCAGGCGCTCCAGCGGGGGGCGGAGGCGTTCGGTGTCGGAGGTCCAGTCCACGCCGGCGAGGCAGAAGGCCGAGCCCCGCACGTCGTCGGGGCCCACGCCCGCCTGTCGGAGCACGTCGCTCACGAGCCCGGCGAGCACCTCGCCCACGGCCTCGACCCCCACGCCCTCCCAGTTGCTGGCCCCGCCGGAGGCGAACCCCACCAGGCGCCCACCCCCGTCGACAGCGCCGACGTCGGTCTTCGTGCCGCCGCCGTCGATCCCGAGCACCACCCCGTCAGCCATCGAGGGCCCCCAGCCATCCGGCGTGGACCTCCCGCAGCCGGGCCCACACGGCGTCCACCAGATGGGCGGGTGGACCGAGCGGGTGCACCAGCAGGGCCAGCCGGGCGGCCTCCTCGTCGCCACGGACCGCGGCCTCCACCGCGAGCAGCTCCACGTCCTTCATCGTGCGCACGAGGGCGTCCTGGTCGGCCCGCAGCGGCGCGGTCGGACGCGGCGCCACTCCCCCGGCCGACACGACGGCCGCCACCTCCAGCACCACGTCGTCGGGCAGACCGGGCACCGCCCCCCGGTTCGGCGTGTTCACCACGTGCACGGTGCCCGCGTCCGCGGCGATGTCCGCCATCAGCGCCGCGGCGGCCTCCGAGTAGTAGGCGCCGCCGCGCTGGTCCAGCTCGGGCGGCTTGGTGTCGAGGTCGGGGTCGGCGTACTTCGCGAGCAGCTCCTCCTCGATCGCCATCACCTCGGTGGCCCGGGGCGGGTGCGCGGCCTGGTGGCGGACCCAGGCCTCGGTCTCGTAGTAGTAGAGGAGGTAGTAGTTGGGCACGGCACCGAACAGGTCCACCGACGCCGGGGTCCACTCGGGTTCGCCGTCGGGATCGGCGGCCGCCGCGGCGACGAGCTCCCGGAGGCCGGCGAGCACCTCGGGGGTGCGGTCCCGGCCCTGCACCACCACCTTGCGGGTCCACGTGAGGTGGTTGAGCCCCACCGTGTCGATGTCGACCTCCGTGGCGTCCACGCCGAGGTGACCGGCGATCAGCGCCTTGGTGGACCACGGCACGTTGCAGAGTCCGATGGTGGGCACACGGCCGTGGCGGCACAGGGCCTCGGTCACCAGACCGGCCGGGTTCGTGAAGTTCAGGAGGGTGGCCCCCGGGGCCTCGGCCTCCACCACCTCGGCGATCCGCAGCGCCACCGGGATGGTGCGCAGCGCATTGGCGAACCCGCCGACCCCCACCGTCTCCTGGCCGATGAGGCCGAACTCCCGACCCAGCTCCTCGTCGCGCAGGCGTGCCGCCATGCCGCCCACCCGGATCTGGCTGACCACGAAACGGGCCCCTCGCACGCCCTCGTCGAGCGCGTCGGTCCACGACACCCGGACGCCGGGAGCGGAGTGCCCGGCCATGCGCCGGGCGAAGGGACCGATCACCGCGAGGCGCTCGGCGTCGGGGTCGACGAGCACGATCTCCTCGAGGTCCAGCGCATCGCGGCGCCGCAGGAGCCCGTCCACGAGTTCCGGGGTGTAGGTCGAGCCACCGCCCACCACCGCGACCTTCATCGACCCACCTCCTGTGCCGAGGCCACCGCGGCGTCGACGATCCGCACCGCCTCCACCCCGACCTCGGCCGAGGACCGGGGGACCGCACCGGAGGCGCAGCAGGCGACGAAGTCGGCCATCTGCGCCGCGTACATCGGCAGCGAGCAGTGCTCGTAGTCCGGCGGCGGCGGCCGGTCCGCCGTGAACGCCGGCCAGATGCGTGCGTGCCCGCCGGTGGCGTACACGTCGGTCTCCGCCTCCACCCCGTCGAGCACCGGCTGCCACCAGCCCGACTCGACCACGCTGCGCACCCCGTTGTCCCAGTCGATGAGCACCACCGCGTCGGTGTCCACCGAGGAGGTGGCACCCGCTGCGCCGGGCGCGGAGAACTCGTGGCCCATCGAGGCCCGGACCCTCACCGCCCACGGGTCGCCCAGGAGGAAGCGCACCGTGTCGATGGCGTGGATGCCCATGTCGATGAGGGCCCCGCCGCCCGACAGCGCCGGATCGGTGAACCAGCCGGACGGCCCCCAGCCGGCGTGGATCCCGTAGCCGCGGGTGCGCACCACCCGGCCGAGTTCCCCCGCGGCGATGCGGTCCCGGAGCGCCACCACCTCGTCGCGGTAGCGCCACATGTGTCCGGTGGCCAGCACCAGACCGGCGGCGGCCGCCGCGTCGCGCATCTCCCCGGCCCGGGCCACGCCGATGGCCATGGGCTTGTCCACCAGGACGTGCTTGCCGGCGGCGAGGGCCGCCATCGCCTGCGGGTGGTGCAGCGAGTTGGGGGTGCCGATCACCACGGCGTCCACGTCGGGCGCCGCGACCAGCTCCTCCCAGTCCTCCCCGCTGCGGGCGATCCCGTGGCGCCCGGCGAACTCCCGTGCCCGACCGCCGTGGTGGCCCGCGACCGCCACCACCGGGGCCCCCACCGCCGCGGCGGCCCGGGCGTGCAGGTCGGCGATGAAGCCGTAGCCCAGCAGTCCGATCCGGATCGTCATGACGTCTGCTCCTCTTCCGCCGTGTCACCGTCGGCCCGGTCCCCGACGACCTCGAAGTCCCAACGGTTCCCGCCGAGGGTGCGGCCGTCGGCGGCACCGAGGCGGGACTCGACGGCGTAGCGGCCCGGCGGGAGGTCGAACGGGCCCGCCTGCAGCACGCGACGGGCGGCATCCGCGAGCACGTCGACCGTGGCGGCACCCTCGTCGAGCACCGCGCCCGAGGCGTCGACGAGGCGCCACGACAGCTCGGCCCCGGGGTACGTCCGGTGCTCGTCGTTGATCCACCAGATGCCGAACACCACCGGCTCCGGCTCGAAGGGATCGTCACCGGGGTAGGAGTCGGTGGCCGCCTCGATGCTGGGCAGGAGGGGCTGCATGGCCCGGGCCAGCGCGTGGTAGCCCGGCTTCGGGTTGCGGTGGTGGTCGAGGACCGACCAGCTGATGCACGGCCACGGGTCGACCAGCATGAACGGGACCACGCCGTGGACCCGCTCCCGCTTGCGTCGGCGGTAGTGCTCGGTGGCGAACTGCAGCTGGCGCGCCTGGTACCGCTGCGTGGCGGCCACGATCTCCTCGGCGGAGTGGACGAACAGGTTCACCCCGGCGTGGCGGTTGTTCTCGTGGTGCTGGAAGCCGTGGAAGGCCCAGTCGTCGGCCGTGGCGGACTCGGGGAGGAATTCGCGGAGCACCGGCAGGTCCGGGCAGGCCTGGGCGCCGTACTCGGAGACGAAGGCACCGCCGGGGATCTCCGAGGCCACCCGCCAGGTACCCCAGTACCAGCCGGGGTAGGTGTGGCCGTCGCCGGCACCGGAGTTGGCCATCGCCGGCCTCGACGGGTCGAGCCGCAGGAACAGGTCGCGCAGTTCGGCGTCGAGGCGCTGGTTCTGGTCGGGCACGAACCGTCCCGCCTCGTCGGCCATCCACGGCTCGTTCCACGGCGCCTCGTTGTGGGCGCACCAGTAGGCCACCGACGGGCGCCAGCCGTGGAGGTCCACCAGTTCGGCCACCATCGAGCGGGCCACCCGGTAGGTCTCGGCCGTGTCCGCGTAGCCCCACTGCATGGGCAGGTCCTGCCAGACGAGCACCCCGGCCGCGTCGCAGGCGTCGTACACGGCGGGGACCGTCACGTGGGCGTGCACCCGCAGCAGGTTGAGGTTGGCCGCCACGGCGAGGGCCACGTCCCCGGCCGCCCGCTCGGGTGTGAGCGCCGAGAGCCACTGCTCGCCGATGTAGTTCATCCCGCGGATGAACACGGGCCGGCCGTTGAGGCGCCACACCCAGTCCTCGCCGACCTGCACCTCCCGCACCCCCACCACCCGGCGTTCGAGCGCCACCACCTCACCGTCGACGAGCACCTCGACCAGCAGTGCGTATCGGTGCGGTTCCCCCTGGTCCCAGGTCCACCAGAGACGGGGGGCCGGGAGCGGACCGCTGACCGCCACCTCGCTGGTCCCGGCCTCGAGGAACGTCTCGGACCACAGCACGTACGCGGTGGCGCCGGTGCCGGCGTCCTCGGTCAGCGTGGCCCGCACGGTGGCGAACACCGGCGCCGCGGCGGACCGGCGGATCCTCGCCGTGAGGTGGAGGTCCGCGTCGGCGCCCCGCAGCGGGGTGGCCACCCGGATCGCCTCCACGGCGACCGGCGCCCGGCGCACGACCTCGACCCCGCCCCACACCCCGCCGGTGGAGCGCTCCTGGCCCCGCTCGGACCAGCCGCCGGGCCGGGCGTCGTGGTGACCCATCACCCCGCGGAGCGCGGTCTTGGAGTGGGGCCACACCGACCCGAACGGCTCCACCGGGCAGTCCACCCGGACGACGAGTTCGTGGGTGCCGGGCGCGCCCGGGGCGACCGCCACGAACGGGGCGAAACCCCCGGTGTGGGTGCCGATCGTGACGCCGTCCCACATGACGGTGGCCCGGTAGTCGGCACCGCCCACGCGCACCTCGAGGCCCGGCCCGCCGTCCGGGTGCCCGGGATCGCCGTCGGGGACCTCCACGGTGGTGCGGTACCAGACGGTGTCCACCCCGTCGACGCCGTCGA
>CAIPVR010000148.1 GCA_903868545.1 uncultured Actinomycetes bacterium
AGCCCCTCTGGCCAGGAGGGGATCCACACCCGTGCGAGAAGTGGCGGGGCGCCCTTCGCAACGAGAGCGCCGGACTGGCCACGTCCGCAGCCGAAGCTGCCCGGGGTTGGAGAGGTTCAGACGCGACGGCGCTTGGCCGGACGGCACCCGTTGTGGGGGATGGGCGTGACGTCCTGGATGCGGGTCACCTTGAGCCCCGCGGCCGCCACGGCGCGCAGCGCTGATTCGCGCCCGGCGCCCGGCCCCTTGACCAGCACGGCGGCCGTCTTCATGCCCTGATCCATGGCCTTCTTGACGGCATCTTCGGCCACGAGCTGGGCGGCGAAGGGGGTGGACTTGCGGGAGCCCTTGAAGCCGGCGTTGCCCGCGGAGGCCCAGGACAGGACGTTGCCCTCCTGGTCCGTGATCGAGATGATCGTGTTGTTGAACGAGCTCTTGATGTGGACGACGCCGTGGGTGACGTTCTTGCGCTCGCGGCGCTTGGGGCGACGACCGCCCGCGGGTGGCTTTGCCATTACTTGCGAACCTTCTTCTTGCCGGCGACGGTCTTCTTCGGACCCTTGCGGGTACGGGCGTTGGTGTGGGTGCGCTGACCCCTCACGGGCAGGCCCCGGCGGTGACGGAGGCCCTGGTAGCAGCCGATCTCCATCTTCCGCTTGATGTTCTGGTTGACCTCGCGGCGGAGGTCACCCTCGACCTTGAAGTTCTCCTCGATGTAGGAGCGCAGCGTGGTGACCTCGGAGTCGGTGAGGTCGCGCACCCGGGTGGAGGGGTCGATCGACGTGGCGGCGCAGATCTGCTCCGCGCTCGTTCGACCGATCCCGTAGACGTAGGTGAGGGAGATGACGAGCCGCTTCTCACGCGGGATGTCAACGCCGGAGATACGTGCCATGTGTGTTCCTGCCTCAGCCCTGGCGCTGCTTGTGCCGGGGGTTCTCGCAGATGACCATCACGCGGCCGTGGCGGCGGATGACCCTGCACTTCTCACAGATCTTCTTGACGCTCGGTCGAACCTTCATGTCTCGCGTTCCTAGGTGTCGTACACGTGCCGGCCGGGGCCGTCACTTGTACCGGTAGGTGATCCGACCCCGGGTGAGGTCGTAGGGGGTGAGTTCCACCTGCACCTTGTCGCCGGGGAGGATGCGGATGTAGTGCATCCGCATCTTCCCGGAGATGTGCGCCAGGACCTTGTGCCCGTTCTCGAGTTCGACCCGGAACATGGCGTTGGGGAGCGGCTCGATGACCGTTCCTTCGAGGACGATGGCGTCTTCCTTGGGCTTGGGCAGAACAGGACCTCCTGGCGAGCCCCGGGGGGTGGAGTCTTCGAGGCGCGGTGCGCACGGGTGTCCGCACGGGCCGACGGACGATGATAGGGGAACTCCCCTCCCGGATCAAAGCCGTCCGCCACGGACCTCCTCGGATCGGCCCGCGGGCCCGACGGCGGGGATCCCGGACCGGCCCGGGACGACGGTCAGCGCACCTCGTCGATGCGCCGGACGAGCTCGGCCGCGATGTCATCGGGCTCCCCCACCCCGTTCACCCGCACCAGGAGTCCCCGCTCCTCGTACCAGGGCATCAGGGGCATCGTCTCGGCCGCGTACTTGTCGAGCCGGACCCGCACCGAGGCCACGGTGTCGTCGTCGCGCTGGACCACCTCGCCGTCGTCGTTGGGGCACACCCCGGTGCTCGCGGCCTCGTCGCGGCCGAGCGCATAGACCTCGCCGCCGACCTTGCAGACCCGGCGGGCGGTGATCCGTTCCAGCACCACGTCCTCGGGCACGTCGATGTCCACCGCCGCGGTGAGGCCTCCCGCCCCGAACAGGGTCTCGAGGTACTCGGCCTGGCCGCGGGTGCGGGGGTAGCCGTCGAGGAGGAACCCACGCTGCGCGGCGTCCTCCTGCGCGAGCCGCTCCGCCACCACGCCGGCCATCGTGTCGTCGTCGACCAGGTTCCCGGCGTCCATGATGGCCTTCACCCTGAGGCCGAACTCCGAGCCGGACGCAGCGGCGGCGCGCAGCATGTCGCCGGTGGAGATGTGGGGGATCCCGTAGTGGGCGGCCAGGCGGACGGCCTGGGTGCCCTTGCCCGCTCCCTGGCGGCCGAAGAGGATCACACGCAACGGTGCAGTCATGGCGGAATGTCAGCAGGTTCCCGGGGCCCGGCACAAGTGCGGCACCGGCGGCCGGCACCGGGTGCGCCCGATCACTTCGTGGAGAGGAAGCCCTCGTAGTTGCGCATCATCAGCTGGCTGTCGACCTGCTTCATCGTCTCGAGCGCCACACCCACCGCGATCAGGAGGGAGGTGCCACCGATGGAGTAGGCCGCACCGCTGGCGCCGGCGCCGAGCAGGAAGCGCACCAGGATGGTGGGCAGGATCGCCAGGATGGCGATGAAGATCGCGCCCGGCAGGGTGATCCGGTTGAGCACCTTCGCGAGGTAGCTCTCGGTCTGCGGGCCGGGCCGGATGCCGGGGATGAAGCCACCCTGCTTGCGCAGGTTGTCGGCCTGCTGGACCGGGTCGAAGGCGATCGCCGTGTAGAAGTACGTGAAGCCCACGATCAGCAGGCCGAGCACCGCCAGGTAGAAGGGGTTGACCGTGTTGGCGAGGTTGTCGTTGATCCACTGCGACACGGTGGCGCCCCAGCCGTCGGACGGCAGGATCTGGCTGATGAGCACCGGCAGGTTGATCACGGCGCTGGCGAAGATGATGGGCACCACACCGGCCTGGTTGACCTTGAGCGGGATGTAGGTGCTCTGGCCGGCGTACATCCGGCGACCCACCACCCGCTTGGCGAACTGCACCGGGATGCGCCGCTGGCCCTGCTCGATGAAGACGATGAAGACGAGCAGCACCAGGAAGAAGGCGATGAAGATCGCCAGCTTCACGGCCCCGTTCTCCGCGGCGTAGACGGCGGAGAACGCGCTGGGCAGCCCGGAGACCACCGAGCAGAAGATGATGAGCGACATGCCGTTGCCGATGCCGCGGTTGGTGATGAGCTCGCCCATCCACATGAGCAGCGCCGTGCCGGCGGTGAAGGTGAGCACGATCAGCAGGACCACCTGCGGGCTGAAGCCCGGCACGAGGTCGAGGTTGGACTGGCTACCAACGAGGCCGCCGCCGCCGTTGTGGAAGAGGAACACGAGGCCGGTGGACTGCAGGACCGCGATGCCGATGGTGACGTAGCGGGTCCACTGGGTGGTCTTGCGCTGGCCCACCGCACCCTGCTGCTGCCACTCCTGCAGCTTCGGGATCACCACCGCGAGGATCTGCATGATGATCGACGCCGTGATGTACGGCATGATCCCCAGCGCGAAGAGGCTGAACCGGGTGAGTGCCCGGCCGGAGAACAACTGGAGGAAGGCGAGCACGCCCCCCTCGCGGGCCTGGTTCTCGATCGCCTGGACCGCGTTCTGGTCGATGCCGGGCACCGGGACGTAGGAGCCGAACCGGTACAGGACCAGCATGAACAGGGTGAACAACACCTTGTTCCGCAGGTCCGGGACCTTGATGATGTTGCCGATTCGGGACAACGGGTGCTCCTGGTGGGGGCCGGGCCGGGCCGGTCAGCGGCGACGGTAGCCCAACGGACGGCCGTGGATCGACCGCCCGTCGGCGCTCAGCGGTTGGTGTGGGCGCTGCCCGAGAACGCCGGGCGCACCGCGAACGGGAGCGGCAGCTTCTCGACCGTGCCACCGGCACCGGTGATGGCCGCCTCGGCGGACGCCGAGCAGGCGTGCACCTTCACGGTGACCTTGCGGGTGAGCTCACCCCGGCCCAGGACCTTGACCAGGGCACCCTTGGACACGAGGCCCTTCGACCGCAGCGTCTCCGGCGTCACCTCGTCGAGCCCGGAGGCCTCGATGGTGTCGAGGTTGACGGCCTGGTACTCCACCCGGAACGGGTTGTTGAAGCCGCGGAGCTTGGGGACCCGCATGCTCATGGGCAGCTGGCCGCCCTCGAAGCTCACGGGGATGGTGTCGCGGGCCTTCTGGCCCTTCGTGCCGCGGCCGGCGGTCTTGCCACCCTTGCCGGCGATGCCGCGGCCCACGCGCTTGCGACGCTTGCGCGAACCCTCGGCGGGCTTCAGATCGTGGATCTTCATGTCAGTCGACCTCTTCCACGCGGACCAGGTGGGGCACCTTGTTGAGCTGCCCGCGGACATCGGGGGTGTCGGCCAGCACGTGGGTCTTGCCGATCCGGCCCAGGCCGAGGGCGCGGAGCGTCCCGCGCTGCTTCGGCTTGGTCCCGATGCTGGAGCGGACCTGGGTGACCTTGAGCTGGGCCATCACGCCACCTCGAACGGCTCGGGCGCGGGCCCGCGCTCGGACTCCTGGTAGGCGCGCAGCAGGCCGGCGGGGATGATCTCGTCGGCCGGGAGCCCGCGCAGCTTCGCGATCTCGTCGGGACGGCGGAGGTCGCGCAGGCCCTGCACCGTGGCCTTGGCCACGTTGATGTAGTTGGACGAGCCGAGCGACTTGCACAGCACGTCGCGGATGCCCGCCTCCTCGAGGATGGCGCGGGCGGCGCCGCCGGCGATCACGCCGGTACCGGGAGCCGCCGGCTTCAGCAGCACGCGACCGGCGCCGCAGATCCCGAGCACGGGATGGACGATCGTTCCGCTGGCCAGCGGGACGGAGAAGAGGTTCTTGCGGGCCTCCTCGGTGCCCTTCTGGATGGCGAGGGGCACCTCCTTGGCCTTGCCGTAGCCCAGGCCGACCCGGCCGGCCCCGTCGCCGATCACCACGAGGGCGGTGAAGGAGAAGCGACGACCGCCCTTGACCACCTTGGCCACGCGGTTGATGTTGATGACCCGCGACTCGCGCAGCTGCAGGTCGGATTCATTCGCCATCAGAACTCCAGTCCTGCGTCACGGGCGGCATCGGCGAGCGCCGCCACCCGGCCGTGGTAGCGGAACCCGCCACGGTCGAACACCACCTGCTCCACACCGGCAGCCCTGGCCCGCTCGGCGACCAGGCGACCCACCTTCGCGGCGGCCTCCTTGTTGGAGGTGCCACCACCCCGGAGGTCGGCCTCCAGCGTGCTGGCCGCCACGAGCGTGCGGCCGGCGCGGTCGTCGATGACCTGGGCCACCACGTGCTTGTTGGAACGGAACACGGCGAGGCGCGGCCGCTCGGCGGTGCCCCCCACCTGCTTGCGGACCCGCGCGTGACGGCGGATCCGGCTGTTGCGCTTGGTCGAGGCCTTGTCGCTCATCACTTACCCGCCTTGCCGGCCTTGCGGCGCACGCGCTCGTCGACGTAGCGGACGCCCTTGCCCTTGTAGGGCTCCGGCTTCCGCCACGCCCGGATGTTGGCGGCCACCTGGCCCACCAGCTGCTTGTCGATCCCGTGGACCTCGATGCGGGTGGGCTGGGGCACCACGAACTCGATGCCGTCGGGGGCCTCCACCACCACGGGGTGGGAGAAGCCGAGCGACAGCTCGAGGCTCTTGCCCTTGGCCTGGGCCCGGTAGCCCACGCCGACGATGTCGAGGTCCTTGTGGAACCCCTCGGTGACACCGGTGACCATGTTCTGCACGAGCGAGCGGATCAGGCCGTGCAGGGCACGACTCTCCCGCTCGTCGTCGACCCGCTCGACGAGCAGCGTCCCCTCCTCCTGGCGCACGGTGATCTGCGCCGGGAGCTCACGGGACAGCTCGCCCTTCGGGCCCTTCACGGAGATGGAACCGTCGGCGATGGCGACGTCGACGCCGCCGGGGACGGTGATGGGGGCCTTGCCGATACGCGACATCAGTGCAGCCTCACCAGACGTGGCAGAGGACCTCACCACCGACGCGCTGGCGGCGAGCCTCGCGGTCGGTCATGAGCCCCTTGCTCGTGGACAGGACGGCGATGCCGAGGCCGCCGAGGACGCGTTCGACCTCGTCGTGCTTGCGGTAGACGCGCAGGCCCGGCTTGGACACCCGGCGGAGGCCGGAGATGACCCGCTTGCGCTCGGGCGAGTACTTCATGTCGATGTTGAGCACGCGGCCCGGGCCGGCGGGGTCGTCCTCCACGGAGTACCCGCCGATGTAGCCCTCACGCTGGAGGAGCACCGCGAGGGACTCCTTCAGCTTGGACGAGGGCATGCGCACCTCGTCGTGCATCGCCACGTTGGCGTTGCGGATGCGGGTGAGCATGTCGGCGATGGGATCGGTCATGGTCATCGTGCGCCTCCCCTCACCAGCTCGCCTTGGTCACGCCGGGGATCTCGCCGGCATGGGCGAGCTCCCTCAGGCAGACCCGGCACAGGCCGAACTTGCGGTACACCGAACGCGGGCGGCCGCACCGCCGGCAGCGGGTGTAGGCGCGCACCTTGAACTTCGGCTTGCGCTGCTGCTTCTGCTTCAGAGCCTCGGTGGCCATTACTGCTGCCCTTCACGTCGGAACGGGAAACCGAAGGCGTCCAGGAGAGCCCTGCCCTCGGCATCGGTTCGAGCGGTGGTCACGATCGTGATGTCCATGCCGCGGGGGGCATCGACCTTGTCGTAGTCGATCTCCGGGAAGATGAGCTGCTCGGTCACGCCGAACGTGTAGTTCCCGCGGCCGTCGAAGCTCTTGGGCGACAGACCCCGGAAGTCCCGGATGCGGGGGATCGCCAGCGTGACCAGCCGGTCGAAGAACTCCCACATGTTGTCGCCCCGCAGGGTGACCTTCACGCCGATCGGGTTGCCCTCACGGACCTTGAACCCGGCGATCGACTTCTTGGCCCGGGTCACCACCGGCTTCTGGCCGCAGATGGTGGTGAGGTCCTCGACGACCTTGTCGATGAGGCCCTTGTTCTCCACGGCCTTGCCCACGCCCACGTTCACGACGATCTTCTCGAAACGGGGCACCTCCATGACGTTGCCCAGGCCGAGCGTCGTCCGGAGGGCCGCACGGACCTCGTCGTTGTAGCGGGCCTTGAGCCGCGGGAGCGTCGTGGTGGTCACAGCTCACCTCCGCTGCGTCGGGCGACCCGGACCTTGGTGCCGTCGTTGTCGACCCGGTAGCCGGCCCGCGTGGCCCGGCCGTCCTTGTCGATGAGCGCCACGTTGGACACGTCGACGGGCATGGCCTTGTCGATGATGCCGCCCTGCTGCATGGCCCGGGTGGGCTTCTGGTGGCGCTTGGCGACGTTCACGCCCTCCACCACGACCTTGCCGGTGCGGGGGTGGACGGAGATCACCTCACCCTCCTTGCCGCGGTCCTTGCCGGTGAGCACCCGGACCCGGTCACCCTTGCGGATCTTCACGTCAGATCACCTCCGGCGCGAGCGACACGATGCGCATGAACTTCTTGTCGCGCAGCTCACGGCCCACCGGGCCGAAGATGCGCGTGCCCCGGGGCTGGCGCTGGTCGTTGATCAGCACCGCGGCGTTCTCGTCGAAGCGGATGTAGCTGCCGTCGGGCCGGCGCTTCTCCTTCTTCGCCCGGACGACGACACACTTCACGACGTCGCCCTTCTTCACCGCCGCACCCGGGAGGGCGTCCTTCACGGTGGCCACGAAGACGTCGCCGATCGAGGCGTAGCGGCGCTTGGAGCCGCCGAGCACCTTGATCACGAGCACCTCGCGGGCACCGGAGTTGTCGGCCACCCGGAGGCGGCTCTCCTGCTGGATCATCGGGCACGCTCCAGGACCTCGACGACCCGCCAGCGCTTCAGCTTCGACAGCGGGCGGGTCTCCATGACGCGCACGCGGTCACCCACGTTGAGGTCGTTGGCCTCGTCGTGGACGTAGAGCTTCTTGTCCTGCTGGAGCGTCTTGTTGTACTTGGGGTGCCGCACGCGCTCGGTCACGGTGACCACCGCGGTGCGGTCCATCTTGTTGGAGGTGACGATCCCCTCGCGGACCTTCCGGGCGTTGCGCTCGGAGGTCGCCTCGGCGGTGTCGCTCATGACGCCTCGTTCCCGGCGGCCGCCTCGGCCGCCTCGATCTCGCGGGCCCGCAGCTCGGTCAGGATGCGGGCGATGTCCTTCTTGGTCTCCTTGATGCGGGCCGAGTTGTCGAGCTGGCCGGTGGCCAGCTGGAACCGCAGCTTGAAGAGACGGTCCTTCTCCTCGGCGAGGCGCTCGACCAGCTGGGCGTCGCCCAGGTCGCTGAAGGTGGCGGTGGCCATCAGACGCCCTCCTCGCGCTGCACGATGCGGGCCTTGATCGGGAGCTTCTGGATCGCCCGGTTCATCGCGCCCCGAGCGATCTCCTCGTCGGGGTAGGACAGCTCGAACAGCACGCGGCCGGGCTTGACCACGGCCACCCACCGCTCCGGGTTGCCCTTGCCGGAACCCATGCGGGTCTCGGCCGGCTTCTGGGTGACGGGCTTGTCCGGGAAGATGTTGATCCAGACCTTGCCGCCGCGCTTGATGTGGCGGGTCATGGCGATACGGGCGGCCTCGATCTGGCGGGCGGTGATCCACCCGGGCTCGAGGGCCTGGATGCCGTACTGGCCGTGCGACACGGTGGTGCCGCCCTTGGCGTTGCCGGTGAGCCGACCGCGGTGCTGCTTGCGGTGCTTGACCTTGCGGGGCATCAACATCAGTCGGCGTCTCCCGGTCGGAAGTGCGGGGTCTCGTGGTGGTCCCGGGTGGAGCGCTCGATCTCCTCCTCCTCGGCGAGGAGCTTCTCGAACTCCGGATCCGCCTCGGCCACGAGGGGCTTGATCTCCTCCTCGGCGTCCTCGGTGGCCGGCGCGGCCTCCGCCGCGGCCGGGGCCTGCGGCTTGGTGGACACCACGCGGGGGCGCTCCTGGCCCGAGGTCTCACCCACGGC
Organism: uncultured Actinomycetes bacterium; assembly: GCA_903868545.1. Classification (GTDB taxonomy): domain Bacteria; phylum Actinomycetota; class Acidimicrobiia; order Acidimicrobiales; family Microtrichaceae; genus CAIPVR01. Next base: position 8,749 of record CAIPVR010000148.1, read on the forward strand.
CATCGCGGCCTCGCGGGCGATCTTGTCCTCGTTGGGGCTCTTGTACGGGAGGATGTCGCCCTTGTAGAGCCACACCTTCACACCGACGCGCCCGGAACCGGTGCGTGCCTCGCGGAATCCGTAGTCGATGTCGGCGCGCAGCGTGTGCAATGGGACGCGACCCTC
>CAIPVR010000149.1 GCA_903868545.1 uncultured Actinomycetes bacterium
GGCGCCATCGTCGTCGCCGCCGCCGAGGCACCCGAGCCCGCTCCACGACCCCTCGTCACGGGTGAGCACCGTGGCCGTGACGTCGACGGTGTAGGCCCGCCGGGCGAACTCACCGACCGACACGGCCCGGGCGTCGTCGGGCGCGACCGCGGTGACGACGTAGTGGCCGTCCCGGACCTCGAACCGGTACGGACCGGTGCGGGCGTCCCCGGTGCCCTCGTGGAAGGGCTCGGCCGTCGTCGCGAACCTCGCGTCGAGCAGGTCGTGGGTCAGCGCCCGGTCCATCCCGACGCCGAGGAGGACGAGGACGCCGCACCCCCCGGCGAGCAGGACGGCGGCGGCGCCGACCACGGCCAACCAGACCCAGCGTCGGCTCCGCCGCCCGGGCCCGCCGAAGGTGATCCAGTCGTCGCCGTTCCACACGTCGACGTGGCCCCACGCCGCGCCGTCCCACCAGCGCCGGCGGCCCGGGTCGTCGGGCGAGTCGGGATCCGGGTACCAACCCGGCGCCGGCGCAGCAGGCGGGCTGAGTTCGGTGGTGTCCATGGCGCACCTCCCCTTCCTCGGGAGTCGCCATTATCCTTGCACACACAACGGCCCGCGTCGCCCCTGTCCCCGGCGCCACCGGGCACACCCCGGCCCTCAGTTGACGGAGGGGTCGTCCGGGAACAGGCCGAGGCTGGCGAGGCGGCCGCCCTGCCGGCGCATCACCACCCGCCACAGATCGTCCGGGTCGTCGCACAGGACGTCGTCGGGCCGGGCCTCCACGACGTGCCAGGCACCGGCGGCCAACTCGGCGTCGAGCTGGCCGGGGCCCCAACCCGAGTACCCGGTGAAGAGCCGGACGGCGTCCACGCCGTCCACCTCCCCCTCCACGAGGGCCTCCGGGTCCACGAGGGCCAGCGCTCCCGGCAGCGGTGCGAGGTGCGCGTCATCGGCGTCGAGCCGGCGGCGGCCCAGCGCGAGCAGTCCCCCGACCGACACCGGCCCGCCGACGAAGAACACCGCGGGACCCGTCACCGGGGCGGCGAGGTCGGGGAGATGGTCCTCGACCGGTGTCGCCGAGGGGCGGTTGAGCACCAACCCGAGCGCGCCGTCGTCGTCGTGCTCGACCATGTAGATCACCGTGCGGTCGAAGTTCTCGTCACCCATGTCGGGCACCGAGACCAACAGCCGGAACCTCGTCGAGCGGTCCACGACCCAACTCTGCCAGAGCCAACGGCGCTCAGGCCGTCGGCACCGCGGCCTCGGGCTCGGCGATGACCCATCCGCCGGGTCCGAACTCGAGCTGGAACGCCTCGCCCGAGCCGCGGCCCACGAGCGCGCCCGCCGAGACCGAACTTCGCGTGGTGACCGGCAGGTGGGCCGACCAGGCCACCACGGCGTTCGGGTCCACGCAGGTCCGGGCCTCCGAGGTGTTGAGCACGACGGGATGATCGGTGGCCAGGATCACCGTGCCGGGTCCGGTCAGCTCCACGTTGAACAGGCCGCCGGCCACCGCCGCGCCCATCCCGCCCGAGATCATCCTGACGTCCCAACTGACCGTGGCGTCGAAACCGAGGAGCGAGCGGCCCGAGACCGACATCCCCTCCCCCGCGCCGAGTTCGAGGAGATGGAGCTTGTGGCCGTGGCGCGCCACGAACAGCTCCCCCGCGCCCTCGCAGCGCATGAGCCGCACGCCCTCGCCCGTGAACGCTGCCTTCAGGAACTTCTTGGCGCCCGACCCCTGGTAGGCGAACGAGACGTCGCCCTGGTAGGCGATCATCGCGCCGCGGGACACCAGCACCGGTTCCCCGATGGTGACCTTGACCACGGCCGGGTTCTGGCGGGTGATCCGCCCGGTCGTCGCCACCTCGGCGTGCTCCGTGAAGAGTGTCGAGTTGGCCAACGAGGCCGGGATCCCGGCGATCCCCCCGGGACCAGCTGCGGTGCCATCCGCCGCCACGGGGACCGGTGCGGTGTGCCCGGTCCAGGCCGTGCCGTCCCAGTAACGGAGCAGCGACGGGTCCGACGGATCCGCGTACCAGTCGGCGGGCTGTGTCATCCGGCCTCCCCCCGGGGCCCGACGGCCCCGTTCAGACGATGTCGAGCGACAGCATACGGATGGCGTTGCCCCGGAGGATCTTGTACTGCACGTCGGCCGGGAGGTGACCCATCATGTCGACCACCACCTCCTTGCTGTCGGGCCAGGTGGAGTCGGTGTGGGGGTAGTCGGTCTCGAAGGTGATGTTGTCGACGCCCACCCGCTCGAGGCTCTCGAGGCCGTGGCGGTCCCGGAAGAAGCAGCCGTACACCTGTCGGTAGTAGTAGGTCGACGGCGGCTCGGGGATGGTCTCGGCCACGCCGCCCCACGCCCGATGCTCCTTCCAGACGTCGTCCGCCCGCTCGAGGATGTAGGGCAGCCAGCCGATCTGCCCCTCGGAGTAGGCCAGGCGCAGCTCGGGGAATCTGACGAGCACCCCGGAGAACAGGAAGTCCGACAGCGACGCCATCGAGTTGCCGAAGCTCAACGTGGCGGCCACCGCGACGGGGGCGTCGGGCGAGGTGGCGGGCATCCGCGACGACGAACCGATGTGCATGCACACGACCGTCGCGGTGTCTGCGCATGCGGCGAAGAAGGGGTCCCAGAACCCGGAATGGATGCTGGGCAGGCCGAGATGCGGCGGGATCTCGGAGAAGCAGACCGCGTGCACGCCCCTGGCCGCGTTGCGCCGGACCTCCGCCGCGGCCAACTCCGCGTCCCACAACGGCACGATCGTCAGGGGCTGCAGCATCCCACCCGAGTCGCCGCACCACTCCTCGACCATCCAGTCGTTGTAGGCGTACACGCACGCCTCGCCGAGCTCCCGGTCCTTCGCCTCGGTGAAGGTCTGCCCGCAGAACCGGGGGAACGTGGGGAAGCACAGCGACACGTCGGTGTGGTTCATCGTCATGTCGGCGAGCCGGGCGGCCGGGTCGTAGCACCCCGGGCGCATCTCGTCGTAGGTCATGGGCGTCATCGTCATCTCGTCACGCGAGTACCCGACTGCGGCCACGTGGCGCTTGTGGATGTACACGAGGTCCTCGAACACCCAGCAGTCCGCCGGGCGGCCCTCGGGATCGAAGGTCTGCTCGTAGGCCCCACCACCGATGTGGCGCATGTGGCCGATCCCCCGGCGTTCGATCCTGGGACCGCGGTCCCTGAAGCGCTCCGGCAGCCACCGTTCCCACACGTGGGGGGGCTCCACGACGTGGTCGTCGACCGACACGATCCTCGGCACGTCCTCCGGTGCCCCGGCGGACTCGCCACGCTCCTCGGTCATCGTCACGGCGGTCCTCCACGAGCGGATCTGACGGGTCGTCAGATGCTACCCCCGGGTGGTGCACCCACCCCGGTCACTGCACCGGCAGGTTGCTCCGCCCGTCGGTGGCCCACCAGCTCGCGGTGACCGAGAACCCCTCGAGGGAGGCCGTCGGCAGGAGGTACTCGAAGCTCCGCCGGTAGCCGGTGTGCTCGATCAACCAGCGGCCGCCCACCTTCCGGTAGCGGTCCTCGTAGAACGCGGCGCCCGAGAGCAGGAAACCCCACTCCGTGTCGAGCACCGTGTCCTCCAGGGCCCACGTGCCGGTGGCGAGGTCACCGTCCACGTCGATCTCGGGGTGGTGCAC
>CAIPVR010000150.1 GCA_903868545.1 uncultured Actinomycetes bacterium
CGACCACGGCGTCCGGGTCGAGCCGGACCCCGAACGGCGAGGTCGGCGCCGGGCGGAGCAGCCCGCCGTCCACCCGGCCGGCCGGCGCCCGGCCGGTGCGGTCGAGCGCCGCGAGGCCGACCTGGCGGTTGATCGGCCCGACGAGCGGACCGTCGTTGCCGGGTTGGTCGGCGTTGCCGACCGCCGCCATGCCACCGGCGGAACGGAGCGCCGAGCCCAACGCACCGGGCACGGCGCCGTAGAGCAGGGCCCGGTTCCGGGCCTGCTGCTCGGGGAAGGTCAGACCGAGGAGGGCCGCCACGGGCCGGCGGCCGGTCCGCCGCTCGTAGACCGCCGCGGCCGGCCCGGCGTCGGTCACCTCACCGGGCGGGGCCACCAGCCCGTCGGTGGACGGCGACGACGAATCGGCCCGGTTGCCGGCCCCCAGTGACAGGTAGGCGCCCCCCGGGTCGGTCACCGGGCCCACGGTCCTGACGCTCAGGGACGCCACGGCGGCCCGGTCCAGCAGTTCGTCGAGCACCGGCGTGTCACCCCGACCGAGGTCGTCCCACGTGACGCGCGGCAGGCTGACGAGCACCACCCGACCGGAACCCCCGGCGTCGGCCGCCGCTCCGGTGGCCACACCGCCGGAGAGGCCGGCGACGAGCACCAGGAGCACGGCGGCCGCCACCACCGACCGCGGGAGCCGGGTCACCACAACTCCCGGTAGACGTCGAGCACGGCGCCGGACTGGCGGCCGGGATCGAAGTGCTCCGTGGCGACCGAGCGGGCGCGTGCCGCTGCCTCGGCCCGACGGGCGTCGTCCCGCAGCAGTCCGAGGGTGGCCTCGGCGACACCCTGCGCGTCACCGACCGGCACCACGGTCCCGGCCCCGCCGTCGCCGAGCAGGTCCGGCGCCAGCCCGACCGCGGTGCTCACGACCGGAACCCCCAGCGCGAGGGACTCTGCGAGCACCAGCGGCACCGCCTCCCAGCGGGACGTGATCCACGAGAGGTCGGCGGCGGCCAACTCGTCCACCGCGTGGGGCGAGAACCCTCGCAGCAGCACCGAGCCGTCGACACCGCGACGGACGAGGTCGGACTCCAGGTCACTTCTCGACGGACCCTCCCCCACCACCACCAGGCGAGCGTCGGGGATCTCCGCGTGCACGCCCTCCCAGGCCTCGGCCAGGGTCGACAGGTCCTTCTGGGGATGCAGACGCGCCGTGCACACCACCACAGGAGTGTGATCGCCCACGCCCCAGTCGTCGCGGACCTCGGCCCGGGACCGGCGCGGGACCGGCCACGGCGACGCCGGCAGCACCACCCTGATCCGCTCCGGCCGAACCCCGTCCAGACCGGCGGCGATCGCCGTGGTGGGGGCGATCACCCGGTCGGCGCGACGCAGCACGGCGCGTTCCAGACGCCGCTGCACGGCCGCCGACCGGCCCGCGGCCACATCGAGCACCACGTTGTGGACCGTGACCACCAACGGTCGCCTCGGGCGCCCTCCGACCGCCGCCCACGCGGCCTTCAGGCCGTGGGCGTGGAGCACGGCTGCGGGTGGCCGCCAGGACCGCAGCGCAGCCCGCGCCATGAGGAGGCCGGCGGGCGACAGTCCGGCCGGCACGGGCACCTCGCCCGCCTGCGGCCCGAGTCCACCGAGGACACCGGCCGGCCCGACCACGGGAGCATCCACGCCCGCACCGCGGAGGTGATCCGCCAGACAGGCCACGTGCACACGGATCCCCCCGGTCGACGGGCCGAGGACCTGGACGGCCGTCGGTCCGCTCACGCCGGCGCACCCGACGGCCCGGCGTCGCCACCGAGGCTCCGCACCAGGCGGGTGGGTCCCGGGCCGCCGAGCACGCGCACGACCGTCACCACCACCGCCACCCCCACGCAGATCCCCGCGGCCAGGGCCACCGCGGCGACCGCCGGCGAGATCGGGTCGAGCGCCAGCACCACCGCACCGGCGGCCGCACCTGCGAGCACGGCGGCGCAACCGGCCCGCAGGACCGGTGCCACCACCGCCCGCACCCGCGCCCCCTCCTCGCGTACCCGCGACCGCACCGCCAACGCGAGGAGGCCCGCCCCGACGCTCTGGGCCACCGCGTACCCCAGCCCGATCGCCATCACACGGCGCTCGTCGGCCACCGCTCCGGCAGCCACCACCATGGCCACCGCCCCCACGAGCGCCACCACCGCGTTGACCAGCGTCGGCGTGCGCACGTCGCCCGTCGCGTAGCTCACACGCGTGAGGAACAGCACGACCGAGAAGCCGGGCAACGCCACCGCGAAACCGGCGATCGCAGCGGCCACCTCCGACGACCGCCCCGAGGCGTTGCCCAGCGCGACGAGTTCCGCCAGCGGCCGGGCGAGGGCCACGAGCAGGGCGGCACTGACCGAGGTGAGGAGCGTGATCGAGCGCGCGGTCCGGCCGACCTCGTCGGCGAAGCCGTCCCAGTCGCCGGAGCGGGCCCGCCGCGTGAGGGTCGGGAAGGCCGTGGTGAACACCGGGACCGCGAACAGCGAGTTCGGGAGCATGAACAGCACGTAGGCCAGCTGGTACACCACCACGCCGCCCTCCACCGCGTTCGAGAGGTACAGCACCACCACCAGGAGCAGCTGGCTCGCTCCGAGGAACCCCGCCGCCCAGGCGCCCTGGCCGGCGAGACGACGCAGACGCGGGTCGCGCGGCGCCCACCGCGGCACCAGCCGGAACCCGGTCCGCCAGAGGCCCACCACCGGCACGACACAGAAGGCGACCACACCCGCGGTGGTGCCCACCGCCAGGACGAGCTGCTCGGCCATGGTCAGCTCGAGGCTGGGGGGCTGCCCTCCCCGGAGCGCGGCGAACAGCAGGTAGGTGCCGATCACGACGACGTTGTTGACCGTGGGGGCGAAGACGGGCAACGCGAAGCGACCCGTGGCGTTGAGGCACGCGGTGGCCACCAGGTTGGCCGCGTAGAAGAGGACCTGTGGGAGGAAGAAGAACAGGAAGAAGGTGCCGAGCCGCACCTGTGCCGCCCGGACCGCCGGGTCGTCCACGCCCGACACCAGGGCGCGCATGATCCACGGGCCGGCCACCAGGCCGGCGGCAACCAGGCCGGCGAGGAGGGCCAGCATGGCCCCGAGCACCGTGCCGGCGACGGCCTCGCCCTCCTCGCGTCCACCGGCGTCGACCGCACCGACCATCACCGGCACCAGCACCGACTGCAGCACCCCGGCGGCGAACAACTCGAAGAGGATGTTGGGGATGGAGTTCGCGGACTGGTAGGTGTTCCCGAGATAGCTCGTGCCCAGCACGGCGGCCACCACCACCACCCGGGCGAAGCCCGTGGCCCGACTCACCGCGGTGAGGGCCGCCATCCGGCCCGCGGCGCGGTTGCGCTGGGAGGCGGTGGCGTCGAGCGCGGTCGCGCCCCCGTCCGCCGGCTCCGAGGTCATCCGGTCGGTACGGTCGGGAACGGCGCCTCGGCGCCGGGGCCGGTGCCGTAGTGGCCCACGCGACCCTCGGCACCCGCCGCCACCGCGAAGACCGTCGCGAGGCGTCCGAACGGGTCCTGCAGGTCGTCCACCGTGCTCAGGCGCTGCTTCGTGTCCCCCTGCCGGAGCGCCTGCACCACGGAGGTGGCCGCCGCCGGGGTGGTCGTGGTGGTCGCCGTGCCGGGCGGCCGCTCGGCCAGCGCGGCCGCCACGGTCAGGGAACCAGGCGCCGTCGCCGACAGTGACGAGGACAACGGAACGAGCACGGCCACCTCCGCGGCGGGCGACACCACCTCCCCGCCGGATCCCACCGGGACGAGCTCCACGTAGCGCACCGGCGCGCCTGCGGGGAAGGCCTGCTCCGCGGGCCCGGTCGCCTCGATCGCGATGAGCCCGGCGTCCGACATGGCGCTCAGCAGCGCCCGCGCCGCGACCGGGTCGGTCGGGCTGGCCGAGGCCGGTCCGGCTCCCGGGGCCGCCGGCGACCCGGTGGTGGGTGTGCCGATCGATGGAGTGACGGTCGTCGGCGGGAGGGTCGTGGAACCCGGTGACGCCAGGGACGTCGGGGCGGCGAGGCGTCCGAGCGCCACGCCCAGCAGGTCGAGCAGCCGCTCGCGCAGGTCGTTGACGGTGCCGGTACGGAGGTCGAGGCGGTCACGCACCCGGGTCACGGCGCCGTCGTCGTCGAGGCTGAGGTCCGTCCGCAACCGCACCACGGCCGCGGGAGCGGCGCCCGCGTTCGTGAGGGCGCCCCGGGCGGCGTCGAGGATGCCGTCGGGAGTGCCCTCCGGCACGAGCAGGACCGTCCGCTGGCCGTCGAGACGGCCGTCGAGCGCGTAGCTGCCGGGCTCCCCGAGGGCTGCGGCCTGCTCGTCGGACTGCCGGAGCTGGCCCTCGAGGTCGTCGATCTGCTGGCCCCGGTCCCGGAATCCCCGGTCGAGGTCGTCCACCCGGCCCCGCAACGAGTCCACCGTCGCCCGGTCCACGAACGAGGCGCCCATCGCCACCCCCACGCCGAGGGCCAGGAACACCGCCACGAGGCTGATCAGGTGGAACCGGAAGTTGATCACGGGACCCACCCTTGCAGCAGTCCGGTGAGCAGCACCCAGTTGGCCCTGATCAGCAGCCGGATCGGTTCCGAGATCAGGACGATCACGACCACGGCGAAGAGCGCCGCCACCACCAGGAGGAGCAGGTCGCGCTTGCGCACACGCCCCTTGTAGAGCCGGCTCACACCCTTCGCGTCCACCAGCACCGGTCCCACCTTGATGCGGGTGAGCATCGTGGATGCCATCCCGGCCCGGCCCTTGTCGAGGAAGTCGACCATCGAGGTGTGGGTACCGACCGCGACGATCAGCTCGGCACCGAGTTCGTAGGCGAGGAGCATCGCGATGTCCTCGCTGGTGCCCGAGGCCCGGAAGAGGTGGTACGCCAACCCGAGCTCCTCGAGGCGCTCCGCGCCCGGGGCCCGGCCGTCCCGATAGGCGTGCACCACGAGCGCCGCTCCGCACGCCAGCGACTCGCTCGACACCGAGTCCATGTCGCCCACGATCACGTCCGGCCGCACGCCGGCGTCCCGGAGCGCGTCGGCCCCACCGTCGACGGCCACCACCACCGGCCGCATCTCACGGAGGTAGCCGGTCTGGCGCAGGAGCCCGAGATCCTCGCGGTAGTCGGCCCCCCGAACCACGATCAGCACCTGCCGGCCCCGCCAGTCCACGCCGAGGTCCGGCAGCTCGAGTTGGTCGTCGAGCAGGTCGCGGTTGTGCTCGACGTACTCCACGGTGTTGCCGACGAACTCGGCCAGCGTCTCGCCGAGCCGGGCGCGGCTCTCGCCGTGCACGGCGAGCACCGCCCCCTCGCTCTGGCGGATCCCCGCGGCCACCACCTCGTCGCCGAGGTGCACCTCCCCGGCCTCCACCGTCACCTCGTCGCCCTCGGCGAGGCGCTCCATGAGGGCCGGGCCCAGGTCGTCGACGAGCGGGATCCCGGCCCGTAGGACGAGGAGCGGGCCGTCGTTCGGGTACCGCCCGGTGGTGGAGCGCGCCGCGTTGAGCACCGCCGCCGGCTGCGCCTCCACGAGCGATTCGGCCGCCACGCGGTCGAGGTCCTCGTGGTCGATCACCGCCACGTCGCCGGGCCGGAGGCGGCCGACGAGTCGTTTCGTACGGTGGTCCACGCGGGCGGTGCCCACCACCGGCGTCGGACCGGTCGCGGCGTCGCGGCGTCGGAAGATCCCGGTCACCGGTCCGCCCGTCGGCGGTCCGCCACGGCGAGGAGCTCGCGGGCGTGTCGGCGGGCCGTGGCCGACTCCGGCGACCCCGACAGCATCCGTGACAGTTCGACCACCCTCGCGTCGGCGCCGAGCGCCTCCACCGTGGTGACGGTGGCCGCACCATCCGCGGACTTCGCCACCAGCAACTGCTGGTCGGCGGCCGCCGCCACCTGCGGGAGGTGCGTCACCACGAGCACCTGCCGATCGGCGGCGAGACCGGCGAGCGCCTCCCCCACCGCCGTGGCGGCGGCACCACCCACGCCGGCGTCGACCTCGTCGAACACCATCGTCGGGGGACCGCCCGACAGCACGAGGCGCAGCGCCAGCATCACCCGACTGAGCTCACCGCCGGAGGCCACCCGCGAGAGGGGGCCGGCCGGCGCGCCCGGGTTGGCGGCGAGCAACACCTCGACCGCCTCACCGGCCCCCGGGAGCTCCTCGGTGTCGTCGACCACCACCTCCACTGCAGCACCCCCGAGCGCGAGCGCCCCGAGCTCCGCCTCCAGGCGCCGGGCCAGCTCGGGTGCGGCGGTCCGCCGGGCGGCGCCGACGGTGCGTGACACCTCGGCGAGACGCTCGCGGGCGTCCGCGAGGCGCGCCCGTACCTCCTCGCGCCGCTCCGACAGCCCCTCCAGCTCCGCGAGCCGAGAGGCCGTCGCCTCGGCGTGGGCCAGCACCTCGTCGAGGTCGTCGCCGTACTTCCGGCGCAGCTCCACCAGCGCGTGGCGGCGCTCGCGCACCGCGGCGAGACGTTCCTCGTCCGGTTCGATGCCCTCGGCCAGGTCCCGGAGCTCGCGTGCGACCTCCCCGGCCTCCACCGAGAGCCGGGCCAGCGCCGACGACGCCGCAGCGAAGGGCGCGCGACCCTGCAGCGCCGCCGCGGCACGGGCCAAGAGGTCGGCCGCCCCTCCCTCCCCGGTCACGAGTTCGACCGCAGCACCACCCGCCTCCCGGTGGGCGAGGGCGCCGGCGAGGAGGTCCTCCTCCCGGTCGAGCTCCTCCTCCTCACCCGGACGGGGCGCCATACGCTCGATCTCGTCGAGCTGGTAGCGGAGCAGGTCCACCTCGCGCAGCCGGGCCCGCTCGTCGCCGCCGAGCGAGTCGAGTTCGGAGGTGAGCCCCCGCACCTGCTCCCGGGCCCGGCGCAGCTCGCCGCGGTCGATCCCCGCGAACCGGTCGAGGGCGTCGCGCTGGCGCGACGGACGGAGCAGGCCCTGCTGGGCGTGCTGGCCGTGCAGCTCCAGCAACTCGTCGGCCAGGTCCCCGAGCTCCCCGGCGGTGGCCAGGGTCCCGTTCAGATAGGCCCTCGAGCGGCCGGAGGCCGGCACCACCCGACGGAGGACCCACTCGGTGTCACCGACCACGAAGAGGCCCTCGACCTCGGCGGCCTCGCACCCCGCCCGCACCCTCGATGCGTCGGGCCGACCGCCGCGGAGCAGGTGGAGTGCCTCGACCAGCATCGTCTTGCCGGCGCCGGTCTCACCGGTGAGCGCCACCAGCCCGGGCCCCAACGGCACGCGCGCCTCCGCGATGACCCCCAGGTTCCGCACGGCGAGCTCCACCAGCATGACCCCGCGAGCGTAAACGGCCCGCCCCGGCGGGGCGTGCCACGCCCCTCAGCGGTCGCCGAGGGCGAACTTGGAGCGCAGGACGCTGTGGAAGTCCCGCTCGCCGAAGGTGACGAGCCGCGCCGGCCGGCCGTCGCCGGTGCAGCGCACCACGTCCCCGGGCTCCAGGGGCCCGGACGCTCGGCCGTCGACCGACAGGCCCGCTGGGCGGTCGCCACCCACCCGGACCGCGACCTCGCAGTCCGGGCGCAGCACCATCGCCCGGTCGAAGAGCATGTGGGCCGCCACCGGCACGAGGAGCACGGCCCGGTGACGGGGGTCGATGATCGGGCCCCGGACCGAGAAGGCGTAGGCGGTGGAACCGGTGGGGGTGGCCAGGATCAGGCCGTCGGCCACATAGGAGGTGAACGGCCGTCCGTCGAGGTCCACCTCGAGGCGGACCGTGTGGCCCATCTCCGACTTCTCCACCACGGCCTCGTTGAGGGCCACCAGGCGTTCCACGCCGCTGCCGGCCCGTTCCACCGTGACCGAGAGGCGCATCCGCTCCTCCACCGTGTACGAACCGGCCAGGAACCTCTTCAGCGCCATGCGAACCGAGCCGGGTTCGACCTCGGTGAGGTACCCCAGCTGCCCGAGGTTCACCCCCAGGACCGGCACGTCGTCGGCAGCGGCGAGATCGGCCGCCCTCAGCATGGTGCCGTCCCCGCCGAAACTGACCACGAGGTCGGCACCGGGTGCGAGGCCCGCGGTCGGCACGCCGAGGTCGGGGCGGCCGAGGAGGACGGCGTCCTCGTGGTCGAGGCGCACCTCGTGCCGGCGATCCTCCAGCCAGACCACGGTGTCACGGGCCAGTTCGAGCGACTTCTCGCGGTGGAGCACCAGGGCGATCGAGCTCACGGCGCGAGCTCCGGCGCCGCCGAGGGGGCGCCCGCCACCCCGGCGGACGACCCGGTCACGGTGAGCACCTCCGCCTCCCACGCCGCCGGACCCAGCGCGCCGGGCGCGTCACCCCGCCGGAGATGCAGGAGGAACTCCACGTTCCCGTCGGCGCCACGGATCGGCGAGACCACGACCCCCATGATGGACGCTCCGGACCTCACGGCGGCGCGCCCCACCCCGCGGAGGGCGTCCGCCCGCACCTCCGGGTCACGGATCACACCGCGGCCGCGGTCCACCTCGGCGCGCCCCGCCTCGAACTGGGGCTTCACCAGCAGGACGAGCCAACCCCCGGGCTCCGCGCAGCCGACCAGCACCTCCATCACGGTCCGCAGCGAGATGAACGACAGGTCGGCCACCACCCCCGCGAAGGGACCGAGGGCGGTCGGGTCGACGTGGCGGAGGTTGGTGCGCTCGTGCACCTCCACCCGGGGATCGGCCCGGAGGCGCTCGTGCAGCTGCCCGTGACCGACGTCGAGTGCGACCACCCCTGCGGCACCGGCCTGGAGGAGGCAGTCGGTGAAGCCGCCGGTGGAGGCGCCGGCGTCGAGGAGCCGTCGGCCCGACGGGTCGAGCCCGAAGCCGTCGAGCGCCGCCGCGAGCTTCTCGCCGCCCCGCCCCACGTAGCGGGGCGGGTCCCCCTCGACCACCACGGCCTCACCCGCGTCGACGAGACGTGCCGCCTTCGACGCCGGGGCGCCGCCCACACGGACCCGCCCCGCCTCCACCAGTTCCCGGGCGCGGGCCCGGGACGGCACGAGGCCCCTGCGGACCATCTCGGCGTCCAACCTGCGGCGCACCGGCCGAGGCTACCGGTCGCCCCCGCCGGCACCGGGGTCGTCCGTTCCCGGCCCGCCCTCGGCCACGGAGCGGACCAACTCCCCCAGGTCGGCCGCCACCGCCCACGGCGCGGGCGACCGCGGCACGCGGTCGGGCCCGGTCACGCCACTCAGCACCAGCGCGAAGCGTGCGCCGAGGCGCCGGGCGAGCTCGCCGTCGGTCGAGGGCAGGTCGCCCACCACCACGTCCACCGGACCGTGACGGGCCACGAGGAGGTCGGCCATGGCGGCATGGGGTTTTCCGCACACCTCGGGCTCGCGGCCCGCGGCCACCGCGACGGCGGCGACGATCGCTCCGGCCCCGGGAAGGAGTCGCGGCCCGCCGGGACCCGACTGGGGGAACGTCGGGTCGCCGTTCGTCGCCAGGAACCTCGCCCCGGCCCGCACGGCGTCCGCGGCCCACCCCGTGCGCGACCGGTCCCAGTCGTCGTGCGCCCCCACGAGCACGGCGTCCACGTCCGGCGGTCCGGACGGCCCCACCTCCCGGGCATCGACGACGTCCCGACCCGAGGCCCCCACGAGTTCCACGAGGGAAGGGGCACCGAGCACCAGGACACGGTCCCGTGGCCCGCAGCGGGCCACGGCCGCCTCGGCCGAGGTCACCACCGCGGCGCCGGCGACGCCGTGGCCGGCCAGCTGCTCCTGCTTCACGGCGGGGGCGAGGGCGTGATTCGTGCAGAACACCACGGTGTGGCCGTCGGAGCGCAGGCGGTCCACGGCCGCCGGGGCGCCACCGATCGTCGCTTCCCCCCACCACAGCACGCCGTCCAGGTCGATCACCCAGGTCGCCACGGCCGCAGCATCGCACAGGGCGGCC
>CAIPVR010000151.1 GCA_903868545.1 uncultured Actinomycetes bacterium
CGAGCTCAACCAGCCAGCCACCCCACCGCCAGCATCATCGAGCCGCAGACACCCCGTTGCGAGCGGTGAGTAGTGGCCAGACCCGGTAGGTAGCGGCACCTCGACTCCAGTCGCCAAGTGATGCCTGTTCGGTCACTCCGGCCAGTCCTGGTCGAGGTGACCCACAGCGTCGAGCGGGGTCCGCTCAGCGATGGCAGGGAGATGGTCGTGGAAGAAGATCTGGGCGCGTAGTTCTCGCCGGCTGCCCGTCCCGGTCTTGTCGAAGATCGCCTTGCAGTGGTCTTGCACCGTGTAGGGCGAGATGAACAGTCGCTCGGCGATCGCCGCGGTGTCGAGTCCCTGGGCGACCAGCGTTGCGACCTCGCGCTCACGAGGGCTGAGGGCGAAGGCCTCCAGCCGCAGTGGCGCCGCGGTGTCCTCCGGCGTGCCCTGCAGGATCACCGCCACCCGCCCGGCGGGGCCCTCGGGCAGCGAGCCGTGCAATGTGACCCACCCACCGGCGGTCGGCACGTGGAGCGGCTCCGGCTGCTTGCCGTATCTACCGGCTGCACGGGTCTGCGCGGCGATGATCGTCACGCAGGTCGGCAGGCTGCGCTCGACGGTGTCCGCATGTCGCAGCACGTCGAGCATCTCGTCGGCGCCCGGTGTCGCCAGCTCCACTTCGTCGTCGGCACCGAGGAGCAACATCCCGGGAGCGAGCGGGCCGGCCCGTCGCGCCGCGTCGATGCGCAGGGAGTTCCGCAGCGCTTCGGCGATCGGGCGTGAGAGCCGACCCATCAGTGCGGCGTCCTCCGGGGTGAAGTCGCCGCTGTCGGCCGTGCGGTGGAAGATCACGCACCCCCAGGCCCGGCCGCGGGTCACCAGCGCCGCGCGCAGCTCGTAGGGGAGGCCGAAGGGCTCCAGGAACTCGTTGTACCGGGCGCTGCGCTCCGGGCGGCCCCGGGTCGTCTCGCTCAGGATGGCCGACGGTCGGCGACGCGTGGCCAGCGAGGCGAACGAGTTCACGTCGTCGCGTTGGTACTCACTGGCCAGCACCGCTCCGGCGGCGATCGACTCCGTCTCGGGCGTGATGAATCCGTTGGCCATGAGTTCGACCGGGTCCGCCGTGGTCATGAGCACGTTGGCGGGGTCGATCCCGTGCCAGCACGCGGCGTCGACCCGCATCACCTGGCGGATTCGGTCGGTGATCGCCCGGTGGAGCTCGGCGTAGGGGAGCCCGCGGGTGCCGATCCGTTCGACCTCGTCGGCGAGCCTCCGGGCATCCGCTGCGGCCACCTCGGCATCGTGCACCCGAAGGTCCGGCCCGTCCATCCACATGCGCGAAATATCCCAGTTCTCCGGGGATGGGCGGGTCGCTCGGATCGACCGATCGTGAGGAGGTACCAGACACCGATGCCGACCGGCATCACCGAACGAAGGACAACCACATGAGCGAGACCATCTGCTTCACCCTCCCGTTGCTGCCGGGCGCCACCGACGCCGACCGAGACGAGATGCTGGCCTGCTGGCAGGGTGACCGGGCCGACGGCCACCGGGCGTCCCGAAACCGTCACGGCATCACCCGCGAGGCGACGTGGATCCAGTCGACGCCGATCGGCGACGTGGCCATCGTGCTGCTCGAGTCCGACGACCTCGCGGCGTCGCTCTTCGGCGTGGCGACGTCGGACGACCCCTTCGACGCGTGGTTCCGTACGCACGTGCAGCAGGTCCATGGAGTCGATCTGGCCGGCGGGATGAACCTTCCCGAGCAGGTCCTCGACTACTCCGCCTGAGAGGGCCGCTCGATCCGTGGAGCCAGGTCGGGTCATGGGCCTGACCTGACTCCACGGAAGGGGACGAGCTGAGCTCATGGGACCGATCGATCCAGGCCCTGTGGCGGTGGCCAGCAGCCGACGGCCCCTCGACTCCCTTGCATCGCCCCCGCGGACTCCTGAGGTCTCGTACGGCCCGCAACCTCGGATGTCACGAGAACGACAGGACAGTGCCGGATGTGGCCTGTGGAGTGGCCCGCCCACCACATGGTTGCATCTGCAACACTGATGACGGTGGAAGCGGTCGGCGAGACGAACTCCCCTCAGGGCCCGGCCCACGCCGGGTGGTACCCGGACCCGTGGCATGAGGCCTCTGAACGCTGGTTCGACGGAACCGCATGGACCGGCTTCGTCAATTCACCAGCCAGGGACCCCAGCCGGTACCCGGGCGGCCGTGACCCCGGCTCTCGTCGAGCGGCGACCTGGTCGCCCGCCAAGCGGATCTCCGTCGCGGTTGTGGCGATCCTCGTCGTCGCGATCGGAGCGATCTTCGCAGTGATGTTGGTGTTCATGGTGTCGGCGATGATCGACTGCGGGAACGGCAACTGTCTCTGATCCGACGTCCCAGGGCGCTGAGCCGACGAGACGATCCGTAGGGCGGGAGGTTGCGACCGAGCCACAGCCCCACACCTGGATGACGCATCACCGAAGTGCCGTTCGGGGACGGCCGTCCGATCGGCACGAAGTGCCGGATCGAACCCCGATGAGGTGGTTCCCACGCGGATCGGATGCCGTAGGGTCCTCCGGGGTGGAGGAACGGGGAACGAGCGACATGGTCGCTGCGGCGCTGGCTGGACGGCGTGTTCGGCTGCCCCGCTCGGGACTGCTGCACGATCTGGTTCTCTGATTCCGGCTTCTCGGTCTCTGTCGAAGTGACGTTGGCCATGGTGACGGTTCTGTGCGCCACGAGCGGACTGGTGCCTGGAGCTGTGGTCGCCGTAGTGGCGATGGTGGTGCTGGCCATCGCCAAGATGTCATCCCGGGTGGTCGTGTGCGACGGCCGGGTCGTGTCGGGCTATCGCCCCGTTCGTTCAACCGTGGATCTGGGCACCGTCGACGGCTTCGAGGTGGTTCCGCTCAGCGAGACGCCCCGCGGTGTCGCGCCGTGGTCCGTCTGGTGGACCGTTGATCGTCCTGACGAGTCGTGGAAGTGGAACGGTCGCCCGAACCGTGGACCGATCAGAGGCAGCGGTTTGCTGGGGGCTGAACGTCGCCGGGTGTGGATCGACGTGCTCGACGCAGCTCGCCTGCATGCTCGTGACCGACACGGATCGACCGAGCGCTGATCGCGCCCAGACCTGACCGAGTAGTGCCGGAAGCATGTTGTGTCGTTGTCTTGGGAGACTGGGCGGGTGATGGGTGGTGGGTGCGGTGGCCGGCGTGGTTGACCGGTTCGAACTGACGCCTCAGGAGGACTTCGTTCGCGGGGTCCGCTACGCCGATGGGGTGTTGTGGTTCGGCCCGTCCGGTACCCAGGTGATCCAAGCACTCCTCTGCGGTGTAGCGGGCCTGTTCGGAGCAGCTCTCGGTGCCGCCGGAGCGGTGAGCGGGCGGATGGAGGTTGCGGGCCTGCCGGTGACGAACAGGTGGGCCGGCGTCGTGTTCGCAGCCGTGTCGCTGCTCATCGGGAGTGCGATCGCGGCCGGGTTGCTGCGGCGGGGTGTGTCGGCCACTTCGCAGGGTCTGCAGATCCGTCGTTTCTGGGCATGGGCCGAGGTGCCATGGGAGACGATCGCGGACGTGGTGGCTGTCGAGACCGCCGAACGGAAGTGGGTCACGACGGCGGGGGCGTCGGGAATCCGCGTCGGGGCGACGCCGGTCGGGTCGTGGAGCCTCGGCCTGGCGGTGCGCGGTGACGGCTCTGCGGTCGAGTTGCCGTCATTCGTCGCAGCGGCACGTGATGAGGGATTGTCGATGGGTCGGGCGACGGCGACCGAGCTCAAGGTCCAGGCACTGCGCCGGTATCGGGAACAGGTCGTGGGCCCGTGGGCGTCGTCTCCGGTGGCGATCCGCTCCGTGGATGAGCCCACACGAACGATCGAGTTGATCCTCGATCTGGCTACCCCCACGGCCCTGTGGCTGCTCGCCTGCTGGTCGGTGGGGGAACTGGTCACACCTGCGTGGCTGCTCCTCGCCTACGTGGTCATCGGCTACGGCTGGCTGCGTCGCCGACGTAGGGATCCGTTCCGCAGCATCAGGCGGTGACCCGCGACGTCCGCCAGTCGAGTCACGACCGGGGCCGCCTGCACCCCAGGCATGAAGTGCCGGATCGGTCGGTGAGTGCTGCGCACGAGTCGTGCCCAGGCGGTGGTGGCCTCGGTACCGTCATCGGAATGGCGGAGGTCGGCCCGAAGTGGAAACGAGCTGCTCGGGCATCGTCGGCGTGGGCGCTGAGCCTGTGGTGTGCCTTCTTCGCGATCGTGTCCATCACGTCGTTGAGCCGAGCGTCCGAGTACGACGGCTGGATCAGAGTGCTGTGGGCCATTGGCGGCATAGCGTCCCTGGCTCTGGCCGCGCTCTTCGGGGCAATGCTGGTCGTGCGAGTTCGCAGGGCCTCTGTCCGCTTGGACGAGTAGTGCCGGATCGAGTCCCGTCTGTTGCTGGCGGATGGCGACACGTGGCTCCGCTGATTCCGGAGTCGGCCAAGGGCGGTCGGAGGTCGGGGGGCGGTACCGTCGGCGCATGGGAGTAGGCGTCCGGGGGGCGCGTCTCAGGTTGGTCGCGGCCGTCGGGGTGGTTGCCGTGTGTGGCCTCTTGGCCGTGGCGTGCGGTGATCCCGACGAGACCGGCGACGGCACTCCAGGTGCTCCCTCGGTGGGCGCCGACGATCTGGCTGGCCCGGGCACTCCGTTGGCGCCGGGAGTTGACGTGGTGGAGGGCAGCCAGCTGGTCGCGCGGGCGTTCCCGTGGGCGCCGCCGAACATGGGCATGGCACCCGAGACCTGGGAAGGCCGAGACACCGGGCGGGCGCCGGGGTGGCAGGCGGTGTTCATCATCGATGGCGACCCGGCCGAGGTGTGGGACGAGTACGTGTCGGCTCTCGGCGTGCCCGAGGCTTCGGCGGTGAACAGCTGCACTGTGGAGATCGTCACCGCCCCCGATCGCACCGCTGAGGACGCGACCACGACGATGATCCCGCCGGACAGCCCGGCCGACGCTGCCGCGTCCGCGAGGTTCCTGACCGAGCCCGCACTCGACGGTGAGAACCTCCTCGACTGCTCCGCTCGTATCGGCGACGTGTCGATGTTCATGAAGGTGGGAGCGAGCCGCACCTGCGTCGGAGGCGACGACGGCAGCAACGACTGCTCGCTGCGACCTGTCTCGCATCTGGTGGTTCGCGTCGGTGAGCCCCAGGGCGACCAGCCAGGCCTCGGCTCGAGCGAGCTCCGCTACGAGCGGGCGCTCGCCCAGTCCGGTCCTGGTGGCCCGGGTGGCCCCGAGACGTGGCCCGCAGCTCCGGACGGCGCGGTTGTCCTGCCGGAACTCACCGACGTCGGGTCCGAACCCGGGCTGCCCGGTGCAGGTGAACCGATCGACGACGGCATCGACCCGTTCCTGAGTTTCCTTCGCGGCTCTGTGTTCTCCGTCCCGCCAGGCGGTCGCAGCCTCGTCGCCCCGGCGCTGCTGATCGACTGCAACAGCGGGCTCGTCACCGTGCTACGGATCCCTGGGACACCCGCCGACGCGATCGCGTACTTCGACAACGCCGCAGCCGACGACGACCCCATCAGGACAAGCGAAGGGGTCACCGACGACGACCAGACGTGGATCACCGGGATGATCAGCACCGCCGGCGGCTACTACCTCGGCGTCACCGCGGTGACGCACGACGACTCGTCCTCCGACGTGCTCATCGACGAGTGCGGCGACTGACTGCTGAGTGAATGAAGTGCCGGATCGACTCTGCCGTCGGGCGGCGCCGACCGGTCGGCGGTCAGGGATGAAGGACTTCGACCGGACACGCGATGGCCGGGGCGGCTGCCAGCCGTTGGTCGGCGGTGAGGAGCGTGCAGCCGAGTCGTTCTGCGAGAGCGATGTAGGCCGCGTCGTAGGCGGTCACGTTCGAGCGCAGCTCGAATGCCCGGCGCATCAGCGGGAGGGTCGGATATCGGGTGAGGTCGAGTTCCTCCAGGTCGCCGACGGCGTCGGAGAAGCGTTGGTCGGTGAGGTCCCCGGCGATCCATCGTTTCCGGAGGACCGCGGTGGTCTCCACGTCGACCAGGTCGGGAGCGGCAAGCGTGTCGGCACCGGCGAGTCGGTTGCGGGCGGTTGCGCCGTCGAGGCCGTCGTCGGCGAGGGCATTGGCGAGGACCGACGCGTCGACGACGATCACGAGGCGGGGCGTTCGCCTTCGAGGTCGGCAACAGCTTGTTCGAGGCCGACCTTGCCGCCCTGGCGGCGAGCGATGCGGGCGAAGAGCTCTTCGGGAGTGGGACGTTCGACCATCCGGGTGAGCTCCTGTGACAGGTACTGCTGCAGGGACTGGCCTCGCTGTTCGGCCCGCTGTTGGAGGGCGCCGTGGACGTCGTCGGGGACGTCGCGGACGAGGATGTTCGGCATGATTGCAGTATGCAAGCATCTGTGTGGCAACGCAAGGGCCTCGGGACGCTCGGACAGCGGAGTGCAGTGCCGGTTAGCCGCCAGCGCCGTCGTCTTGGTGTTCGGCGAGCACGGACCAGAGCCTGTCGAGGCTCTTGGCGCCCATGGCGGCGGCGATCTCTTCGAGGCGGATGCCGTCGTCGTGGAGGCGACGGGCGCAGGCGTTGCGGATCGATGTGGGATTGAGAGAGCGGTCACCGCTGAGGCCGGCGACCCGCAGGACTCGGGCGAGGTTCCCCGACGCTGACGCCTGGGCCTTCGCAGTGCCGGGGTCGGTCCCGTCGTACACGAGGGGTTGGGCGCGGTCCCGGTCGGTGAGCACGGTGAGGCGTGCGAGCACAGTGCGGGTCTGCCAGTCGTCGAGGGTCGCCGTGCGAGGGAGCTGGTCTCGGCCTCCGGGCAGTGCCGCGTGCACGTGGCCGGCGACGGTGACGGCGTCGATGCGGAGCTTGGCGAGCTCGCCGGACGTGGCGGATGCCTCTGCGAGCGCGTACTGGGCGGGGGTGACGTCGCTGCGGGTGTCCCAGCGCTGGACCGCGACCCGGCACAAGGCCTGTTCGGTGCGGGTCAGCGGCCTGCCCCGCCGTCTGGCGGGGCAGGTCCAGGGAGGCCGGGCGATCGTGTCGGGGGCGTCCCCGTCGTAGGCGTGGGCGGCCACGAACGCCGCCCACCGTTGGGCGAGATCGACCATGCCGGGTGCGAGGAACCGGTCCGCGGCGATGGTCGGGTTTCGGTGGTGGGCGTGGTCTGCGAGTTCGGCGAGGAGGTCACCGCATGCCGGGTCGGGCTCGATGCCGGTGGAGCTGAGGAGCCGCAGGGTGGCATCGGGGTTGACGACGTCCGGAACCCGGAGTCCGGTGGGGGGCACCGAAACGGCCGCTCCAGCGGTGGAGGTTGTGGTGTGCATGCCGGGACCGTCCCGGCGGCGGCCCCTGCGTCAACCCGACCTGCCCATCAGTCGTCGCTGCGGCCGTGGAGGTCGTAGGCG
This sequence comes from uncultured Actinomycetes bacterium, assembly GCA_903868545.1. GTDB lineage: Bacteria > Actinomycetota > Acidimicrobiia > Acidimicrobiales > Microtrichaceae > CAIPVR01. The sequence continues at coordinate 7,399 of CAIPVR010000151.1, forward strand.
ATGGCGTTGTTGAGCACCCCGGCGCCGATGACGTCGAAGACGAAGTCGAGGTAGCGCAGCGACGTGGCGTGCCCGTGGAAGGGCATCTGCCGCTTCAGCCAGGAGAAGAAGGACTCGATGTCGTTGCGCCAGCCGTACAGGCCCGAGGCCTGAGGGTGCAGGTAGGGGTATGCCGCCAACCGGTTCGCCGTGGCAGATCGGCCCGTCTTGCCCGACAGCTCGACGCGGTGTTCGAAGTAGCGGTTCGCCCGGTCGGCGTGCTCACAGCGCAGCCGCCACACTCCCCACAGCGTGTAGGTGCCGTCGCCGTTCGCCACCCGTTCCACGCGCACGAGAGGTGGCACCTCGGTGCGGTGCCACCAGTCCCGATCAGAGCCGCCGTCGTGGACCACGAGGCAGGTGTCGATTGTCGCCAGCAGGTGATGGCATGGCCCGTGCCGGCCAGCGTGCACCGCGTCGGCCAACTGCGCGACGGCGAGACGCCGCTTCTCCGTCGGTGCGTCGCTGGAACGGCGGCGCCGGCCTTTGCCCTTGCGGGTCTCTTTCGTGGCCTTCGACCCCCGCACAGGGACCAGGTCATCGGGCAGGATCACGACACGACGCGGGTCGGTGACCTTCGAGTCGGCTTGGCCGTGCTCGACGATGGGCAGCGCGCCTCTCCGCATGATGCGCGCCTGGGCAGCTCCCTGCATGAGGCGGTCGTAGCCAACGGTGACGGGCACGGGCGTCCGGTCGAGCACACAGTGCAGCGCCGCCTCGGCGACGGTGATCTCGTCGCCCTCCGGGTGCGGGGCGATCGCCAGCACCACCCGCTGCCAGCGCTGGTCGCCGTGCACGGTCCAGGCTGTGAGCGGGTAGCCCGTCAGTTCGGCTCCGTTCTTGGTCGTGACCAACTTCTCCGGCGCTCGCGGCGCCAGTCGCGTCGCCCTCGAACCTCGCACCTTCCCGTCGGCGTCAGTGCGGACGGCGGTCATGTGCTTGGTGGTGGTGCCGTCACCCCGAAGGTGCGAGGAGCGTCTGGGGACGATGTGGGGACCAGCCGGGTCCGCGAGCAACCCGACCGCGTGGGCGGTGCCCACACCGGCATCGATGAAGACCGGATCCAACGCCTCGATCAACTCCGCGAAGCGGACATCCTCCCGGATCGTGCGCAGGTACTCCCACCGCGGCGGCCGCTCGTGCAAGCTGCAGCCGTGCGCCAAGCCGTGGCGGCGCACCCGCTCCCAGTTGTCCGCCAGGTACCCCTCGGCATGGTCCAGCGACTTGGCCCGCCACCGCAGCGCCACCAACAGCATCAGTGACGCGCCGTTGAACGCTCGCGGCCGGCCCGTCGCTGCGGGCGGAATCACTACCTCGATGACCGCGCCCAGAGCGCCCAGCCACGGCCACGCCGCCAAGGCCAGCGCGTCCCGCTCGATGGTGCGGCGCATTCGACGCTTGGACAACTTCTTGTTCGGGTTATGTGCCATGCCGGGACCGTCCCCGGGCCCGCCAGCTCGTCAACCGTCCTCACCGCACGGCGTCGCACAAAGGGCGGCCACGGGCCGGGCACCGGAAAGCAAACCACCCAACAGCTCGAGACCAGCGCGGCGACACCGAGGGCGCTGTTTGCCCCACGACCAACCTGCTTGCGCCGCCGCGCCGACCGGGGACCGTCACTACCAGATGAACGCCCCGAGCCGTACCAGAACGGCAGCACGAACCCCCACCGGGGTACCTCACCATGCCCGAATCCAAGGGTTCCGCGGACCTCCCAGAGGCCCGGGGCTGCAGGAGAACCCTCGAGAGAACGCGCAAGAGTACAGGTGGTACCAGCACCCGGTCCGATGGTCCTCTCGCCCTGGGGGCGCGCCACCACGACCACCCTCGCCGCACGACCAGCGCCTCACGTAGCTGTTGACGGTCCTCCCGCTCGGATGGCGCAGCGGACGACCGGGGGAGCGACCAAGTGTCAGCTCCGACACGTTCCGGGCGTCGGACGGCGGACGGTCGACCGGCCCGTTTCCCCCGACCATGGGACCGTGCCGGCGCAAGGTCGGCCCGGAACCCGAGGAGGGACCGACATGACAGCGAACACCATCGACCACATCGAGGAGTCCGGCGGACACCTCGCCCGAACCCGCTCCCGCCGGCTGCACCGATCCCGGTTGCGGTTCGCCCGACTGGCGGCCGTCGCCGGACTGCTCGTCGTCGGACTCGTCGCCGCTGCGAACCCCGCCGGGGCGGCCACGTCGACCCTCGGGTCGGCGAGCCCGTCGACCGTGATGTCCGACGGCACGGTGCTCTTCGGACCGTACGTGCCCACGCCCACCTGCTATGCCGGCAACTGCGGGAACCAGGGCGTGATCGGGGTGCAATCCGCCTGCAATCGACGGAACGGCACCGCAGCGACCACCACGACCATCTACATGCCGACGAGCTACACGTCGGGTGGCTGGTACGCCCTCCGGCAGCTGAACCGTGACGTCACGGCGAACTCGGCGTGGCGCTACGGCGCCTGGAAGAACGTGTTCGTGCCGGCCGGCGGCGGAACGCAGGAGTTCGGGGGTCTGAACTCCATGATCCCGGGTCATGTGTACGAGATCCAGGTGCAGTTCGCCTACGCGCCAGCCGGGGCGACGGCGTGGGTCGAGACCCTCACGATCCCGTCCAGGTACTGGATCAACAACCCGTACAGCTGGTTCAACATGCAGTACACCACGTACTGCTCGTACTGACCGACCTTCGGGTCGGCCCGTCGGGAGCCGGCCGCTCGGCCGGGTCCCGACTCGCGTCCCGAGGCCGATGTCAGCCCGGCTCGGGCGCAGCTGGGCCATCGGGCCAGAACCGGAGGGCGGTCACGCCGTTGTACAGGTCCTTGAGCACTGGCGTGTACGGCTCGCCGGCCGGATCGCGACGCACGGCGCCGCAACGGTGGCGGCGACCACTGCGGGCGACCGAGCCCGCTACTTCACCGTGCGGGTACCGACGAAGGTGACCGACGGGCCGGATGGAGCGGGATAGCCGATGATCGTCGTCGTCGTGGTCGAAGCGAGCGGCTGCCCGTAGCAGACCACAGTGGTCGATGGAGGAGCCGAGGACGTCGTCGTGTCCTGCGTCGCCGGAGGCCCGTAGGAGTAGCAGTACTCGGTTCGCCCCGAGGGCGCTTCACTGCAGGCCACCACCAGAACGGCGGGCATGACCGCGAGCGCGCTCAGCGCCACACGGGTGCGAAGTCGTCCGGCCATCAGTACCCCCCTCTTCCTGGGTCGTGCGCCTGTTCCCCTGGGGTCGTGGGAACGGCAATGCCCTCCGACGTTCCCGCCGGGACGGCGGTCCGGTCACCCCTTGGCGCCTCCATGACGAAGGCTGCCACCGGTCCTTCCACGCCCTTCAACTCCAAGGCCGGCATCCTCTCCAACGGTAGGTCGAGCTCACCGGCACGGGCAACCGTCGTGGCGGCCACGATTGCCTGACCCCCTGCGGCCCGCGAACACAGCCGCGCACCCACGTTCACCGCGTCACCGATGACGTTGTACTGACGCCGAAGTTCGCTGCCGACGTTCGCAGCCACGACATCACCGCTGTTGAGGCCGATCCCGAACGACGGCAGGTCGAGCGCCGGGTCGTCGGCAAGTGCGAGAAGTGCCTTCGCTGCGCGAATCGCCCGGGTGGCGTGGTCGGTCTGGGCCAGTGGTGCACCGAACACTCCGAAGACCTCGTCGCCGGTGAACTGCATGATCGTTCCCCCGTACGTCAGCAGCACCTTCGACACCGCCGCGTAGAAGGAGTCCAGCACGACCCGCACCTCCGCTGGATCCAGGCGCGCGCACATCGGGGTGAAGCCGCGGAGGTCGCAGAACAACACCGTCACATCCAACCTGGTGCCCTCCGAGAGCACCCTGAGCTGCTCCGGCTCGACGAGTTGACGCGCAACGGTGGCCGGGACGTACTGGCTGAACAGCCTGACGAGGCGGCGGCGCCGAAGGAACTCCCGGCCGGCCCGCCATGCCACGGTGGCGAGAAAGGCAGCCAGGACCGCCAACAGGAGCACCCCGACCTGTATCGAGTAGCCGTGATTCCCGATCAGCGCAGCACCGTTCCACAGCGCGGCGACGGCGACACCCGCAAGAACGACCGACATGACGAGTGATACCGCAAGAGAGCCGAGGGCCACTGCCAGTGCGACAGCGAACGTGAGCCCTACCTGCAGGGCGGGTTGGACCGGCCGGGTGACGCTGTCGGTGAGCAGCGTGTTCACCGCGTTCGCGTCGACGAACGCAGCAGGGAGTTCCCTGTCGCCCGAGATCGGCGCAGGCACGAGCCGCGCCCTCGTCGGGTCGGTGACACCGACCACCACCGTGGCCCCCTCGAACACGGAGTTGTCGACACGGCCCTCGATCACGCTCCGAGCGGGCACAACCGAGCGGCCACCCGGGAGCAGGGCATCCGAGTACGACACACGGATCCGTCCTCGCCTGTCGATCGGGACGTGACGGCGGCCGACGAGCAGTTCGTCACCCATCAGGACCACCTTCGACCGGCCACCCTGGGAACGGAGCAGGGCGACAAGAGCGGAGGAGGGCACCACCTTGCCCCCGGGTTCCGCAGCGTCGCCGAGAAGTGCTGCGGTCCGCGCCACTTCGCTGTCCCCGGTTGGGGCGGCACTGTCGAACGCAACGGCCTGCACGGACCGCCGGAGCTGGTCGGTCGGTGGATCGCCGATGATCCGAGGGAACGTGCTGCCCGGCTCGGCGATGGCCCCGACCCCGGTGCGCACGAGTACCGCTCCGCTGACGTTCGGGAACACCCTCGCTGCCACGTCGTCGAATGCAGGCGCCGCCATTCCCGGGTTGATCGCGTCGAAGACCTCATCGCGAACGATGTACGAGGTGGTCGGAACACCGAGGTTGTACCCGAAGGCATTGGCGATGGAGACGACCCCGAAGTTCGACGCTGCGGCGTAGGCGAAGAAGTCAGCGTCGAGCGCCACGACCACGACGCGCGGATCCGCACCGATCCTCGGGGTCGCGGCATCGTCCACGCGTTCGAGAACGGGCCGCGCAGAGCCGATGGCAGCCACGAGCGTGACGGCGACCGTGACGAGGAGCGCGATGGCCACCGAGTGGCCGACGGACCGGCGCCACCCGGACACCGGACCACGGGTACGAGTCACCTCACACCTTCGATCCGCAGTGACGACACGACAGTGCTTCCGGCCGGCATGACCAGGTCGGCGTCGTTCGGCTGGGACCGGAGCTGGATGAGCAGCGTGTGGTCATCGACCTCCACGATCCAGATCCGCCCCACATCGCCTTCAAGAACGGGCCAACCCCAGTTCTCGCCACCGAAGATCCGCTCGCAGGCCCACACGACGCACGCCGCCGCACCGGGAGGAAGATCGGGCACGGTGAAGGTGAACGACCTGGCCGCACGGCCGCCGACGACCGCGGCCTCGATCTGACCAGTCGTCAACGGCGAGTTGTCGGCGAACCAGCCGGCCAGATCCCGAGGGAGGGGCTCCCACCGCGCGAACTCGTCCGCGCCGACACTCCCGACGACGCCCCGCAACGCCTGCGGCACCACACGTGCACCGGCACCTGTCAGGTCCACCCACTCGAGACGTGGTGCTGCGATGTTCATCGGCGCGTAGCTGCCGAAGAGAAGCGCCGCCTGGTTGGCGTCCATCGCCTCGAGGCTCCAGCGGTCGTCCACGGTGAACGTGACACGGGGCCCCACCATCGTGCGGAAGGTGCCTGGTCCCAGTGGGCTCACCGGCGCGTTGGCGAGCGGTTGCGGACCGAGCGGCGGAGCCGCTGGCGGGAGTGCTCCGAGGTCCAGCTCGATCGCCTTGCCCGCGAGCGGCGTCGGCGAGCGGCCCAGCCCGGTCCAGATCACCCACACAGCAAGGCTGACGATCGCGGCACCGACGATCCATCGAACGAGCCGCCACGACACAGTCTCCGCCTTCCGCGAGTTGGCTTCACGGTGATGGCGAGGGTACGGGGACGCTGCACGTGCCGCCAGCGTTGCCCGACACGTCTCGGCCGACACGGGGCGGGGGCCACCAGGGACGACGGGGCCGACGGCCTCATCGTCCTCGCCCGCGGCCGGGCGGACGTGATCGACCGGGCCGGCGGCTGACCGAACCCCGGCCGGGTCCGCGACGGGTAGCCCGGGGGGACGATCGCGCAACCCCAACAACAGCGGACCCGTCGAGATCACCTCCAGAAAACCCAACCACCCCGGCTACGTCTCGAGCGCCGTGCGGAACCGGTAGGCCGGTCGTACAGCCCACGGGTCCTGCCTCGGAGTGTCGTCGTGCGCACAGTCCGGGTGTGCGGCCCCTGACGGTGATCGGACACCGGCTGTCCCAGCATCGACGACACAGGGGCCGGACCAGGCCCGTGTCACGAAGGGAGCACATGATGAACCAGAACCGCACCAGGTCACCGCGCCACCGAACACGCAGATTGTGTTCGGTGTTGGCGGTGGCACTTCTCGCTCCGGCCGCCTCGACGGCCATCTCGACCGTCGAGGCCGGTGCGCAGGAGAGCGGTGGCAGCATCGTCAGCGTCGGCGGGACCACGCTCAAGACGAGCGCGCCCGCCTCGTGCGCCCTCGATGGTGCGACCCACGACGGCGGTCCTCGGGTGTTCGCCGAGCGCAGCAACGTGCAGCTCTCGGCCCCGGTGACCGTCGACGTCCCCGGCAAGCCCGCCAAGCTCACCAGTGCCGCAGGTCTTCAGCGCACGACGCTGGGTGCTGGGCGGGTGGTGAGCAGCTTCATGCTGCACGCCGACCGTGTCGCCGGCCAGACCTCGACCATCACACGGACCGGCAGCGTGACCTTCTCCCAGCCGGTGCTCGGCCTTCAGGTGACCGACCCGACACTGACCGCTGCTGACGCGGCGCTCGGCTCGGTGTCGACCACCTACGACAAGACCGGTGTGCGGGGCCTCGAGCTCGCTGCTGACAGCGACTGGGTGCAGATCAGCGCGGACCGGCTCACCGTAACGTTCAACGCCGTCTTCAACACCGGGATGGACGAAGTACGGGTGATCACCGGGCCGAATGCGGCACCGGTCGCAGCCATGGACGCGCTCGACGCCAACATCGCGGACCCCGATCCGTTCGGCATCTACCCCGAGGACCTGACGACCAACGACGTCGACCGCGAGGGCGAGGCGCTGACCGTGAAGATGGTCGCTTCGTCGATCCCCTCGACCCGGCTCATCGCCGAAGTGGACGGCTCGCTGACCTACACGCCACCCACCGGGCCGGCAACCGAATGGTTCGACTACATGGCGGTTGACCCGCAAGGTGCAACCAGCGCGGTGACACGAGTGACGATCGACGCGCATCCCGGTTCCCGCGCGGACCAGGAGGACGACGATCTGGACTCGGCCTACGAGATCGGCCAGGGCGAGGACCCGGCGGCCGTGCAGACTCGGGAGGCCCGAAGCTCAGCAGTGCGGAAGGGATCCGACTGCAGCTTGATCGAGCGCAGCTACGGCAAGATGCTCTGGTGCTGGAGGAAATGGAAGGTGAAGAACGATGGGGACTCCAGCTACGACTACTACATGTTCGAGACCTGGGCGAGCGGTGAAACCAAGGATGACTGGGGTCGCAGCCCACGGCTCACCTCGATGACGCTCTCCGTCAGGCCCCGCAACAGCAGCGGCATGGAGAACGTTGACTGGGACCCCCGGTCGGATCACAAGGGAGACTGCTCAAGCACCACCGTCGGAGTGCAGGCCGCAGGCGTGAGTGTGGGCCAGTCCTTCGACCAGTGCGAGGTCTGGGACGTCACACCCCCGTACAAGGTAGGGAACATCAAGATCAAGTGGAGGAAGAGAAGCTGGTCAAGCGGCATTCCCGCCGGCACGACCCGGTCGGTTGCTGCCGCCGTGTCGGTGCGGGTTCCCCAGGGCGCCGCCGTGCCCGGCTTCAGGGTCCGGAAGGACTTCACGGCCAACTGCCCCGTCTACCAACCCCTCCCCTACCCCGTCCCCGCCCCCACATGGGAGCCCTGCGACTGACCCCGTCGGGTTGTGGCTGGTGGGTCGGCCCGGTGTCGGGTCGACCCGCCAGCCCGTTCCACCTGAGTCTGTGGGGGTGGCACAAGGTTGGGCGGAGTGTGTCGGGGCATACACACATGGTGTGGCCTGCAACACGGTGCGCCGGCCGGTCGACGGCGACGATGGGGTTGCCGTGCCGCTCGGAGCCGGCCACGAGGAGGGTGACCATGGACAACCCGTTCGACGAGAGCCTGCTCGCCGCGCAGCGTGACACCGCCCGCGACTACGCCGCGGGGCCGTGGCGGTCGTTGCGTCCGCTGGGATGGGCGTCGCTGGTCCTGGGCCTGTTGTGGCTGTTCGGGCTCGGTTCGGTGTTCGCCATCGGCTTCGGTCTGATCGGGGTGACCGGCCGGTCCCGGGTGGCCACCTCCGACGACCCGCCCCCCGGCTGGTACCTGTGCGTGGTCGGACTGGTGATCGGCTCGCTCGGCCTCGTCGCCACCGTGATCTGGTTCGTCACGCTCACACCCGGCGCCGCCGCGTGAGCGCCCCGGTCCGGCCCGTTGACCGTCGGTTGACGACGTGGTGCTGTACTCGACCCGAGGCCGACGGCGATCGGCCGTGAGGGGGATGATCCACATGCGTACCCGTAGGGAGGGACACCTCACATGAGCACCAGCTCGTCCCACCACACGCCCCGCACCCCGAGCGCCCGTCGCGACGGTATGCGGCTGCTCGCCGCCGCCCTGCTCACGGTCGCGGCGGTCGCCGGGTGCGCCGGCCGCTCCAACGGGCTCGACGGTCCCGAGGGGGACGCGTCCGCGGTGTGCCGCGAACGCTCCGGTGTCGTCGAGACCGAAACGATGGCCGGCGGGATGACCGACGAGGCCGACGATCGGTCCTACCTCGAGAACGGCGTGCGCGACCCCAACGGTTCGCGCCTCGCGAAGTTCCGGAGCTTCGACCGTTGCATGGAGGCCGCCGGTGCCACCTGCGGCGACGTGATCTGCACGCTGTTCGTTCCGGACCGGGTCCCTCGCGCGGACGACCCGTACGGTGGGTCGGCCGGGATGTTCCTCAACCCGTGGGTGGTGTGCGCCACCGATCCGGCGTCACCCGCCCCGTCGAGTACCACCACGCTGCCGAACGAACCGCGGAGTGGCTACCCCCTGCGCGCAGGTGCGGGGTGCCCGCCGGGCACCGTCGCCCGACCCCCATCCACCTGAACACCGTGATCCCGTTCGTCGACCAAGCGCCGCTACCGGATCCCGCTCACGCGTTGAGGCTGCCGGTCGAGGAATGGACGGCGCCGAGCGAACCTGCTCTCGTGGACGCTGCCGTGGGGAACTGATTGCCCACCGGGTGGGGCATCGCTGCGTGCCGACACGCGAGGTCCGCGCGCAGTGCTCAGCCGCCGGCCCGACGGGAGAGGCCGGTCCGGTCGAGCACGTCCACCCGGCCGCGGGCGAGGGCGATGAGGCCGTCGGCCTCGGCGTCCTTGAGGACCCGGTTCGCGGTGGGGCGGGTGGTTCCGGCCATGGAGGCGAGGTCCTCCTGGGTGACGGGGATGGCGGCCACCTCCGCGTCGGGGTCGAACAGTTCGGCGAGCGCGGCGAGGTTGGCGAGGAGGCGGGTCTCCACCGGTTCGTGCAGCGCTTGGAGCACCTGGCCCGAGAGCCGCTGCACCTGGTCCACGAGGACCTCGATGAGGAACCGGTCGACGTCGCGGGAGCGGCTCCGCAGTTCGTCGACCTGGGCCCGTGTCCACGAGAGGGTCTCCACCTTGTCGAGCGCCACGGAGCTGGCGCTGCGACGGGCGTCGGAGTTCACCAGCGCGTGGATGCCCACCGGCTCGCCCGGGCCGAGGACCGCGAGGGTGGCCACGTCGCCCATGCGGGTGGACACGCGCACCGCCACGTAGCCGCGGGTGATGACGTGGAGCGTGTCGCCGGGGTCGCCCTCGTGCCAGAGGACCTCGCCCCGGGTGAACTTCCGGCGGCGGGCCGCTGCCACCAGCTCACGGCGGTCCACCCCGTCGAGATCGTCGAGCAGCGACCGTGCCATCGCCCCACACGGTACCGAGTTCCGCCTCCCCGGGGCTCTCTGACGTCTCCCGTCTCCGTGTCGGCCGACACGTTCGGTTCGTGTTCGCGGCGACGGAACCGGTGCGCCGGACCGGTGACGCTGGTCGGGTCCGGTCGGCAGGTTGCCGGCCGGGAAAGGAGAGGCACCGATGGAACTCGACGACCTCGACGACCTCGACGGGGAGATCGTTCCCGTCGACCCGGCGAGGGCCCAGGCCCCCATCGGGTCGGCCACGACCGTCACGACGCTGTCACGCCGCACCTTCGGTCGGTACACGACGTCGTCGCGGCGGACCTTCAGTGCCGCCGGCCGGTACAGGGGCTGACCTCGCGTGCCCGAGTGGGGGGCACCCACGGGTGCCGCCCACACACTCCTCGGAGACCACCATGACCACCCTCAGATCCGCCATGACCGCCACCGAGTCAACTGCCGAGACCCGGCCGCCGCCGTTGCGGCTGCCCGACGCCCCGCCGTGGGTGGAGGTGACCCACGAACGCTGCCGCGGCGGCCGCACGCTGCACACGGTGGTCAACCGCCGCACCCGCCTCGCGTTCGCGGTGGACGACACCGACGTCGGACCCGACGGCACCCCCACCCCGGAACTCGCGGCCGAACTCGAGGCCGCAGGGTTCACCGGGCCGGCCGCGCACGACGCGCCGGCCGATCCGGTGCGCCTGTCGCCATGGCGCCGCGCCGCGCGGTTCGTCGCCACACTCGACCTGCCGCTCGCCCGCGCCGACCGCACGGTGCGTCGCCTGCACCGTGCCGGGCTCCGCCACGCGTTCCGGCCCACCGTGGTCGCCGCCCAGCTCGGCCTCGCGGTGGCCGGCCTGGTGGCACTGGTGCTGGGAGCGGTGTCGGGGTCCTCCGTGGAACTGCACGTCTCGTCGGCGCGTGTGCCGGTGGTCCTCGCGCTGGGGCTGGTGGCGGTCGCCGTGCACGAACTCGCGCACGCGCTGGTGATCGTGCACTACGGCCGCACCGTCGACGCGGTGGGGTTCCGGCTGCATCTCGCCACGCCCGCGTTCTACGTCGAATCCGTCGACGCGCTGCACCTGACCCGCCGCCAACGTCTCCTGCAGGCCGCGGCGGGCCCCTGGGCGGAGTGGCTCCTCACGTCGGTGGCCGCCGTGACACTGCTCGTGCTGCCCGACGGCACAGCCCAGGTGGTGCTGTACCGGTTCGTGGTGCTCAACGCGTTCAACGTGGCGTCGAACCTGTTGCCGTTCGTGGGTCTCGACGGCGCCCTGATCCTCGCGGACCTCATCCGCGTCCCGGACCTCCCCGTGCGCTCCCGCGGCGCAGTGGGGCGGGTGGCCACCACCCTGGCCGCGCGCCGCCGCCCCGGGCGCAGCGAGGTGGGCCTCGCCGGCTACGCCACTGCGAACGCGGTGGTGGCCACCGCGTTGGTGGGGCTCTCGGCGTGGCTGTGGGTCAACCTGTTCGGCGACACCGTGGCGGGTCTGTGGGCCGCCGGTCCGCTCGGCGTGACCGTGCTGGTGCTCGCCGCGTTCGCGCTCGGCCGGCCCGCGGTGGCCGTGCTCGCCCCCCGGGTCGCCGAGGGCGCCGGCACCCTGCGGCGACTCGTGCACGACCACCGGTTCCGCCGCTCCGTGCTGTGGCGGGTGGCCGCCACCAAGGAACTCCGGAAACGACTCCCCGAGATCGGCCACCTCGACACCGACCGTCTCGGGGTGCTCGCCGGTCTGCTCGTTCCGCTGCGTCCCGGACGGGTGCCCCCGCCCGACGCCACGGTGGTGGAGGTCGGGCCCGCCCACGGCCTCCCCCGCACGGTGCAGGCGGCGCTGCACGCCGGTGACCTCCACCGCGTGATCGGTAGCGGCTCCGTCGGCGCCTGAGGGACGTCTCGTTGACAGTTCGTTGACAGTGTTCTGCTTGAATGCCGTTCACGAGCGGGCGGAACGAGCTGGAGCGTCCGCGGGTGAGGGAAGGGCGCAGGGCGATGCGCAACGAGGGAAGGGCAGGGCGCCGCCACGGCGCCGTCCTGATCGTGATCGGGGTACTGGCCGCCGCGCTCGTGGGCGTCCCCGCGGCCCAGGCATCGCCGGGCCAGACCGTGACCGACCTCACCACCACGACCGCCGAGGCGCTCGCCCAGTCGTTGGCCGGAGCGGGTGTCACCGTGTCGAACGTCTCCTTCACCGGTGCGCCGGCCTCTGCAGGATCCTTTGCGTTCCCTGACCTGTCCGCCGTGGGCTTCGACGCCGGAGTGGTTCTCTCCACCGGGCGGGCTGACGCCGCGGTCGGACCGAACGACAACGGTGCCTCGTCCACCCTGTTCGGCGGCCCAGGCGACCCGGTCCTCGAGGGCGGGATCCTCGCCCCCACGCTTGACGCCTCCGTCCTCTCCTTCGACGTGGTTCCCGACTCGCCCACGCTCTCGCTCCGCTACGCGTTCGGCACCGACGAGTACCCCGAGGCACGTCAGATCGACGATGCGCTGGCCATCACGTTCTTCACCCCTGCCGATGGAGGTACCTACACGTGCAACTTCCTGGCGAACCAGGACATTCAGTTCGACAACACCGGGGGGACACGGGACACCCAGTTCGACGGACTGACCGGCGTTGAGACGTGCCAGGCGGTGGTGACCCCCGGCGAAAGCGTCAGGGTGCGGATCGGCATCGCCGACGCGGTCGACGCCGCCGTGGACAGCGCGGTGTTCCTCGAGGCGGGGAGCGTTGCATCGACCAGTTCAGCCACGACCTCAACGACCTCAACGACTTCAACCACCTCAACGACCTCAACCACCGTGCCGGACATCAGGCCGCCAACAGCGCGGATCGACACCACCGGCACGTCGAACCTGACCGTCGACCTCAGCGGGCTCGGCTCCACCGGCGACGTGCGCTGTCAGACGCCCACCTCCGGCGGCGGTTGCACCCTGTCGGGCGTGATCACCGGCTATTCGTGGGCGTTCGGGGACGGGTCCGCGACGGCCACCGGTCCGACGCCGTCCCATACCTTCGCTGCGGGGGGTACCTACACGGTCACGCTCACCGTCACCGACGATCGGGGGGCCACGGATCAGGCGTCCACCCAGGTGACGGTGCCGGGCACGGGCACGCCGTTGTCATCGGTGACGGCGTCGGTCACGGGCCTCGATTCGCTCCCACCCGGATGGCTCCAGGGGTTGCTCGGGCCCACGCTCGGTCTCACCGGGCTGAACACGGTGGGTGACCCGGCCTCCTTCGGTCGCTACTGCTGCGAGGTGCTGAGCGCCTCGTTTTCGTTCGGGGACGGGTCCCAGGGCCCCAACCTCTACCCGAGGAGTCTCGACGGCCTCATCGTGTCGACCGGCCGTGCTGCCGACATGGTCGGCCCGAAGAGCCGTACCGCCTCGACCGACCTGGGCCGGCCCGGGGAACAGGGCCAAGATGCTGCACGGCTGGACCTCCAGGTGGTGCCCACCGGACCGGAACTGACGATCACCGGCCTCGTCGCGTCGGAGGACATGAGGACGAAATGTGTCCTCGCGGTGTTCAATTCCCAGGTTCTCAACTACTGCACCGAGCGCCCTGGAGACCGCCTCGACATCAGATCCTCCGCCGCCGGTACCACCAACACCGCGACGTGCATCTTCAAGGAGGAACAGGCGACCGGGCTCCCCGTGCCGGCCGCCCTGCCGCTGTACGAGTTCGCCGGCGACATCACCCAGCAGGTCACCTGCAAGGTTGCCGTGGTGCCCGGGACCACCAACCAGGTGTCGGTCCTCGTCGAGGACCGTCCCCAGGTGTTCGAGGACCTCCAAGGCGGCACCGGCCTGCCCACCACGAGCACGGTGAGTACCTCCGGGCGGCCGGACGCACAGCTGGACACGGCGTTCGTACTCCAGTCCGTGGCGGCGCCCGGCACGCCGACCTCGACCACCACCACGACGTCGGTCCCGACCACCACCACCACCTCGACCACCACCACGACGTCGGTCCCGACCACCACCACCTCGACCACCACCACGACATCGGTCCCGACCACCACCACGACGTCAGTCCCGACCACCACCACGACGTCGGTCCCGACCACCACCACGACGTCGGTCCCGACCACGACCACCACATCGACCACCACCACGACGTCGGTGGCGCCGAACGTGGCGCCGGTCGCGGCGATCACGCCGGGGGCGGTGGCGGGCCTGACCGTGGACCTCAGTGGGCTGAGCTCGTCGGATCCCGACGGGACGGTGGTGGGGTACGCGTGGGACTTCGGTGACGGTTCGTCGTCGTCGTTGCCGTCCCCATCGCACACGTATGCGGCTGCGGGGACCTACACGGTGACGTTGGTGGTGTCGGACAACCAGGGCCTCACGGCACAGACCTCGGCGGTGGTCACGGTGACCGCACCGACCTCGACGACGGTGCCGCCGTCGACCACGACACCGACGACGGTGCCGCCGTCGACCACGACACCGACGACCGTGCCGCCGTCCACGACGGTGCCGTCGACGACCACGGTTGTTCCCACCACCGTGGCCCCGTCCTCGTCCACCACGACGACGCCACCACCGGTTCCCACCACGGCTCTGCCTCTGGCACCTGCGGAGGTCGTGACGCCGCCGCAGCCGGTGCCCGGGGTGTTGGGTGCGGTGGTGTCGCGTCTGTCGCCCGCGCAGCGTCGTGCTGTGACGGCTGCTCGACCGCCTGCGTCGTTGGCGCTGCCCGACACGGCCCCGGCGCCGCCTGCTGCGAACCGTCGGCGGGGAACGGTGCGGGTGCCGGTGTCGGGGGTCGCCTCGTGAGGCGGTCCCCGGGTCGACGGCCCGTGGGTGTTCGGGGCGCAGCGGCGTTGGTCGTGGTGCTGGTGGTGTCGTCGGCGGGGTGTTCGGGGGGAACCCCGGACCCGGCGGGTGTGTCGGCGACGTTGAAGATCATCACGACGAAGATCCAGTCGGCGGTGAAGGGCGCCGGGTTCGAGCCGGCCCGCCGGGGCCAGAAGCTCGTGAAGGGCGATCGGGTCCGTACCGACGCCACGGGCTTCGCGGAGTTGAACTACCAGGACGGGTCGTGGCAGCGGATCGAGAACAACGCCACGCTCACGGTGCAACGCCTCACCGACACCTCGAAGGGTCAGGCGGTGCGCTCGGGTGTGGACATCGGCCGCACCTGGAACCGGGTGCGGGAGCTGTCGCAGCCGGAGGACGCCTACGAGCTGGAGACCCCGGTGGCCACGGCGTCGGTGCGGGGCACCCGGTTCGCGTCGGAGTGCCCGACCCGTGACCGCTGCGTGTTCCAGGTGCTCGAGGGCAAGGTGTTGATCGACCCGGTGGACGGCCCGCCGGTGCTGGTGGAGGCGCCGGCCACCCTGGAGGTGACGCGTGGTGCCCCGCCGGTGGGTCCCACCGTGGTGGCGCCCGACGTGTTGCGCGCGGAGCCGTGGATCGCGAAGAACCTCCGGGCCGACCGCCGGAAGCTGGCGGGCCTCCCGCCCGACGAGCGGGGCGACGGTGGCCGGCCCGATGCCACCGAGTTGCGGGGCGCGCTCCTCGTGGGTGAGTTCCGCGGTCGACGCACCGGGGTGAGCACGAACTACCGCTCGGACCACCCGAACTTCGTGGCGGCGGGCTCCACCGCGGATCGTTCGTACCGGTTCTCCCGTACCTGTCCGGCCTCGGGGTCGTGCGTGGTGTCGGTGTCGGTCGACGGGGGGCCGCAGCGGCCGCTCGGCTTCGACGGCACCACCTACGTGGACCGCGAGGAACTGCTCGCCGACTGCGTCGACGACGCGACGGGTCAGCCGGTGGCGACCGGGGTGGCCAAGGTGGTGGCCGAGGTGCGCTGGACCCCGAAGGATGCCGTGTACCGCGACGGCGAGTGGGTGGTGACCGACCTCGACGGCCGCGCCGAGTACCGCACCGAGGTGGTGCGACCGGACCAGTTCGGTGAGCAGTGCAGCTGGCCGACCACCGACGGCGTGGCACCCGCCCAGCAGTCGGGGATCACCGCCACGCGGCGGTGACCGCCCGGCGGATCTCGGCCCGCACGCTGCGGCGTGCGATCGGCTGTGTCCTCCTCGCGGCGGTGGTCACGGGCGTGACCGGCCTCCTCGCGCCCCGCGGCTGGTTCGGGCGCCTCGACGGTGTGCTCACCGACCTCGCGTTCCCCCGCGGAACGCCCGACCCGTCGGTGGTGGTGGTCGGCATCGACGACCGCGCCCTCCAGGAGGTGGACCCGGACTGGCCGTGGTCCCGTGATGTGGACGCCCGGTTGCTGAACCGTCTCGCGGATGCCGGCGCGGAGGTGGTGGTGCTCGACCTGGTGCTCTCGGCGCGGTCCGAGCAGGACCCGGCGCTCGCCGCCGCGATGCAACGGGTGCCCACCGTGCTCGCGGCCACGGCCCGGCGTTCGGTGAGCTCGGCGGGCCGGCCCGACCGCCTGTCGGCGCTCACGGTGCCGAACGCCACGCTCGTGGACGCCGCTGCCGGCGTGGGCCATGCACAGGTCGCGGCCGACGTGGCCGACGGCGTGGTGCGTGCCGTGCCCGTGGTCGCCGAACTGCCCGGCGGGGAGGTGGCTCCGTCGCTGGCGCTCGCTGCGCTCGCGGCCCGGAACGGCTCGGGGGACCGGCCGATCGTGCGGAGCCCGTCGGGTGTGCAGATGGGCGACCGCTACGTCCCGACCGACGACCGGTACCGGCTCCGGATCAGCTGGCCGGCCGGGCTGCCGGTCACGGCGTCAGGTCCCGGGCCGTACGTGTCCGCGGCCGACGTGGTCTCACGCCGGGCCGACCCGGCTGCGTTGCGGGGCAAGGTGGTGTTCGTCGGGGTGACCGACCCGACCCTGGGTGACAACCAGTCCACCCCGGTGGGCAAACGTTCCACCGATCCCGGCGTGATGGTGCAGGCCGCGACGTACCACACCCTCGCGTCACGACAGTTCGTCTCGGGCCCGCACCTCGCCACCACCCTCCTGTGGGTCGCGGCCCTGTCGCTACTCGTCGCGTTCGCCGTGCAGTTCCTCCCCCTCGCGCTCGCGACCGCCGCCACCGTGGCGCTCACCGTGGCCGCCGTGGTGGTACCCGTGCTGCAGGCCGGGTCGGGGTCGCTGGTCCACAGCGTGTACCTGCCGTTCGCGGTGCTGGTGACCGCGGCGGGCTCGGCCGGGCTGCGCTACGTGGCGGACACACGGCTGCAGCGCCGGGTGGCCGGACTGTTCTCCCGGTACGTGCCCCCGCAGGTGGCCGCGGAACTCGTCCGCGACGGCCGGGTGGAC
>CAIPVR010000152.1 GCA_903868545.1 uncultured Actinomycetes bacterium
ACCTGTCCCTCCTGCGGCGGCCCGGCCCGCCGGGAGAGCGACACGATGGACACCTTCGTCGACTCCTCCTGGTACTTCCTGCGGTTCTGCGACCCGTGGGCATCGGATGCCCCGTTCCGGCAGGACGCGGTGGAGGCGTGGATGCCGGTGGACCAGTACATCGGCGGGGCGGAGCACGCGGTGCTGCACCTGATGTACGCCCGCTTCTTCACGAAGGCCCTCGCCGACCTCGGCGTGGCACCGGCGGGTCTGCGCGAGCCGTTCACCCGCCTGTTCACGCAGGGGATGATCCGCCTGGACGGGTCGAAGATGTCGAAGTCGAAGGGCAACCTCGTGGCTCCCGAGGAGATCATCGACACCCTCGGCGCCGACACGCTGCGCCTCGCCCACCTGGCGGTGAAGCCGCCGGAGGAGGACGTCGACTGGGAGGACGTCGGCCTCGAGGGCTGTTCCCGGTTCCTCCGGCGGCTCTGGCGCATGGCCGTCCCGGGCTCGGAGGTGGTCGGCACCCGCCGAGACGGCGACGAGACGGAGGCCGACCTGGCGGTCCGGCGGGCGCGTCACCGCCTGGTGGCCGACATCACCACCGACTACGAGCGTTGGGCCTACAACGTGGCGGTCGCCCGCTGCATGGCCTACCTCAACGACCTGTCGGCCTATGTGCAGTCCGACGCCGGACCGCACGGCGACGTGATCGACGACGCGCTCGACACCCTCCTGCAGCTGCTGGCCCCGGCCGTGCCCCACCTGGCCGCCGAGCTGTGGTCGCAGCGCCACGGCGGTGCCCACGTCCACGAGACCTCGTGGCCGGTGGCCGACCCGGCGCTGCTGGTGGAGGAGACCGTGACGCTCGTGGTGCAGGTGAACGGCAAGGTCCGCGACCGGCTGGAGGTGGCGGCCGACGCCGACGAGGCCACCTGCGTGGCCGCCGCCATGTCGTCGGCGAAGGTGCAGGCACAACTCGGCGACACGGAGCCCCGCAAGGTGATCGCCCGTGCGCCGAAGCTGGTCAACCTGGTGGTGTGACGCCGCAGCCCGGCAGCCCGTGCTGAACCCGGTTCGGGTGCGGGGCGCGTCCGGCGGTGTGCCGGCGACGCGGATGGCGCGAAGATGGTCTGCGACATGAGCGGCCCCGCGCCGCCGCCCCCGGGAGGGTCTCCAGCAACGTGCAGTCCTTGATCCCGCGTCTCGAGTCCGTGGCGGAGTCCGGCATCGGCCGGGTCACGTTCGTCGCCGGCGACGACTACGACACCATCTCCTGGGGGCAACTGCACACCGAGGCCCGTGCCGTGGCGGCCGGGCTCCAGGCCCGCGGGATCGGCCCGGGCCGGCACGTGGCCCTGCTCGGCCCCACCACCCGGCGGTTGATCACCGCGATCCAGGGTGTCTGGCTCGCCGGCGCCACCCTGGTCACGATGCCGCTGCCCATGCGGATGGGCGCCCTCGAACAGTTCATCGACCAGACCCGCCACCGGATCCGGCGCTCCAACTCGGCGCTCGTGGTCATCGACTCGGAACTCGCGGCCTTCGTGGAGCCGATCGAGGGCGACCCTCCGTTCCTCGGGCTCGACGAACTGTTCGCCGACGACGCCCCGACCGCAGCGGACTGGCAGCGGCCGGTCCTCGATCCCTCCTCGCTGGCCGTGCTGCAGTTCACCTCCGGTTCCACCTCGGAGCCGAAGGGGGTGATGCTCCCGCACGAGCAGATCTGCAACAACCTCGACGGCGCATGGGAGGCGGCCGGCCTGGCGCACGAGGACGTGATCGTGTCGTGGCTGCCGCTCTACCACGACATGGGGCTCGTGGGACTGCTCACGATCCCGATGACGATCGGCGCCACGCTGGTGCAGGGGGCGCCGCAGGACTTCCTGGCCCGGCCGTTGCGGTGGATGCGCTGGATCTCCGACCACGGCGGCACCGGCACCGCCGGACCCAACTTCTCCTACGCGCTCGCGGCCCGGGCGCTGCGGCGGGCCGAGGAGCCGCTCGACCTCTCGCACCTGCGGATCATGCTGAACGGCGCCGAGCCGGTCGACGCGCCCACCTTCCGGAAGTTCTTCGAGGCCGGATCGAGGTTCGGCCTCGACCCTGCCGGTGCGTTCCCCGC